>LRTP01000144.1 GCA_001550305.1 Streptomyces diastatochromogenes
CGACGGGGCGCGTGCCGTGCTGGGCACCTGCTCGACCATCGGCGCCGTCGCCGAGGAGGCGGGCGCCGGGATACCCGTGCTCCGGGTGGACCGTCCGATGGCCGCCGCCGCGGTCGCCACGGGCCCCCGTGTGGTGGTCGTCGCGACCTCGGAGAGCACCTTGGAGCCGACGGTCGCCCTCGTCGAGGAGGAGGCCCGCGCCGCCGGGCGCTCCGTACAGGTCCGTACGCTGCTGGTCGACGGGGCCTGGGCGCGTTTCGAGGCGGGCGACACCGACGGGTACGTCCGCAGCGTGGCGACGGCCGCCGACTCGGTCACCGACGCCGACGCGATCGTCCTCGCCCAGGCGTCCATGACCCCGGCCGAGCGGCTGACCACGACCGCGGTCCCGGTACTGTCCAGCCCCCGCCCGGGGCTCGCGGCCGGCGCGGACGCGGTGCGCCTCGGGTGGACGCTCCACGGGTAGCTGCGCCGTGGGCGAGCGCGCCACCGGTGGACCGGCCGGGTCCGTCTGGTCCAACTGGTCCGCACGCCCTGCGCGACGGGGTGACTGGGGGAGCGGTGGCCGGGTACGCGTGGGACAAGTCCAGGGCCGACGTATCGACTGGCTGGAGGACGCCATGACGCATCCGAACCCCGATCCGGTGCAACCGGGTCCCACGCCCGGGCCGGGCCCCGACCGCCCGCAGCCCTTCCCGGACCCCCACCCCTTCCCGGACCCGACCCCGGATCCGGGCCCTCACCCCCCACCGAAGCCCACCCCTCCGCCGACCCCGGTGCCGCAGCCGCCGCCGGGCCCCGAGCCGACCCCGCCGAGCCCCGGCCCGGT
>LRTP01000145.1 GCA_001550305.1 Streptomyces diastatochromogenes
ATTCGTGCTGCAGGGCTCGGCGGCCCACCTCGGGTCGGTCCTCCAGGCGGCACGCGCGGTCCTGGTGCAGGCCTCCGCGGCCCGCAGGGCGAGCTCCGCCGCCTCGGCGACCTCCTTGGAGGCGAGGACGTCCTCGCCGAGGAGCCGGCGCCAGGTCGCGTCGACGGCACGCGCGCGTGCCGCGAGGACGGTCTTCGGGGAGGCCTTCTCCCACACCGCGGGCACATGCCGGGCCACCAACTCGTGGCGGAAGTTGTAGAACGTCGCCGTCACCGTGCCGGGACCCACCGCCCCCATGGCGGCGGCACGCACGGCGAAGTACGCGCCGTTGCTGTCGTCGATTCCGACGTCGGCCAGCTCCCGTCCCAGATCCGGTGAGAAGTAGTGCGTCGAGTGCAGCGGGTTGAGGACGTTGTGGCAGCGCCGCCCGGCGCGCTCCGGCAGAGGTGTGGTCATGCCCGAAGGTTACCGACTGGTCGGTACGCGGGGAAGGCGGGAGGGGCGATGGCAGGAAAGGTGGGGTACTCGTCATTGCGGCCATCACCCCGCCCGCCAAGAATCGAGACCATGCGAACCGTCCTGGTGGTCCTCTTCGACGATGTGCAGAGCCTCGACGTCACCGGCCCCGTGGAGGTCTTCGCGGGCGCCGAGGCCTTCCGCGCCGGCTCGTACCGCATCCACACCGCCTCCCTGGACGGCGCACCCGTGCGTACCACCAGCGGCCTCACCCTCGTCCCGGACCACGCCCTCGCCGACGCGCCCGCCCCGCACACCCTGCTGGTCCCGGGCGGCCCGGGCACCCGTCGCCCCGAC
>LRTP01000146.1 GCA_001550305.1 Streptomyces diastatochromogenes
TGAGGCGCGCGGTGAGGATCCCGGCCACCGCCGACTCGACCGCGGCGATCCCGCAGACGGTGGCCGACAGCAGCCGGGGCCCCAGCGGGCGCAGCACGGGTACGGCGAGCACCGCGAAGCCCACCTCGCCCGCGAGCGCGCACACGGAGTACGCGATCCCCGTGCCGTCGGTGCGGCCCCAGCCCTGGACCGTGAAGGCGCCCACCGCGACGAGCGACGCCCCGTACAGGACCGGGCGTTGGGGCCGGCGCCCCTCAAGAAGGGGGACGACAACGGCCACGACCACCGGGGCGCAGCCCACGAACACGCCCGGAACGGCTGGTTCCGCGGTGCGTTCGGCGGCGATCACGGCGAGGTTGAAGCCGACCATGCCGACGGCCGCGAGCAGCGCGAGGCGCCCCCACCGGCGTACCGCGAGCCGCCCCAGTGGTGCCGTGCCACCCCGTCCGACCAGCGGCAGGAGCAGCACGCAGGCGAGACCGTAGCGAAGGAACTGACCCCCCGCGTACGGGTAGTGGCCCAGGACGCTGTTGGCAGTGAAGGAGCCTCCGACGAGGACGCAGGCGAGGGCGGCGAGCAGCGACCCGCGGAGGGGGGTGGTGTTCATGACGGTGACGCTACGAAGGGCGGCGGTCCGGTTTAAGGTCCACTTTCATGACGCCATCGGGGACCACATGACGCCGTCGGGGGCCGCCTCTGAGATCCCGCTGTCGGGGCCCGCATGGGAGCTGCTCGTGCCGGCCGCTTCGGCACCGGCACGCGCGCGTGGGCGCGCTTGCAGGGCGCGCTGCGCGAGGCGGTCCG
>LRTP01000147.1 GCA_001550305.1 Streptomyces diastatochromogenes
TCGGCGTCGACGAGCTGGACGCGTACGACCGGGAAGCGGGCGAGGAGCGCGGCGACGGAGCAGCCGACCATGCCGCCGCCCACCACGGCGATCCGGTCGCCGACCAGCGGTGCCGCGTCCCACAGGGCGTTGACCGCGGTCTCCACGGTCCCGGCGAGCACGGCGCGCGGGGCGGGGACGGAGTCCGGTACGACGGTCACGGCGCTCAGCGGCACGACGTAGCGCGTCTGGTGCGGATACAGGCAGAAGACGGTCCGGCCGCGCAGACCCGCCGGGCCTTCTTCCACCTGGCCGACGCTCAAATAGCCATACTTGACCGGTGCGGGAAAATCCCCGTCCTGGAACGGTGCACGCATCGAAGCATGCTGACTTTCCGGAACGCCGCCGCGGAAGACGAGGGTCTCGGTGCCCCGGCTCACTCCCGAGTAGAGCGTGCGCACCAGCACCTCCCCCTCGCCGGGGGCCGGCAGGGCGACCTCGCGTATCTCGGCGTGGCCGGGCGAGCTCAGCCAGAAGGCACGAGCTGTGAGTTCCATGAGCGTCCCCCTGAACGATTCAGCAGATCTTCACGTACGGAGCGGTGACAAGCCGCGCACTGTACGCGGCGTTGATCGACTCTGTCATACGGCCGGAGGATGTGCGGTGGCCCTGAACAACACGTACGACGCGAGGCTCTTGGCGCAGGAGACCACGGTGGGAGCGGGTCTGCAGCTCCTGGTGCTGGCTCTGCTGGGCACGGCGATCGGGATGGGGCCCGCGGGCTGGCTGACCGGTCTGGCCTTCGCGCTCGCCACCTGGGCGGTACTGACCCGTGCCCTGCGTCGCTCACGGCCCCGTTCCTTCGGACCGGCCAATCGGGTGACGCTCGGCCGGGCCATCCTGGTCGGCGGGGTCACCGCCCTGGTCGCGGACTCCTTCGAGAGCTCGCCCCCGGTCAGCCTGCTCGTCGGTCTCACGGCGGTCGCCCTGATCCTCGACGGGGTGGACGGCAAGGTCGCCCGTCACACCGGCACCTCGACCGCGCTGGGCGCCCGCTTCGACATGGAGGTGGACGCGTTCCTCATCCTGGTGTTGAGCGTGTACGTCTCGATGTCGCTCGGCCCGTGGGTGCTGCTGATCGGCACCATGCGGTACGCGTTCGTGGCGGCGGCCCGGGTGCTGCCCTGGCTGAACGCGGCCCTGCCGCACAGCATGGCGCGCAAGACCGTGGCGGCCCTCCAGGGGATCGTGCTGCTCGTCGCGGGCGCCGGGATCATGCCCCTGGAGGGCAACGCCGCCGCGGTGCTCCTCGCGCTCGCCTCGCTCGTCTGGTCGTTCGGCCGCGACATCACCTGGCTGTACCGCCACCGCCACCCGGTCGGTGAGCGGGAGCAGGCGCAGGAGACGGAGCGGGTGCAGGAGACCGAGCGGGTGCTGGAGCAGGAACGGGTGCTGGAGCAGGAGCAGCAGGTGCGGGACGGCGTCCGCGAGCTCGTCGAAGCGTGAGGCCGCGGCGGTGGGCGGAGCGTCACCGAGGGCGGAGCCGGTCGATAACGATTCGGCAACCGCACGCTCTACCGCGTCGCAGGGTTCGGACATGTGAAAGACCGACTCGTCGTCAAGGGCGCCCGCCGGCACAACCTGCGTGACATCTCCGTGGAGTTGCCCAGGAATGCGCTCATCGTGGTCACCGGAGTATCGGGCTCGGGTTGCGCCGACGGTTCAGCCGGGTGCGGGTCGACGGGGAGGTTCATCCGCTCACCGGGCCGCCGCCGCTGGACAGGCGCAGGAAGCACTCGATCGACGTGGTCGTGGACCGGCTCGCGGTGAAGGCGAGTGCGTGACAGCGGCTGATCGAGTCCGTAGAGACCGCGCTCGGGCTCGCCGGAGGCGTCGTCCGCGTCGACTTCGTGGACATCGGCCTTGAGGCGCTGGAACCCCGGCTGTTCTCCTTCGACGGGCCGTGGGGTGCCTGCCCCGAGTGCACCGGCCTGGGCTCACGGACGGAGGTCGACCCCGAACTCGTCGTACCGGACGAGGAGAAGTCGCTGTCCGAGGGCGCCGTCGCGCCGTGGACGAACACCGGCGGCGCCGAGTACTTCACCCGGCTGCTCGAAGCGGTGGCCGCGGCGGCCGGGTTCAGCATCGCCGCCCCTGGCGTCAACTGCCCGCCGCCGCGAAGAAGGTGGTGCTGCACGGATTCCGCGAGCAGATCCACATCATCTGTCGACGAGGTGCCCTGCCCGGCCTGTGGCGGCGCCCGGCTGGGAGCGGCGAGTCGCCGACGCCGTCGTCGCGGAGATCGGCGGGCGACTGCGGTTCCTTGTCGACGTCGGCCTGGACCATCTCCCACCGAACCGGCCCGCCGCCCGTCTGTCCGGCGGCGAGGCGCAGCGGATCCGGCCGGCCACCCGGATCGGCGCCGGTCCGGTCGGCGTGCTGTACGTGCTGGACGAACCGAGCATCGGGCCGCACCAGCGCGCCAACCGACGGCTCGCCGAGACACTGCTGCGGCTGCGGGACCGTGGCAACACCGTGATCGTCGTCGAGCACGACGAGAAGACCGTGAAGGCGCGAGGTGTCGGTCTCCTTCCCGCCCGGTCGGACCCGGCGACGTACACAGGAGTGACCTCTACGTGCCGTGTGAGGTGTGTCACGGAGCGCAGTACAACCGGGAGACCCGGGACGTACACTTCAAGGGCAGGTCCATCACCGACGTACTGGGCACGACCATCGAGGACAGCCTGGATTTCTTCGCGGAACACGCGATCATCTCCCGACACCTCAGGACGCTCCATGACGTGGGCCTGGGCCATGTGAAACGCTCTACGTCCTCGACGAGCCGACCACCGGCCTGCGTGTCGAGGACGTCCGCCAACTGATGGCCGTGCTCCACCGACTCGTCGACCAAGGCAACACGGTCGTGGTCATCGAGCACGACCTCGACGTGATCAAGACCGCCGACTGGATCGTCGACATGGGTCCCGAAGGCGGTCACCGCGACGGCACAGTGATCGCCGAGGGCACCCCCGAACAGGTGGCGGCCCAGCCTCGGTCCTACACCGGGCAGTTCCTCCGACCGCTTCTGGAGAGGAGTTGAGCGCCATGGAAACGGACACTCAGGCATGGGAACTGGAGTCGCCCAATCCCGCCGCGTATGCGGACGAGGACGACGACGCGCCCACCCCCCGGCTCACCTCCGGCGGCGCCACGATCGATCAGGTGCGCGACTACCTCAAGCAGATCGCCCGGGTCTCCCTCCTCGACGCCGAGAAGGAGGTGGAGCTGGCGAAGCGCATCGAGGCGGGTCTGTTCGCCGAGCGAAGGCTGACGGAGGAGCCGCACATCAGCCCGGATTTCCAACGCGAACTGGAGATTCTCGCCGCGGACGGGCATGTGGCGAAGTCTCATCTCGTCGAGGCGAACCTGCGCCTGGTCGTCTCCATCGCCAAGCGGTACAGCAGGCGGGGAATGCTGTTCCTGGATCTGATCCAGGAGGGGAACACGGGACTGATCCGCGCGGTGGAGAAATTCGACTACACCAAAGGGTTCAAGTTCTCGACCTATGCGACCTGGTGGATCCGGCAGGCGATTTCACGCGCCCTGGCCGACCAGAGCCGGACGATCCGCATCCCCGTCCACATGGTCGAGGTCATCAATCGCATGGCCAAGGTCCGCCGGGAAATACTCCAGGACACCGGGGCCGAACCCACACCGGAACAACTCGCGGACAAGCTGGACGTCCCCGTCGAGAAGATCACCGAGATAGAGGGCTACAGCAAGCAGCCGGTCTCACTCCACACCCCGCTCGGCGAGGACGGCGGCACGGAACTCGGTGACATCCTGGAGGACAGCGAGACCATCTCCCCCGCGGACATGGTCACCTTCCTCCTCCTCAAGGACGCCATCCAGGCCGTCCTCGCGAACATGACCGCACGCGAGGCAGGAATCATCTCCCTGCGCTACGGCCTCATCGACGGGCAGGCCCGGACCCTGGAGGAGATCGGGCAGGTGTACGGGGTGACACGTGAGCGCATCCGTCAGATCGAGTCCAAGACGATGTCCAAACTGCGCCACCCCTCCCGCTCCCAGGCCCTACGGGACTACCTCGACGTCAGCTGATCCCCCCTCACGTCTGCAGCGGGTGCCGCAGGGTCGAATCCCGCCGGAGGCAGAGAGAGAAGGGCCGACCGGGGGCACGGAGAGACGGCCGGCTCAGGAGGGGTTTCCTCCCGGGCCGACCCATCGGCGGTGTGTCAGGCGGGCGGGCATCCGAACCAGTTCAGCTTGCCGTCGCCGGAGGTGTAGCCCATGCAGCTGATGGTTCTGTGGTGCAGGGTCTCGGTCCGGTCGACCCCTGCGTCCAGAGTGTCCCTCTTGTAGTAGGTCCGTACGAGGGTGTCGATCTCGATGGTGTACCAGCGTCTCTTGTTGTTCGGGACGCTGCAGTGGTGGCCGGTCAGGTTGCGGCTGGGCCCGCCGCTGCTCCACATGTCCTGTTCGGCGCGGTCGCAGTGCGCGCGACCGGAGGCGGCGGCGGTGCCGACGCCGGTGCCGAGCAGGGCCGACGCGCCCGTGACCACCGCCGCGGTAACGCCGAGCAGGCGCTTCAGAGTGAGGTTCATCGATTGCTCCTCCTGCCAGATGTGGTGACGGCTCGGAGTCGCCATGTCACCCCGGTGTGATGATCGCATTTATCCGGTATGTCCTGCCTGCCGGCCGGAGGTGCAGTACCTCGACCCGGTGACGTCGGTGCTGCCAATGCAGCAGGCCGCGGTCACGCCCCGAGGCCCGCCCGCGGAGCCCTCCCATGAATGGTCGAGTCTCGTCGTGAGAGTTCACTTGCACGAAGAGAGCAGACCCTCTAACTTCATGAGAGTCGACTCTCACCACGCGATGACAAGGACCTCACCATGCCCACCCCCACCTCCACCCCCGCCTCCCGCACCGTCGAGCTGACCGGCGGACTGTCCGTCACTGTCGAGGAGTACGGCGAGAACACCGAGGGCACCGGCGTGCTGATGCTGCACGGCGGTGCCGGCCCGCGCACGGTGGCCGGTATCTCGTCCGCACTGTCCGAGCACGTGTACGTCGTCACGCCGACCCACCCCGGCTTCGACGGCACCCCCCGCCCGGAGCGGTTCGACACCGTCGCCGACCTGGCCGTCGCGTACCTGGATCTGCTCGACACCCTGGACCTGAAGGGCGTCATGGTGGTCGGCAACTCCATCGGCGGCTGGATCGCCGCCGAGATGGCCCTGCGCGACAACCACGGCCGGATCGGCGCGCTGACCCTGCTGAACGCGGTCGGCATCCACGCCCACATGGAGGAGAACCGGGTCGTCGACCCGCGCGCCCTGGCCCCGGCCGAGGTGAGCCGGTTGTCCTTCGCCAACGCGCGGTTCCGCCCCGACTTCGCCTCGTTCAGCGATGCGCAGCGGGCCGCGGCGGTCGCCAACCAGAAGACCCTCGCCGTGTACGGGGGCGAGGGGTTCACGTACGACCCGAAGCTGCGCGGCCGACTGCACCGGGTGACCGTGCCGGTGCTGGTCGTCTGGGGCGAGGAGGACGGCATAGCGCCCCTGAAGTACGGGCGCGGCTACGCCGACTCGTTCCCCGACGGGCACTTCGCCCCGATCCCCGACGCCGGGCACTTCCCGCAGATCGAGCAGATGGGACGCACCCTCGGAGCCATCGGCGACTTCGTCAGCACGATCGTCAAGCCCGACGCTTCGGCCTGACCGTCTCGTACCCCGGCCCGTCTCGTCGCGGCCCGTCCCGCCCCCTGCCTGCCTGCCGCACGCCGGAGCCCCAAGCCCCGCGCGCGGCAGGCACGGCTTCGCAGCGGTCGCCCACTGAGTTCCGCGGCGTCAGAAACGGCGTTTGCCCTGTCCCTATGCCGCACCGCTGATGCCGGCGGCGATGAAGCGCCGGTGGAGCGGGCTGAAGCCTGTCTCGGGTGTACCGGCGATGCCGGCCTTCTGGATCGCGGGTGCGAGCCGTTCGGTGAAGAAGGTCTCGAACGCCTGCTGGGATTCCCACACATCGGTCACGTGGAACCCCTGGGCATCGAACCAGGCCACGTGCACCTGGCCACCGGCCGCCGGGACCTCCTCCCAACCCACCACATCCCGCACCATGTCGTACTGCTCCGGCGTGACCCCTGCCCAATGCATCGACATCACCACAGCCATGTCCAGCCCCCTTGCCGCTCGTCGTGCCCAACGCGGGTACCAGCACGGAAATCGTTCCATCCCACGGGCCTTGCCGGACAGAGCGTGTGGAGGCGTACCGGCGCCTGTGGAAAGCCTCGTACGCTCGCCGAGCAGTCCCCTCCACGCGGGCTCGACCGAAGGTGTCCCGTGCCGCGATGAGTTCTGGTCGGCGCGCGAGTCTGTTCTGGTGAGCGTCGTGGGACGTCGTGCGACGCCACCCGGCACCAGACATCACGGAGGACATCATGACGACCACGCCGAGTGACCCGACCGCCGCGCTGCCCGGCCATCCACCCGTCGTCGACCTGGCCACCTGGCAGGCCGCCCGTGACGCGCTCCTGGTCCGCGAGAAGGCCCACACCCGCGAGGGCGACGCCCTCGCCGCGGCCCGCCGCCGGCTGCCGATGGTGGAGCTCGACGGGACGGTCGAGGTCGTCGGACCCGACGGCCCGGTCCCGTTCCTGGACCTGTTCCAGGGCCGCGACGAGCTCGTGGTCTACCAGCACATGTGGTACGACGGCGCGCCGCACCAGGGGCAGTGCGAGGGCTGCACCACCACGGCCTGGCATGTGAAGGACGCCGTCTATCTCAACGCCCGCGGCGTCTCGTTCGCCGTGCTGACCTCGGGCCCGTGGGACGAGGTGGCCTCCTACGTCGAGTTCATGGGCTACACCCAGCCCTGGTACTCGGTGCGCGGTGTGGACGCGCCGATCGGCGGCGGAATGGGTCACATCTGCTGTTTCCTCCGCGACGGCGATCGCGTGTTCCTCACCTACTCCACGACGGGTCGTGGCAACGAGCCGGTCAACGGGTCCCTCGCCCTGCTCGACATGACGCCCTACGGCCGCGGCGAGGCATGGGAGGACAACCCCGAGGGCCGGCCCGTGATCGGCGACGTCCGCGAGGGGCACCCGTCCCAGGGCCGCCAGGCCTGCTGGTACTGGCGCTCGGACGCGGACGGGAACGCCACCTGGGGACCGACCAGCCGGCCCGTGCCGCAGTGGACCCGCCCCGGCGCGACCCCCGTGGAGACCCTCGGCCGGCACGGCCACCACCACTGACGCGCCTTCGTCGACGGCGTCGGCAAGAGGAAGCCGGGTCCACGCGTCGTCCGAATGCCAGTACCGCTATCTGCGTCGCCACTCCTCGGCCAGCAGTTCGTACGAGCGCACCCGGTCCGCATGGCCGTGGGTGATGGTCGTGATCAGCAACTCGTCGGCCCCGGTGGCCTCCTGGAGCTGTTCCAACTGGTCGGCGACGTGTCCCGGGGAGCCCACGAACCGGGTCTCGACGCGATCCGCGACCAGCGCACGGTCCGGGTCGCTCCACACGTGGGCGCGGGCCTCCTTCGGCGTCGGGAACTCGATGGCGCCCTCGGCGGTACGGATGCTGCGGACCCAGAGGCCGTATCCGGTGGCGAGTTCGCGCGCGGTCCCGTCGTCCTCCGCGACGACCACGTCCGCGGACACGCTGACGTACGGCTTGTCGAGGACGTCGGACGGCTGGAAGGCGGCGCGGTAGCCCTCCGCCGCCTCCAGCACCGTGGCCGGACTGACGTGGTAGTTCGCCGCGAACCGCAGCCCGTTGCGGCCGGCGACCGTGGCGCTCTCCCCGCCGCTGCTGCCCAGGATCCACACCTGCACGTCCGCACCCTCGCCCGGGACGACATGTGCCTCGACGCCGTCCGCCGACCGGTACGTCCCCGCGAGCAGGGCGAGGATGTCGTCGATCTGCTCGCCGTAGTCCTGCGACCGGGCGTGCGGCTGTTGGAGCAGCGTGCGCTGAAGGGCGACGCGGGGTGAGCCGAGCAGGTACTCGAAGGAGAACCGGGGTGGGATGCGGAGACCGTTCGGGGCGCGGCCGTCGACCACGGGGGTCGCGGTCGGCAGCGGGGCGGTGGGCCCTCCCGGCGGGCGCCCGCCGGAGCGGCCGAGGCCCAGGTCGAGACGGCCGGGGTGCAGGGCGTCGATCAGGCCGAACTCCTCGACCGTGGAGAGCGCGGTGCGGTGCCCGAGCTGTACGGCGCCCGAGCCGAGCCGGATCGTGGAGGTGGCGGAGGCGGTCAGGGCGAGGACCACCGCGGGTGAGGTGCCGGCGACTCCCGGGTTGAGGTGGTGCTCGGCGAACCAGTAGCGGGCGTACCCGAACCGCTCCGCCTGCCGGGCCAGGTCGATGGAGTTGCGCAGGGCCTCGGTCGCCGTGGAGCCGGAGGAGATCGGGACGAGGTCGAGGACGCCGAGGGGGATGTCGGACATGGGGCGGGCCTCCTCAGCGGTCGGCGGGGACGGACGCGGGGGCGGAGGCGGACACCGGCTCAGGCACCGGCCCGGACGCCGGCTCCGCCTCGGCCTCGGGCGTCGCGAACACCGGCCCCCACGCGAACGGCGGGTCGGGGATCTCGCGGCGCAGTACCGGAGCGACCTCCGACTGGAAGCGCTCGAGGGAGTCGCGGTGCTGGGCGTCGCCGAGACCGCTCGCGTCCGCGTGCAGATGCAGCACCGTGTGTCCGAACCGCTCGTGGTAGCGGTGCACCTTGTCGATGATCTGCTGGGGACTGCCGATGAGGGCCGAGCTGCGCTCGACGAAGTCCTCCAGCGTCGGGAAGACCGGCTCCAGGCCCAGGCTCTTCTGGAAGGCCAGGTTTCCCTCGAACACCGGGCGGTACGCGGCCAGCGCCTCCTGCGACGTACGGGCCGCGTAGAGACCCGCCGTGCCCGCACCCACCGCGATGTCGGCCGGGTCGTGGCCGTAGTGCTCCCAGCGCTCGCGGTAGTAGCGGATCAACTCGGCATAGGGCTCGATGGGGTTGGTGACGTTGGCGGAGAAGAGCGGGTCTCCGTAGCGGGCGGCCAGGTCGACCGACTCCTTGCTGGTCGCGCTGCCGTGCCAGACCCGGATCGGCTGCTGGTACGGCCGGGGCCACACCTCCGCGTCCTTGAGTTCCGGACGGAAGCGGGTCCCGGCGGTCACCTTGTCCCGGCGCCAGATCGTGCGGAACACCTCGTAGCTCTCGGCGTTGCGGTCCCACTGGTCTTCGGGGGTGACGTCGAAGAGATCCCGCTGAGCGGCGCCGTTGCCCTTGCCGATGATCAGGTCCAG
This sequence comes from Streptomyces diastatochromogenes, assembly GCA_001550305.1. Taxonomy (GTDB): domain Bacteria; phylum Actinomycetota; class Actinomycetes; order Streptomycetales; family Streptomycetaceae; genus Streptomyces; species Streptomyces mirabilis_D. The sequence continues at coordinate 9,294 of LRTP01000147.1, forward strand.
GCGACCGTCGGAGAGGTGGTCGAGGGTCGCGTAGTCCTCGTACGCGCGTACCGGGTCGAGCAGGCTGAGCGTCGTCACGGCCGTGAACAGGCGGATGCGCCTGGTGAGCGCGGCGACGTGGCTGAGCACGACGGGCGGCGAGGACGAGATGAACGGCCGCTCGTGCCGCTCCCCCACGCCGAAGCCGTCGAAGCCCAACTCCTCGGCGAGCAGGGCGTTGTCGAGGACCTCGCGGAACCGGTCGTGCGTGGGCTTCCGCACGCCGGTGATCGGGTCCGGCCGGTGCACGATCAGGGTGATGGCCAGGAATTTCATGACGCCACACGCTCGTCGCGCACGTGGTCCGGGTGGGCGAGGCCGAGGTGGTCGCGCAGGGTCGTGCCCTCGTACTCGGTGCGGTACACGCCGCGCTCCTGGAGCAGCGGGACCACGGTGTCGGCGAAGGTGTCGAGGCCGCCGGGGGTGATGTGCGGGACGAGGATGAAGCCGTCACTTGCGTCGGCCTGCACGAAGGAGTCGATGGTCTCGGCGACGGTGGCCGGGGAGCCGACGAAGGCCTGCCGGTTGCCGGTCTCGATGACCAGATCGCGGATGGACCACTTGTTGGCGGCCGCGAGTTCCCGCCACTCGCGGGCGGTGGCGAGCGGGTCGCGGTACATCCGGACCTGGGCGCGGCCCCGGGCGATGGTGTGTTCGCCGAGGTCCGGGTCGATGTCGGGCAGGGGTCCTTCCGGGTCGTACGCGGACAGGTCGCGGTTCCAGACGAACTCCAGGTGCTTGATCGCGGTGGCGCCGCTGACCTGCTGGCGGCGCACCTCGCGGGAGATCTCCTCCGCCTCGGCGTCCGTGTCGCCGAGCACGAAGGTCGCGGCGGGCAGGATCAGCAACTGGTCGCGCTCACGGCCGTAGCGGGCGAGGCGTCCCTTGACGTCCGTGTAGAACGCCTGGCCCTCCTTGAGGGTGGCGTACCGGCTGAAGATCGCGTCGGCGCTGGAGGCGGCGAACTCGCGCCCCTCGTCGGAGTCGCCCGCCTGGAAGATCACCGGGCGTCCCTGCGGGCTGCGCGGGACGTTGAACTGCCCCTGGATGTCGAAGTGTTGGCCTCGGTGCACAAAGGCTCCGGCCTTCGCGTCGCGCAGGAAGGTGCCGGTCTGCCGGTCGGCGAGGATCTCGTCCCCGTGCCAGGAGTCGAAGAGCTCGTTCGCCGTGGTCAGGAACTCCTTGGCCCGGGAGTAGCGCTCCTCCTGCGGGAGGAAGCCGCCGCGGCGGAAGTTCTCGCCGGTGAAGGCGTCCCAGGAGGTGACCACGTTCCAGGCCGCGCGGCCGTCGGAGAGGTGGTCGAGGCTGGCGAACTGGCGGGCCACCTCGTAGGGCTCGTTGAAGGTGGAGTTGATGGTGCCGGTCAGGCCGAGGTGTTCGGTGACGGCGGCGAGCGCGGTGAGGATCGTGAAGGTGTCGGGGCGGCCGACGACGTCCAAGTCGTAGACCTTCCCGCCCTGTTCGCGCAGTCGCAGCCCTTCGGCGAGGAACAGGAAGTCGAACTTGGCGCGCTCGGCGGTGCGCGCGAAGTGGGCGAAGGAGCTGAACTCGATGTGGCTGCCGGCCTCGGGGTCGCTCCACACGGTGGTGTTGTTGACGCCGGGGAAGTGCGCCGCGAGGTGGACCTGCTTGCGGGGCTTGTCCTGTGACGTGCTGCTCATGGGTGGGTCCCTCCGGCTCAGGCGGTGGCGGCGTAGCGGTTGGCGGGGCGGGAGAGGCCGAGCAGCCCGCGCAGGGTGTCGGACTCGTACGACTGCCGGAAGACGCCCCGGCGCTGGAGTTCGGGCACGAGGCCCCGGGTGACGGCGGGGAGGTCGTGGCCGAGGACGGCGGGACGCAGTCGGAAGCCGGACAGTCCTGCCTCCCCCAACTCCTGTAGAAAATCGGCCAGTTGGGCGGGCGTGCCGGTGAAGATCCGGGCATCGCTGGTGTACGGGTATCCGGCCAGGGCGTCGAGTCGCTCGCGGCGGGCCGCTGCGGCGGCCGGGTCGTCGTCCAGGAACACCACGAGGTCGCCGAAGAGGTGCAGGGGTTCGTCGGCGCGGCCGGCCGCCGTGCGCTCGGCGCGGATCTCCGCGACGACGGCGCGGGCCTGGCCGGCGTCGTGCGGGGTGACGTAACCGATGTCGGCGGCCCGGGCCACCAGTCGGTAGGGGACGGTCGCGTGGGCCAGGGCGCTGACGATCGGCTGGCCCTGCGGCGGGCGGGGGGTGATCGAGGGGCCCTTGACGCTGAAGTGCTTGCCCTCGAAGTCGATGTAGTGCAGTTTGTCGCGGTCGACGAAGCGTCCGGTGGCGACGTCCCGGATCTCCGCGTCGTCCTCCCAGCTGTCCCAGAGCCGGCGCACCGCTTCGACGTAGTCCGCGGCCTCGTCGAAGAGGTCGGTCGTCAGCTCGCGCAGGGCCGGGCTGTCCAGGTCCTCGATGCGCAGCGGCGGGAGCGTACGGCGGCCGAAGTGCGCGGCTTCGTGCGCGCGGGCCGACACCTGCACCCGTACGCCCGCACGGCCCGTGCTGACGTAGTCGAGGGTGGCGATCGCCTTGGAGATGTGGAAGGGCTCGGTGTGGGTGACGACGGCGGTCGGGACCAGTCCTATGTGGCTGGTCAGCGGGGCGACGCGGGCGGCGATCAGGACGGCGTCCAGGCGCCCGCGGACCTGGTCGGTGCGGCTGTCGGGTTCGGTGAGGTGGGAGGACTGGAGTCCGAGGGCGTCCTCGATGGTCACGAAGTCGAGGAGACCGCGCTCGGCCTCGGTGACCAGGTCCGTCCAGTACCCGGCGGTGAGCAGCTCACGGGGGCGGGCCACCGGCTCGCGCCAGGCGGCGGGGTGCCAGCCGGCGCCGTCGAGTGCGACGGCGAGGTGCAGATGGGGGGACGAGGGGGAGGAATCGGGCAGCGAAGATGATGCGGACACGGAGGGGGTGCCTTCCTGGTCGACCGTACGAGAGCGCGGCCCTCTGCGCGGAGGGCGCGGCGGCGGGGTGACAGGTCAGGGACGACAGAGCGCGCCGGCCACGCGCTGGAGATCGATGTGCGGCCGGGAGTACAGGTGCACACGGCGGCGCGGGACGAGCGCCACGACGCGGAGAGCGGACCCGACTCGCACGTCCCTCACCTCCGCCTTTGTGTCCCGGCGGGCCCGTGGCCGCGCCGACATCGTGAATCCCTTCAACACAACGGTCCGCCTACGCCGTCTGTTCCTGCTGGGCGCCCGGAGTTCGGACGAGGAGGAAGTCCGAGCGGCGGCGCAGGGTGAAGCCGATCGACTCGTAGAGCCGGATCGCGCCGGTGTTGGTCGCGGAGGCATGCAGGAAGGGCGTGTCTCCGCGCTCCCTGATGCCGGCCGCGATCGCGCGGACCAGTCGCGTGGCCAGGCCCTTGCCGCGGTGGTCCGGGGCGGTGCAGACCGCGCTGATCTCCGTCCAGCCGGGCGGTCGCAGCCTCCCCCAGCCTCCGGCCGGGGGGACCCCCATCTCGCTTCGCTCGCCGGCCAGGGCGATGAGCCGGCCGCGGTGCCGGATGCCGAGGTAGGTGCCGAGTTCGACCGTGCGGGACAGGAAGGGCCCCGGCTCGGTCAGGGCGATCAGGTCCAGGATCTCGGGGACGTCGTCGGGCCCGAGCCGGACCGCTTCGGGGGTGGGCTCGGCGCGCAGCGCGGTGTCGACCAGTTGTACGCCCTGGCCGTGCTGGACCGTTTCCCAGCCCTGGGGCGCCGACTTCGCCCCGGTCACGGGGGTGACGGTGCCGGGGCCGACGAGCGCGGCGAGGTCGTCCCAGGCGCGTGGGTCGGCCGGGTCGGCGAGGGCGGTGAACGGGGAGACGTCCAGGGGATAGCGGGCGGCACGTCCCACGCGCTCGGCGAGGTGGGCGTGCGGGCCGGTCAGCGCGGCCCAGGCGGCGTTGTCCAGGATGTGGGGTGTCGCCGGGCTCTGCGGCGGGGTCGGTCGGGCAACGGTGGACATGGTGGTGTCGGAACCTCCAGGAAGCGGTTCGGAAGTCCAGGGAACGGATCCGGTCCTCCGGGACAGGAGACGGATCCGGTCCTCAGGGAGCGGTCAGGAGTTGCTGAGCGGCAGCCCGGGCGGATCGATCTGCGAGGTGCTGACGGCCTCGTTGGAGAGGTTCCAGGCGGCGAGCCACTTGGCGTACTGACCGTCCTTGATGAGGTGGTTGATCGCGTCGGCGACCGGCTTGGCCAGCCCGCTGTCCTTCTTCGCGGTGGCCGCGATCAGGCCCTGGAGGGTCGCGCCCGCGCCGGAGAACTTGCCCGCGTTGCGGGTCGGGTCGGGCGTCTTCGCCGTCTGGGTGACGTGATACGAGATACCGGGGTTGGGCCCGAAGTAGGCGTCGATCTTCCCGCTGGACAGCGCCAGATAGACGCTGTTGTTGTCCTGGAAGTACTTGACGGTGAGCTTCTTGCCCTCCTTCGCGAGCTTCGCCTTCCACTCCAGCAGGATCTTCTCCTGGTTGGTTCCGGCGCCCACGGAGACGGTCCTGCCGGCCAGGTTCTCGTAGTCGCCTGCGAAGTTCCAGGTGCTCTTCTTCGGCACCTCGAAGGCGAGGTTGTCCTGCCGGTAGGAGGCGAACTCATATTTCTTCTTGCGTTCCTCGGTGTCGGTGACGTTCGAGAAGGCGACGTCGACCTTGCCGCTGTCGATGCCGACGAACAGGTTCTCCCAGGTCGAGTTCTTCACCTCCGCCTTCAGTCCGAGGACCGCGGCGACCAGTCGGCCGAGGTCGGGTTCGGCACCGGTGAGGGTCTTCTGGTCCTGGCCGACGTACGCCAGCGGCGGGAACCCGGCGGGCAGCGCGCCGACGCCGACGACCAGCTTGCCGCTCTTGGCGACGGACTTGGGCAGCTCGGCGCTGATGGACTTGACCTCGGACACCTTCAGGTCGGTCTGCCGCGCGGCGCCGTTGGAGAGCGCGCCCACGGTGACGGTGCCGGCGGCAGCGCTGTCGGAGGTGGTGGCCGCGTCGCTCTCGCCCCCGCAGGCGGCGAGAGCGGCGGCGAGGGCGGCGACGGCGGTGGAGGCGGTGAGGCCACGAAGGAGTCTGCCGCGGAGAGTGAGGGTGTGCATGGCTGTCCTTGTCCGATGCTCGTGAGTGAACCGTGTGGTGGGGAAGGCACGGTGGGGGAAGGCGTGATGGGTGAAGGTGCGGTGAGGGCGAGGAGTTCAGAGGACCTTGCTCAGGAAGTCCCTGGTGCGCTCGTGCGTCGGATGGTCCAACACCTCGGTGGGCGAGCCCTGTTCGACGACTCGGCCCTCGTCGAGGAAGACGATCCGGTCGGCCACCTCGCGGGCGAAGCCGATCTCGTGGGTCACGATGATGAGCGTGGTGCCGCTGGTGGCCAGGTCCTTGATGACGGCGAGTACCTCACCGACCAGCTCGGGGTCGAGGGCGGAGGTCGGCTCGTCGAAGAGGATGACTCCGGGCCGCAGCGCGAGGGCACGGGCGATGGCGACCCGCTGCTGCTGGCCGCCCGACAACTGCCGTGGATAGGCGCCGGCCTTGTCGGCCAGACCCACGCGGTCGAGGAGGGTGCGCGCGAGTTCCCTGGCCTCGGGCCGCTTCAGCCGTCGGGTCGCCACCGGCGCGGCCGCCACGTTGTCCAGCACCGTCAGATGCGGGAACAGGTTGAAGTTCTGGAAGACGAACCCGATCCGGCCGCGCTGGGCCAGGATCGCCCGCTCGGTCAGCTCCTTGAGCCTCCCCCGGCCTTCGGCCAGCGGGACCCCCGTCTCGCTGCGCTCGCCGTGTCGGCGTACGCCGATCAGCTCGCCGTTCAGGCTGACATGGCCGATCTCGGGCTTCTCCAGGTGGTTGATCACCCTGAGGAGGGTGGACTTGCCGGAGCCGGACGGGCCGAGGATCACGGTGACCTCCCCGGGCCGCACGGTCAACTCCACTCCGTTCAGCACGCGTTGGGCGCCGTACCACTTGTGCACATCGCGCACCTCGACGGCGGCCGGTCGGATCGCGAGCGTCTCGCCGGTCATATCGCCGCCTCCTTACGGGCTCGGGCCCGCAGGTCACGCAGACCGGTGCGGACCTTCTGCAACGGGGTCGGCGGGAGGGAGCGCAGCGCGCCCCGCGAGTAGTACCGCTCGACATAGAACTGGACGACGGACACGACGCTCGTGAGGATCAGGTACCAGGCGGTGGCGACCAGCAGCAGCGGCACGATGTCGCCGGGGTAGGTGGAGCCCATGCTCTGCACCGAGCCGAAGAGGTCGAGCAGCGAGACGTAGAAGACCAGCGAGGTGCCCTTGATCAGGCCGATCAGCTGGTTGACGTAGTTCGGGGTGATGGAGCGCAGTGCCTGCGGGAAGACGATCCTCGTGAACTGGTAGCCCTTGGGCAGACCGAGTGCGGAGGCCGCCTCGTGCTGGCCCTGGTCGACGGAGAGGATGCCGCCGCGGACCACCTCCGCCGCGTACGCCGCCTCGTTGAGGCTCAGTCCGACGACCGCGACGACCATGTCGGTGGCGAGCCGGGACTCGTCGAAGGTGAGGAACGCGGGGCCGAAGGGGACGCCGAGGCTCAGCGTCTTGTAGAGCGCGCTGAAGTTGTAGAGGAAGAGCAGGACGACGATGAGCGGCACCGAGCGGAACAGCCAGATGTAGACCCAGCTCACCGCGCGCAGCACAGGGCTTTCGGAGAGTCGGGCCAGGGCGAGCAGGATGCCGCCGAGCAGGCCCAACACGGCGCTGCAGAGCGTCACTTCGAGGGTGATGAGCAGGCCGTCGAGGATCGTGGGACGCAGGAACCAGTACTGGAACCGGTCCCACTGGAAGAAGGGGTTGGTCGCCAGCCCGTGGACGATCTGGGCGACCACGACGAGCACGATCGCCGAGGCGATCCAGCGGCCGGGGTGGCGCAGGGGCAGCACGCGCTGTGCCGCGGCCGGGCGGGGCTCCGTCGTGCTCAACGGCACGGCGGAGCCCAGGGATTCACTCATGGAGGGCTCCAACGAATGCGGACACACCGCCGCGGCCCGTACGACGGCGGTGCGCGCGGGGACAGACGGATGTCAGGGGGTACGGAGGGAGGAGAGGCTCACCGACAGCACGCCGACAGGACGGCGGGGCGAGGGAGGTCGAGCCGTGCGGACGTTCAACGCCGCGGAAGGCGGAAGCGGTCAGCCCTGACAGAGACAGCGGGCGCCGCGGGAGCTACAACACAGTGCGGCGGCGGAGCAGCCGTGGCGCCGCGAAGCGGTCGTCCCGTCAGCTGCGTACATCGCGTTCACCGTCACCATTCCGCCCCGTTGGGCCTCGAACGCACCGGAATCGATCCGGTCCGATGCGGCGTAAGTTAGGCATGGCCCCAAACGAATGTCAACGCGCACCGGCCGGAATGACCACGTGGTGAGACCGCGCATATGCCTTCTTGACGGCTCCGCGGACCGCACCGAGACTGACGGGGACGGTCACGATTGTCAGCGCCCGTCGTGCGGGTTCTCCCGTTCGACGCGGTTATCGGCCCCGGCCCGCTGACAGGCAACCCTTCCACCGCGACGGGGTGCCCCGGGTGACGACCGGGTCCCGCCGGTGCGGCGGGGCAAGCGTGGTCTCGCCTCTCGCGAGCCCCGGACACGGGAGCGATGGGAATGGCCAGGAGGAGCACGAACGGTCTGACCAGGCGCCTGCACATCGATCTGCAGCGGGTCTCCAGCGCGTACTAGTCCAAGCGGTCCGTCCGTACTGGTCCACGCGGTCCGTCCAGCGCGTACGGGTCCCCGCGGTCCGTCCAGCGCGTACGGGTCCCCGCGGTCCGTCCAGCGCGTACTGGTCCCTGCGGTCCGTCCGGTCGGGCACGTCCCACGATCCGGACCGGCCCGTACGTCAGCGCAGTCACTCCGTTCCGCCACCGCCGCCCAACGGGCCGCGGGGGCTTCGACGTTCCCTGGAGAGTCATGCCCAAGACAGTCTCGCTCGCCGCCCCTCGCCCCCACCGCATCCGCAGCCGCATCGGCGTCGGCCTGGCCGGCGGTTTCTACCCGGCGCCGCACCGCTATCAGCTGTACCTCGCCGAGGGCTGTCCGCGTTCGCTGCGCATCTCGGTCACCCTGGAGCTGCTCGGACTCCACGACTCGGTCGCCACCACGCTGCTGACGCTTCCCGCCGAGACACCCGACGCGTTCGCCGCACTGCGCGGCGCGTACGAGGCCACCTGGCACCACTACGACGGTCCGCTCACCGCGCCCGCGCTGTGCGACCGTTGGAGCGGACGGATCGTCAGCAACCACACGCCGGACATCCTGCGTGACCTCGCCGGACTGCCGGTCTGCCAGGGCGACGCCCGCCTCCCCCGGCTGAACCCACCGGCCCTCACGGCGGACATCGACGCGTTGCGCGAACTCCTCGACCGAGACGTCACCCCCACCGCGCCGCCGCTCGCGCGCACGACGGCACTCCAGTCACTGGACCGGCAACTCGCCTCGCACGTCCATGCGTTGGGCGACGAGCTGACGGCCGCGGACGTCGACCTCTGGGTGGCCCTGACCCGACTCGGCCCGACGGAGTCCCTCTCGCCGTACGGCCGGCTCCGCGACTACGTACGTCGGCTCGACGCCCACCCGGCCTTCCACGGCAAGGTGCGCTGAGCGCGTACGCCAAGGTCGCCGGGGCCGGTGGGGCCGTAGGGCCCGAGCCCCGGCGCCGGGTCGGCTCAGCCCTTGGCGCGGGAGAAGACGAGCGTGCCGGTGACGGTCGTCAGGCCGCGGATCATGCCCATCTGGTTCCAGCCCATGTCGAACTGGTCGCGGTCCACGGTGAACTCCGCGGTGAGCGTGACGGTGTCGGCGCTCGCCCCGGTCACCCGACCCGTGACGGGCTGCGGCCTGCTGATGCCGCGCACGGTCAGCTGCCCGTTGATCTCCACGATGTCGTCCTGACCGAGGACGGCGTCACGGACGGCGAAGGTGATCGTGGGGTGGCGGTCGGCGTCGAAGAGGTCGGCGGAGCGGAGGTGCTTGTCCCGCTTGGCGTTCTTCGTGTCCAGGGACGCGACATCCAGGGTGATGGTGCCGCGGGCGGTCCCGTCGGGCTGGACCTCGCCCTCTCCGGCGACTCCGGTGAAGGTGCCCTTCACGGTGACCATGCCCCACATCGTCTTGTGCTTGATGGCGACGCTGGTACGGGCGGGGTCGAGCTGCCACAGGCCGGTTTCGACGGCGACGGTCATAAGAGTTCTCCAGACGGTTACGGGCAGTACGCAGGCGTGCGCGACACACGGGGCGCGCGGCACACGGGGACTGTGGGGACAACGCGGTCATCCAAATTTGGATGACTCCACGCTAGCCGGTTCTTCAAATTTGGACAACCGGTAGACTGTGACACTATGGCCGACCCTTCCGCCCCCGCTGACCTGCCCGAACGCGAGCCGTCGGGCGACGGTGAGCTGCTGCCCGCACCGCTGCGGGCCTGGATGCGTCTCCTGGCGGCGGCCGGGGCGATCGAGCAGCAACTGCGCTCCCGAGTCAAGGACACCCTCGACGTCTCGCACGACGAGTTCCTGGTGCTGTGCCTGCTGGCCGACCAGCCCGGTTCCGGCCTGCGGATGACCCAGATCGCGGAACTGCTGGGGCGCCCCAAGACGCGGCTGACCTATCAGGTGGCGTGTCTTCAGCACGCGGGACTGATCACACGGCGCTCGGCGTGCGGCGACCGGCGCGGTATCGAGGTGGTCCTCACGGACAAGGCGCGTCGGCTGCTGCGCGAGTCCACGGGCCCGCTGGCCGACGCCGTCTCGCAGGCCATCGCACAGACGGCCTGCGCGCAGCGGTACGAGGCACTGCACGACCTGCTGCCACCCTCGCCGCATCCCGGTGCGGACTCCAGGGAGGTCGAGGGCGGCGATACGGCCCCCGAGGGGCCGGAGAAGTAACCCCTCAGGGGATGGACCGGCGGATCAGAACCCGGGAAAGACGCGTCGCAGGTCGTCCAGGGTGAGGGTGTCGCCCTTGAGGGTCACCTCGGCCGGGGTGTGGGCGGCGGCATGGCGGCCGGTGACGAGCCGCAGCCACCACTCGGCCGGTGCGCTCAGGACGGCGTCGGGCTCGGCCGGCTCGTCGGTGAGCGCGACCGCGTCCACCAGGTCGAGCCCGAACGCGCGCCGGGGAGCGGTGGTGTGGACAGCGAGGCGAACCTGCCGTCCGCCGAGGGCCTCGACCTTGCCGAGGAAGCCGATGAGCAGTCCGGACTGGTCGAGGAGCGGCTCGACCGCGGCGGGCGCCAGAACCGCCGTACGGTCGAAGGCGACCTCCACGTCCCAGGTGTGGTGGGTGAACTCGCCGAGCCGCAGACCCGCCACCGTCGCGACGTCCACGGGCGCGGGCAGGAAGCCGAGGTCGACCCGGAGTTCGGCACGGGCCCGCGGGTCGAGAGCCTCGTACCCGCGCACCAGCGCCTCGTTGGCGGTCACGAAGCCCTCGGCGCGCTCGACCGGGGACATCGCGTCCCAGCGCGCCCACACCGACTTGTTGAAGTCGCCGTCCTTGGGCCCGGTGCCGTTCAGCGCGCCCTCCAGGGAGGCGAGGCCGATCTCCGCGCCGCTGCCCAGGTGGCTGAGGACCTGGGACACGTCCCACTCCGACGCCCCGGACGGCCGGGTGAGGTCGGCGGTGGCGAGCCCGTGCACCACGGCGGTCAGGTAGTCGTGTCCGCCGCGCAGGGCGTCGATGGTCTGGTCGGCACGGTCGTTCATGTCTCAACTCCGTTGAGGTGAAGGCGGTTTGTGTCGGTACGGAGGGTTCAAGGGTTCACACCGCGGTCTGGAAGGACCGCTTGGAGAAGCCCATCATGAAACCCTCGACGGTGGTGCGCACCGCCCGGTCGGCCCTGGGGGCGGCGCCCAGCGTGACGAACAGCGGGATGTAGTGGTCGACCGTCGGATGGGCGTACGGCATTCCGGGCGCCCTGGTCCGGAAGGCCGCGAGTTCGTCGACGTCGCCGCGGGCGAGCGCGTCGGCGACCCAGGTGTCGAAGTCCGAGGACCAGCGCGGCACTTCGCCCTTCGTCAGCATCTCGCGGGTGAGGTGGGGCAGCCCGTGCGTCATGAACCCCGAGCCGATCACGAGGACGCCCTCCTCCCGCAACGGGCCGAGCCGGGCGCCGAGTTCGAGGAGCCGGCCGGGGTCGTGGGTGGGCAGGCTGAGCTGGAGCACCGGGATGTCGCCCAAGGGGTACATGGCCATCAGCGGCACCCAGGCTCCGTGGTCGAGGCCGCGGGAGGGGTGCTGGTACAGCGACTCGCCGTCCGGCATGGCCCCGGCCACGCGGTGCGCGAGGGAGGTCGCGTCGGGGGTGTCGTAGGTCATCGTGTAGTAGCGCGGGTGGAAGCCGCCGAAGTCGTAGACGAGCGGGGTGTGCGCCGCCGGGGCGGACAGGCACAGCGGTGCCGCCTCCCAGTGTGCGGAGACGATCAGGACGCTCTTGGGCTTCGGCAGGGACTGGGCCCACGCGAACAGTTCCCGCAGCCATGGTCCGTCATCGAACAGCGGGGGCGCGCCGTGGCTCAGGTACAGCGCGGGAAGCGGTCCGTCCTCGGGCGTCCACGCACGCTGGGACCGGGATCGCGGCAGCGCGTCGATCAGGAACCGGTCGTACGCTCCGGCGGGCACCTCGGGGTCAAGGAGGGAATTCATGCCGGTCCTTACGTGGGTGAGGGTGCTCCGGCTTACGGGTTCAGGGTATTAACTTGAACATTCAACTTTGACTCTAGGTCATCCCATTTGAGACGTCAACCAAACGGCTGCGGGCGGCGGCGCCGGAGGTCCGAAGAGGGCGCCGTACGCGATCGGAAGTAGTCCGATCTCCGTATGCGGGATCGGACGCCGGTTGGACGCGGTGGCCGACGGGCTTCACTAGGGTCGGCCGGAGTCCACGGTCAGGTGCAGCTCAGCGGTGGACCGTCCGGAGTTCGGGCTGCCCGCCGAAGGAGTCCACCGCGTGTCGCACCCTCCCTCCGTTCCCTCGCCCCACGACCGGATCACCGGCCCCCACCCCGCCCGGCACACCGCGTTGCTCCTGCTGCGCGGGTACGCCGACGAGGACGCGCGGACCGTCGCCTCGGCCCTGGACACCCTCGACGAGTCCGCCCTCGACGACACGTACACCTATCTCTGTGCCGTCATGGACGTCACTCTGCGCCTCACCCTGACCGCCCAGCCCGCGGCCCGTGACGTGGGCCGGGCCGCCGAACAGGCGGCCACGGCGGCTCCCCCGCACTACGAGTTCGCCTTCGGGCAGGCGGTCCGGGCGTGGGCGGCGGGCGACACGGAGGCCCTGACCCGCGCCGCCGACGCGGACCTCCCGGGGGCCGTGCATCTGCTGGCCGTGATGACCGTGGCCCTGGGCGTCTCCGTCCTCGACCACGACGGCCTGAACGCCCTGCTCAACTGCCTCCCGGAAGACCCGCGTTGATCGCGACCACCGCCTGACCGGCGCCCCGGTCAGGGCCACCCGAACCACACGGTCCACCCAACGGCGACCGTCCACCCAACGGCGACCGTCCGCCCAACGGCGACCATCCGCTCGACTACCACCGTCCGGTCATCGGCGGCCATCCCCGTGACGCCGCGCCGACTCGTTCTCCTGAGCCATGCGGCGCAGCGCCATCAGCGCGGGTTCGAGCAGGACCGTGAGCAGCAGCGCGCGCTCGGCCAGCTCCAGCGGGTCGTCGATTCCGTCCAGCTGGTCGAGGTCGAGCGCCGCGGTGCGTTCGGCCAGCCGGGCGTAGGGCACGAGCGCGCCCTGGTCGAGCGGCACGCCCAGGCCGCGCAGCGAGCCCAGGGTCTCGGCCAGAGTCGCCCGCGCGGGCGCCGACTTGTGGATATCCCAGCCCAACTCACCGACGAGCGCGTCGACTTCGGCCCGATCAGCGGAGTCCTCCGCGGAATCCTCGACGGGCCCGATCGAACCGAGGGTGAGACCGAGCAGGCGATGGGTGTCGCCGGTGCGCTCCGCCAGGGCCCCCAGGACCTCCCGGGCGGTGCTGACGGACAGCCCCCGGACGCCGGTCAGCGCGCGGATCAGGCGCAGCCTGCGCAGATGGTTCCCGTCGTACCCGGCCTGGGTCGCCGACAGTTGCCGGCCCGCCGGGAGCAGCCCCTCGCGGAGGTAGTACTTGATCGTCGTGACGGAGACGCCACTGAGGCGGCTCAGCTCGGACATACGCATCGGGTCGGCTCCGCTCTGGTCATTGGATACCTCTACTGTCTAACATGGATAGCAGGGGTATCCAATGAGCGCTCCCCCGGATCTCCGTCCGTCGAGCGCTTCCCTGGGGCCTCCGTCCGTCGTCCTGCCTCTCCCGTCGTCCTGCCTCTGTGGAAGAAGGCGCCACCGTGCCCACGCTCCCCTGGACCACCGTCAACGTGCCCGCACCGGACTCCCGGGCGTTCGTCATGGCCTCACGCTTCGAGGTCCGTTCCTTCCGTGACGTACCGCGCTTCTTCCTGCGGTCCCTGGCCGCGTGGAAGCAGGCGAAGGGCGCGCCCGGCGCGTACGGCGCCACGCTCGTCGCCCAGCCGCTCAAGCGCACCTTCTGGACGCTGTCGGCCTGGGAGGACAAGCGGGCCCTCTACACCTACGCGAAGACCGAACCGCACCGCTCGATCATGACCGGGCTGCGGTCCACGACGAGCGGCTCGGTCTTCACGTTCTGGGAGCTTCCGGCCTCGGAACTCCCCCTCGACTGGGCGGACGCCCGGCGACGGCTCGCCGAGCAGGAGCGCGCCGACGCCACCGGCGAGCGCGGACCTTCCGGCACCGGACCCGGCCCCGCCTGACACTCTCCCGCCGCGCCCCTCCCCCGGACCAACTCTTCATCGCCCAAGGAGACATACCGTCATGACGCTGTCCGAGCAAAGCCCGGCCCTGGACGACCCTTCAGTCGACCCGGCGCGCGAGCGACGAAGGGTGCCGCTGTGGCTCGCGATCGTCGCGTGCAGCGTGCCCATGTTCATGGTCGCGCTGGACAACCTCGTCGTCTCCACGGCGCTGCGCACCCTGGCCGTGGACCTGGAGGCGTCCACCCAGCAGCTGCAGTGGTTCGTCAACGCGTACGTGCTCAGCTTCGCCTGTCTGCTGATGACGGGTGCCGCCCTGGGCGACCGGTTCGGGCGCCGGCGGGTGTTCGTGATCGGCATCGTCGTCTTCACCCTGGCCTCCGCCGGCTGCGGACTGGCCGACAGCAGCGCGCAGTTGATCGGCTGTCGCGCGGTCCAGGGCTTCGGCGCCGCTGCCGTGATGCCGCTGTCGCTGACCCTGCTCTCCCAGGCCGTGCCGGAGCGGCTGCGCGGCCTCGCTCTCGGTCTGTGGTCGGGCATCAGCGGGCTGGCGGTGGCGATGGGCCCGGTGGTCGGCGGCGCGGTGGTCGACGGGCTGGACTGGCGGTGGATCTTCTGGATCAACGTGCCGGTGGGTGTCGTGGCCGTACCGCTCATCCTGCTCACCCTGCGCGAGAGCGCGCTTCCGGGCGTCCGCCTCGACCTGGTCGGGATGGTGCTGGCCGCCGCCGGACTGTGCGCCGTGGTGTGGGGCATCGTGCACGGCGACACGGACGGCTGGACCTCGGCGAAGGTGCTGGGGGCGTTCCTGGGGGGCGCGGTGCTGCTCGCCGTCTTCGTGGCCTGGGAGGCGCGGGTTCCCGCGCCGATGCTGCCCCTCTCCTTCTACCGGGTACGGGCCTTCACCCTGACCAACGTCGTCTCCGCGGCGATGTACTTCGGCGTCTTCGGTTCGCTGTTCCTGCTCGCCCAGTACCTCCAGATCGTGCCGCAGCGCACGCCGTTCGAGGCCGGAGTGCGCACCCTGGCCTGGACCCTGATGCCCATGTTCGTCGCCCCCGTCGCCGGACTGCTCTCCGACCGGGTGGGCGGCGGCAGGCTGATGGCCCTCGGGCTCTTCCTGCAGGGCGTGGGTCTCGGCTGGATCAACGTGGTCGCGGACATCGACACCCTGTACTCCTCCCTCGTCGCCCCGATGATCGTCGCCGGTGTCGGTATGGGCCTCGTGTTCGCCCCGACGGCCGCGGTCGTCCTCGGCTCGGTCAGCAAGGAGCACGCAGGCAAGGCCTCCGGCGCCAACACCACCGTCCGCGAGATCGGCGGCGCCCTCGGTATCGCGGTCCTCAGCTCGGTCTTCGTCGCCCACGGCGGCATGGGCACGCCCCGGCGGTTCATCGACGGTCTGCACCCGGCGGTGTGGGTCGGCGTCGCGGTCGTCCTCGTGGGCGCGGTGTGCGCGCTGGGCATCCCGCGCGGCGCGCGACAGGTGGGGG
>LRTP01000148.1 GCA_001550305.1 Streptomyces diastatochromogenes
ATGGTCATCTGCCTCCTTTGCGGAGCTGTTCCGGGCGACTGCGCGGAAGCTCTGCCGGAAGGATGGAGGGTTGACCCAGCGTCAAGGTCAAGCCCGCTCCGACCACGGCATCCAGGTCTTGCCGGAGACGAACTCCTTGCGGCCCGGGCGGCCTGCACGCGGGCGGCGGACTTGCACCTCGGTGCCGTCGTTATCTGGGGTGCTCAGGAGCTGTAAGGCAGGTAAGGCAAGTGGACCTGATCGGTCCGTGCCTTACAGATATCTGGGGGTTCGTCAGGCACGTACGGCACGTCAGCGGCGGGCGTGCTAGGGCGTGTGCCGAAAGTGGATCTTGAGCGTGAGATGATTTTGGCTCGTGGCACGTGGAGATCTGACAGACGCGCAATGGGCGGCGCTGGAGCCGCTGTTACCGAAGGGCAAGAAGCCCGGTCGCCCGCCGATATGGACCCGGCGGCAGTTAATCGATGGCATACGATTCCGGGTCCGCACCGGCATCCCGTGGCGGGACATGCCCGCCGAGTATGGGCCCTGGGGCCGGGCGTACGACCTGTTCCGCCGGTGGCAGCGGGACGGCACGTGGCACCGGATGTTCACACGTCTCCAGGCCCAGGCGGACGCGAACGACCTGATCACCTGGGACCTCAACGTCGACTCCACGATCGTGCGCGCCCACCAGCACGCAGCCGGGGCGCGGAAAAAGGGGATCTGCAAAAGGAGCCGCCCGGCGGCGTCACCGCCGAGCCGGACGACCATGGGCTCGGACGCTCACGCGGTGGTCTGACCACCAAGGTGCACCTGGCCGTTGAGCAGCGCCAAAAGCCCATGTCGATCGTCATCACGGCCGGTC
Source organism: Streptomyces diastatochromogenes (assembly GCA_001550305.1). Lineage (GTDB taxonomy): Bacteria > Actinomycetota > Actinomycetes > Streptomycetales > Streptomycetaceae > Streptomyces > Streptomyces mirabilis_D. Next base: position 848 of record LRTP01000148.1, read on the forward strand.
AGCGAGGTGACTCCCCGCTGTTTGAGGCGGTCCTCGGCCGCATCCGGGTGCCGCGGCTGGAGTCGGGCAGGCCACGCACCCGGCCGCGGCGGGTCCGCGCGGACAGGGCGTACGCCTCCCGCAAGAACCGTGCCTACCTGCGGAGGCGCGGCATCCGCTGCACCATCCCTGACAAGGCCGACCAGGCCCGCAACCGCAAGAAACGCGGCTCGCGCGGCGGTCGGCCGCCGAAGTTCGACCCGGTCGACTACCGCGAGCGCCACGCGGTCGAGTGCGGCATCAACCGGCTCAAGAGGCACCGCGCTGTAGCCACGAGGTACGACAAGCTGGCCGTGCGCTACGAAGCGACCGTGTTGGTTGCTTCCATCAACGAGTGGCTGTGACCGGCGATGTCAGGTCAGGCTGCGGCGGGCGACGGCGAGAAACTCGGCTTTGAACGGTTCCAGACGCTCGGCCAGGCTCCCTTCGTCCCGCTCCTGCCAGACCGCCTGATTAAGGGCGCGGGCATAGGCGGTTGTTGGTGCGTGCATGCCGGGGGCACACAGCAGCTCGACACCCTTCTCGGCTATGCGCAGGCCGTCCATCGCCGGCCTGGCCGTCACGTACCACTCATCGCCGACCTCCCACCGTGACGGCCGCGCATGCGCCACGCCCTCAGCCTCCAGCGCGCACCGGATGAACTCCAGCACGGTCCTGATCTGTTCGGCACGTCGCTCCTCCGTCAGAGCCGCAGCGCGTCTTTGTTCCTCAGCCCGGTCGGCTGTCCGCTGCGTGGTGCGTTGGGTCAGATACGCCAACGCACCACCCAGAGCTACACCGGTCATCGAAATCACGGGGGTCCACACGCTTGCTGCCATGGCCGACTACTACCAGCACTGGCCCACCGCCCGCTGTGGTTCTTGCGAGCCAGCCTCCCCCGTCGCAGAACCCGAGCTGTTCCAAGATCCGTTTTCGGTACACGCCCTCGGCGGCCTGGGCGAGGTCTGCCGCAAGGTCCGGGTTCTCCCGGTTCCAGCGTCGGAGTTCGGCCTCCCAGTCGGCCCGCGTCCGCTGGAGCGCCTGGTGGAGGCGTTCGGCTGGTACCTCTACCGTCGCTTCGCCCAGTGGAGCCGGGACCGGGGTCTGTCCGCCTACGAGAGGAGCAGCAGCGACAAGGGGGTGGGCCGGGCCCCGATGCCGCCGGTCGGCAACCCCGAACTCGCCCTGGTCCTGGCCGGCGTCCCGGACTCCCTGGCCCAGACCGGCGGCGACCTGTACGCGGTCATCAACCGTTGCCGCGGTCGACGCCAGCCTGGACAGGCGGGTGCTCGCAGGACGGCGCCGTGCGGGCGTTGCTGGTGCTGAGGCGGGCATCGTCGAAGCCACGGCTGCGCAGCCCGGCCTGGTCCGGCGCTCATGGGCTGCGCTAGCGGGGTCGGCGAAGGGACGGGCCCCTCCACCATGTCGGTGCAGAGGGGGCACTCGCGATGCTTCGCTGGGCGTCAGCAGTACAGGAGAGCGTCGTGGTTGTAGGTGAAGGAGGTCAGGGATCCGGCGTAGCCCGCGACGTAGTAGTCGTCGTGGCCAAGGTCCGACTCAACGACCACCGTGTGGCCGGTGTTGTTGACGATCGAGGCAGCCTTGTCGTACACCGTCTGCCCGTAACCAGAACCGTTGTTCCCCCAGTGAGCGAACTTGAAGTCCGACAGACTGAGGCTCTGGCCAGGCGACCAGTCTTCCCACGCGCCCCAGCCGTACTGCGGCGAGTTGAAGTACAAGCACACGTTCCCGCTCGGGCAGGCCTCGGCCCCCGTCGGCGGCGTGGCGGCGAAAGCGCCTCCCGTGGCCAAGCTCAACGCGGCGACCGTGAGCGTTCCCACGATCGCAAGCTTGCCGGTGCGCCGCCCGAACCTGATACGCATTGCGTCCCCTCCCATGACAGCAGTGCCATGACGAAGCCCAGTCAGGCTGCCCGCATAGCGAGCCCGTGCTGACTGGACTCCGACAAGGATCACATCGCCTCCGCGCCAGCGCTATGTGTCCGCCTTCTTCCGGTTGTGGAGATCACCGCCCATCAATGAGCGGTGTGCATCGTGAAGCCGCAGGTCAAGGGCCTGGTGTGCGCGAGGTTCGGGGTGCTGGGGCTGGTGCACGGCTTCGCCCACCTCAAGAGCTGGCGCGTGCTCGGCAAGGTCCGCACCGACCCGAAATGGGCGACCGCCCTGGTCAGGGCCCTGCTGTTCGTGCCGGGCCGCGGCCGATGCCGGTGAAGCCTGTGAGGTGTACGAAGAGGGTCCACCGGCGAGGCTGCCGCTCCGGCCCGCCGTCACCGCGGAGCACGATGTGGTCCTGGACCGAGCACCGTCCCTGGATTCGCTACGCCAATAGTTGCTTACCTGCGCTTTCCCGGCTCGCTGTGCACTGCGGCACCGGAACCCCCGCTTCACTGTGCAACTTGCCACTCCACACAATGCGTTGCCGGTCCTAGATTGACGTTCGAACGCGAACCGCGCCCCTGCTCACCAGCGTCACCTGCGAAGTTGTGCCCCTGACATACATGGTCTGGGAGCGGGTGTGCGGGATCGTGCGGGAAAGGGAACTTCACCAAGCCGGCTCGGGCAGCCTGGTCTTGCCGCTTCGCGAAAGGCCGGCCCAAGCGGCGCAGCGACCGCTCGAAGTGTCAGGGGAACGTCAAGCCAGCGTCATTCCCCGGCTGACCGTGCACAGGCAAGCTGGTACGCGAATCCAACGGCCCCGCCGCGGGCCGCTGTCCACAACTCCCCGGCATCCATTGGAGGACTCCGGGGCCGACCGTAGGGGGAAACATGCCCGGAGGCATCACCAAGGCCGCCGTCGCGGCCGTCATCGCCGCAGCCGCAGCCGTCGCCAGCACCACGAGCGCGCAGGCCACCCCGCTTCCCAATCCGGTCACGGACCAGGTTTCGACCGGCAGCCACGTTGGTGTCTATTCGCACCCCTACGACACGCCTGCCAACAAGCTCGGCTACACCCCCCTGAGCAACGGGGACTATCTGATGATCGACTGCTGGGTCGCCGGCGGCCAAGTCGGCAACGCCGGCGACGTCTGGTATCGCACGTGGCAGGTCGAGTACGCCAACGGTTCCAGCTGGGCCACCGTTACCGACCCCTGGTGGACCTTCGCTCCTTATGTCGACGGCGCCCTCTACTTCCACCGCAACATCGTGCCGCCGTGCTGACCTGGTCCAGCCGTCCGGACCTCGGTCTGTGAGGGGCCGGACGACCGCGGTCAAGCTGCGGCGCCGGAGCACACGGCTGGCTGGTCGGCCCCCTGCGTCCTCGCGCTCTTGTCCGCGGTGCCGGTCAGGGCGTCAGACGAGGCGGACGGGGTTCGCGCCGGCGTGGCCGCCCGTGCCGAGGGTCCGTCGGGCTGTCGGGGGTGCTGATGATCGCTAGCATCGTCGCGGGACGTGGCCCGGCAGGAAGCCACGCCTGGTGGGCTGTGGTCCTGTATCCGTCGAGCAGTGTCCCTGCGTGGTCCCTGACTGCGGTACTGCTGGCAGTCGCAGGCATCCGTTCCGTCAAAGCCTCCGGGAAGCCGTAGCCTTTCCTGCGGGGCCAACCGGAGCCGTAATCGGCCACGCGGGCCCGCTCCAACTGGGCCTTCGTCGCCCCGACGTCCGCGGCGACCGTCGCCGCGTTCGGCCGCGGCCAGGCGGGCGCCGTGCCTTGGCGGACAGCGAGAGCACCATCTCTTCCACGCCGGTCAGCCGGCGCTGCCGCTTCTTGACGGTGGCCGGCTCGAAGGAGCCCTCCCGGTCGCGGGGCATGTCGATCTCGACCGGGCCGATGTCGGTCAGCACGGTCTTGGACCGGGTGCCGTTACGGGAGTTGCCGCCGTCCTTGCCCGCCGGATCGTGCTTGTCATAGCCGAGATGGTCGGTGATCTCGCCCTCCAGGGCGGACTCCAGAACCGTCTTGGTCAGCTGCTGCAGCAGCCCGCCCTCGCCGGTCAGCTGCAGTCCCTTGTTCCGGGCCTGCTCGACGAGCTGGTCGATCAGTTTCTGCTCGACCGTCGCGGCCTCCGGCGACGGTTCCGCCTGGTCATTGGCGGCCACGGACTCGGTCACGGTGTCAGCCACTCGATGTCTCTTCCATGATCATCAATTACACCGGTGAGCGTACAGACCCCCCACAGGGCGCGACCAACGACCGCGCCGTCACTGTTGGCATCGTGCAAGGTAACGACCTGGTCCGCGATAGGCCTGGTCATTCTCGTCCGGCCTTCGGTAGGAAGATCAAATGACTCGCCTCCCTGCTTGCGGTCCTGAAGGGCCCATCCGCGCCAGGACCACCTCGCAGGCGCCGCTGACCGTGCGGGCCGTCCTCTTCGACTTCTCCGGCACTCTGTTCCAGATTGATACGTATGCAGACCGGATCCGAGCGGCGATGGCTGAACCCGTGGACGAGGTGGCGATGGACGTCATGCTGAGCGGGCTCGAAGGCAGTCTGTCGGACCCCGACGTGGTCGAGGCCCAGCGTGGCCGTGACGTGTCCTCAAAGGCACATCACCATGCCTTCACAACCTGGTACGCCTCGGTTCCCGAGCTGGCACCGGTCGCTGACGTGCTCGATGAGCAACTGCAGGCCCCTGAGCATTGGGTGCCTTACGCGGACACCGAGTCCACACTGGTCCGGCTGACTCAGAGCTGCGTGGTTCTGGGGGTGGTCAGCGATGTGGGCTGGGATCTGCGGGCCACCTTCGCCCATCACGGCCTTGACCACTACTTTTCGTCCTGGGTGCACTCCTACGAACACGACACTGAAAAGCCGGACCCGTTGCTGTTTCAGCATGCCTGCCGTGAACTGGGTGTCGCTCCGGAGGAGACGCTGATGGTGGGTGACCCTCCCGCGAAGGATGGCGGCGCGGCTGGGGCGGGACTGCGCTCGTATGTGCTGCCCGGTCGAGCCACTCCCGGTTCGCGTCGCGGACTGGATGCAGTGCTCCGTCTGGCCGATCGAGTGTGACCAAGAAGTGGGCCCGTGCGGCCTTGTTACATCCTGCTTTCTGCGGCATCTCCCGTTCACATCTCGGCGACTTGATCGAGGAGTTGGCAGACCCGTGGCTTGCCCGGTGCGAGTCGGCTCTGCATGAGCGGCGTGGCACCGAGCGGCAGCGGGAGGCTGGCGCCGGACCGAAGTACGGCCTGGTCTTCACTGACCGGGTGCTGGTCACCCTGGTGCACCTGCGCACTGGGCTCCCGCACGCCAGCCACGCACTACCGCTCCCGCCCGGTGCTCGCCTCCCACTCTGCGGGCCGCCCCTGCAGCGACCCGTCCTGCCCGTGCCCCGCGCTCACTCCCGAGCTTGGCCTGCGCGCTCGGCGGGTACTCCTCGTCGTCACCGGTGTCGTCCAGGACCACGGCCATAGTCCTGTGGCGAGCTCGCCGGCGGGCGTTCCCTGCGCCTGCGCGGCGAACTTCTTCCGGGCGAAGTGGAAGGCCTCGCCGTGCCACTTGGCTTTGTCTTTGAGGACCGACAGGCAGAGCGCGTCGATCCACTCCCCGGGCAAGACGCTCTCCTCGGGGGCATCCTCACCCGGGTCGTAGCTCATGCCGAAGTTCACGTACTCCAGGAAGACTTGGAAGCTGCAGTGCGGGTGGTACGCCGCGTAGGCGACGGCGCCGGCCGCGGCCTCGGAGGCGTCCTTGAGGGCGGCCTTGGCCTCCGAGGTGTCAAGGTCAGGTGTCTCGAAGGAGAGGGCGCCCAGGTAGTCGAGGAACTCGTCGGCGATCGACTGCCACTCGTCGGTGGCCATCCGGCCGGCCCGCGACATAGACCGCACCTGACCCCCGATGCGGTTCGTGAAGTCCTCGCGTGCTGCCGACACGACAGACCCGCCCACCTGGTGACGCTCTATTCACACTGCCCTGCTCCTTGATCGAATCTCTGCGGACAACCTAGTGCCGCATCAAGCAACGTTCGCCCTGTTGTGACGCGCCGTCAGGATGGCGCTCCGGGCAGCGTGTTGTGCTTCATGCTTTACGGGTGGCTGAGCGTGTGCGGGTCCGCGAGATCGATGACGACGAGGGGCAACGGCTGCTGCGGATCGTCCGCCGAGGCACCGGATCCGTGGTGACCTGGCGCCGAGCCCAGATGGTGCTCTTATCGGCCCAGGGCATGGACGTGACCAAGATTGCCGAGGTCACGTTTACAAGCCCGGACCGGGTCCGGGACGTGATCCACAACTTCAACGCCGACGGCTTCACTTCGCTCTACCCCAAGTACAAGGGCGGCCGGCCGAAGACGTTCACCCTGCCCGAACGCCGTGACATCAAGAAGATCGCCAAGTCCAGGCCGGTCGAGCACGGCCTACCCTTCTCGACCTGGAGCCTGGTCAAACTGGCCGACTTCCTGGTTACCGAGGGGGTGGTCGACGACATCAGCCACGAGGGCCTGCGCATCCTGCTCCGCGAGGAAGGCATCACCTTTCAACGCCTGAAGACCTGGAAAACCTCCCGCGACCCTGACCACGCGGACAAAAAGGCCCGCGTCGAGCACCTCTACGCCATCGCCGATGGCGAGGTCATACCCGAGGCGGGCGAGCCAGAAGTCGTCTTCTGCATGGACGAGTTCGGCCCCCTCAATCTCCAGCCCCACCCCGGCCGCCAGTGGACCGGACGCGGCGGCAAGCACAAGGACCCCGACCGCGAACCGCGCCCGCGCCGCCGCGCGACCTACACCCGCCCGCACGGCGTCCGCCACCTTTTATGGACCTGGCCGCCCGGCCCGCCTGTTGAAGGCCGCAGCAGAAGCCGGCGGGGAATGGCGACCCTCGAAGGTTGCAGGAGTTCGAGGCCGTCGTCTCGGCCCAGGGCGCTGACGCGCCGCCGGTTCGAACAGACGGCTGATCACATACGTCCGGACGCGGTGGCGCATGAAGAACTCGTACGCCGACAGGGCTGCCCGGATCGAGCGCCTTCCGGAGCTGAACAGGCTGTTCACCGCGTGGTTGGAGACGGTCTATCACCGCACCGTGCACTCGAAGACCGGGCAGCCTCCGATCGAGCGCTGGCTGGGTTCGATTCCCAAGCCGCTGCCGCTGCCCAGCCCCGCTGATCTTCGGGAGGCGTTTTTGTGGTCGGAGTACCGGACGGTGACCAAGACGGCGACGGTGTCGTTGCACGACAGCTACGAGGTCGACCCGATGCTGACCGGGACGAGGGTGGAGCTGGTCTTCGACCCGTTCGACCTGACCGAGATCGAGGTGCGGGCGGCGGGGAAGCCGACCGGGAAGGCGGTCCCGCACCGGCTGGGCCGGCACACGCATCCGAAGGCAAGCCCGGAGATCCCGCCGCACCCGGCGGCGCCGACCTGGATCGACTACCTGAGGGTCCTGGACGCCACGCACCAGGCGAACACCGCGAAGGGGATCAACTACTCGTCCCTGATGGACGACGGGCGGGTGCAGGGATGATCGACCGGGTCCAGGGCTACTTCGGCTTCACCCGCGTCCCGTTCGGCCGCAACCTGGCCCCGTCGATGCTGCACCAGCACCACTCCCACCGCGAGGCCGCGGCCCGCATCGCGGGGTGCATCAACAACCGGGCAATCGGCGTGGTCACCGGCGAGGTCGGCTCCGGCAAGACCGTCGTCCTCAAGGGCGCCGTGGCCTCCCTGGACCCGGCCCGCTTCACTGTCATCTACCACCCCACCCCGGAGGTCGGCCTGCGCGGCCTCTACAACCGGATCGTCACCAGCCTGGGCGACACCCCGAAGATCCACCTGGCCGCCCTCGCGGCCCAGGCCTCCACAGCGCTGGCCGCCGAGGTCGACGAACGCGGCCACACCACCCCGGCCGTCGTCATCGACGAGTCGCACCTGCTCGACCACGGCGAACTGGACGCGATCCGGATGCTCACCAACTACGACATGGACTCCACCATGCCGTTCACGGTGGTGCTGATCGGCCAGCCGACCCTGCACAAACGGATGAAGCACGGCGTTCTGGCCGCCCTCGACCAGCGGATCGCGATCAGCTACCAGATGCCCACGATGAGCTGGGAGGAGACCTCCAGCTACATCAAGCACCACATCAGCATCGCCGGCCGCCAGAACACCCTGTTCCCCGACGACGCCGTCGAACTGATCCACCTCACCAGCCGCGGCCTTCCCCGCTCCGTCAACAACATCGCCTGGCAGTCCCTCATCGCCGCCTTCACTCAGGAGAAAGGCATCGTCGACGAATCCTCGGCCCGTCTCGCCGTCACCGAGACACACGCGACCGAATGACCAAGCCGCTGTCGCCTGAAGCCGCTGGAGGCGACCTCAGGCCTGCTCAAGAGGGCCTCGGACGGACTCGGCGATCACCCGCAGCCCGACGAGTACCTGGCGAACGTCCTCAGCGACCTCCGCCTGCTTGCCGTCCTCGCAGGCGTCGAGACGAGCGAAGGTCGGAGCCAGTGCAGCGGAGCAGTACGCGAGAAGCGAGAAGCCGTTGTCTTTCCGGTCGTGATCGCCGAGTTTCCGCTGATCAGGCATGGTGGCGGTGTCGCCGAGGGAGGGTTCGGACGTTCAGTTCGTTCTCGGCGATGGGGAGGTAGCCGGTGGCGTCGGTGATGGGCTTGCTGGAGGAACGGGAGACCGCTGCCCGGGCGGCTGTGGAGGCCCTCCAGGCGGAAGCGGACCGGATCCTGGCCGGACTCGGTGTGGCCGAGGCGGTGTTGGAGCGCCGGGTGATTGCTCGGGTGGAGCTGGCCGAGGCCCTGGCCGCTGGTGACGATGCGGCAGATCCGCCCGCCTTGGAGGTGCAGGTTCCGGCACCCCGGCCCACGTGGACAAGGTGCCGGTTGCCGGGGCGACGGTGGTGCGACGCCGGGACGGGATGACGGTGGAGGCGCTCGCGCCGGAGTACCGGCGGATCGTTGAGCTGCTTCAGGGTGAACCGGGCGACGGCGAGGGGGTGTCGGCGAAGGAACTGGCGGCCCGGCTGGGGCTGGAGTTGGTGCCGGCCAAGATCGAGGGAGTGCGGTCGAGGGCGAAACGGCTGGTCGAGCGGGAGTGGCTGAGGGCGTCGCCGTCGGGCCGGTTCATGCCGCGAGCGTCGGCTGCGCCTGCCGCGGAGAGCTGAGCGGCCTGCTCACGGCGGTGGTTCGGGCCAGTCGGCGGGCCATGAGCATGCTCGCCGAGAGGTGGATGAACGCCTCGCTGGAAGCGGGAAGCCTCGAAGTCGCGCACCAGGCGGCGCGAGCGCATCAGCCACCCCAGGCTGCGCTCCACCAGCCACCGTCTCGGCAGCACAACAAACCCGGTCATGTCGTCACTGCGCTTGACGATCTGCAGGGTGAGCTGGAGTTTTTCCTTCGCCCAGGTCACGAGGCGGCCGGTGTAGCCGCCGTCGGCCCACACCAGAGTGATCTTCCTGAACCGTGTCCGCAGCACGGGCAGCATGGCGCGGGCGGCCTGGCGGTCGGTGACATCCGCGGCGGTCACCCAGACCATCAGCAGCAGGCCGAGGCTGTCCGTGATGACGTGCCGGCGCCTTCCGTTGACCTTCTTCCCGCCGTCATAGCCCCCTGACACGGCGGGCACCGATACGGCTGCCTTCACCGACTGCGAGTCGATGATCCCCGCACTCGGCTCACGGTCGCGGCCCTCCGTGGTGCGAACTCTCTCGCGAAGCCGGTCGTGGAGTTCCCCGGCCAGGCCCTGCTTCCGCCACCTGCGGAAGAAGGCGTAGACACGGTCCCACGCCGGAAAATCGACGGGCATCGCACGCCACTCGATGCCGTTGTCAGTGACGTAGAAGACCGCATCGAGCATCCAATGCCACGTAGTTAAGGGCGAGTTGGCGCTGTCAAGGGCGAGGTGAGAAAGAGGAGACCTCTGCTATTCAGGGGATCGACCAAGATCTACCTGAGGAAGCAGAGGCCCTGTGGCTCAGTCTGTCACGGGCGGAACCGACGTGTTCGCGCCCGGTCATATCGGTGAGTTGACGCAGGTCATCCCACTCGAGCTGGTGGATGCGGTGCTGGACGAGACCGGGGCTCGCGAGCGACGACTGCGAAGTCTCCCCTCACGCGTCGGGGTGTACTTCGTACTCGCGCTCGGGTTGTTCGGGGACCTGGGAACCGGCCTGGTGTGGGGCAAACTCGTGGCCGGACTGACCGTCATGGTGCCGCGACCATCGGAGAAGGCACTTCGCGATCTCCGTCGGCGGGTCGGCGTGGCCCCGCTCAAGCGGCTGTTCGACGTGCTGGCCGGCCCGCTGGCCCAGCCGTCCACGCCCGGAGTGCGTTACCGCCGCTGGCGCACGGTCGCCTTCGACGGCTGCGGGAGCCTGAACGTCCCCGACCACGAACGCAACTGGTCCTGGCTCGGCCGAACCCAGCGCCGTCACGGTCCAACGGGCTACCCCCGGCTGATGCTCATGACTCTGTGCGAAACCGGCACCCGCGGCCTGATCGGCGCCGTCTTCGGCCCCGCCAGCAAGGGTGAAACCGACTACGCTCACGACCTGGTCGGCCACCTGACCTCGGACATGCTTGTTCTGGCAGACCGCGCCTTCGACAGCAACAGACTGCTGGTAGACATCGCGGCTCAAGGGGCCCAGTTCCTGATTCGCGCCACCAGCGTCCGACGCCCGCCGGTGCTGGCACTGCTGCCCGACGGCTCCTACCTGACCCGGATCGGTGACCTCTCGTTGCGAGTGATCGAGGCCGAGGTCCGCTCCTGTACCGCCGACGGCGGCGTGTTCGGCGGGACCTACCGCCTGCTGACCACACTCACCGACCACTCCAGCGACCCCGCCGACCACCTGGTGCATCTTTACCACGAGCGTTGGGAGATCGAGATCGCATACCTGGCGCTCCGTCACACCCTGCTCCAGGGGCGAGTCCTGCGTTCGAAGGACCCGGTGGGGCTGACGCAGGAGATGTGGGCACTGCTCACTCTCTATCAAGCCCTGCGCTCTGTCATGGTTACCGCGGTGGAGACAGCATCCGGCTGCGATCCCGACCGAGCCGCTTTCACCGTCGCTTTGGAAGCCGCCCGCGACACGGTCATCAGCTCAGCCGGAACCACTCCCGCCGCTGAGCCGATCATCGGTTGCGACCTGGTGGGACGCATCGGAGCCCGCGTCCTCCAGACGCTGCTTCCCGGCCGTCGGATGCGGCTGTCCACCCGCATCGTGAAATGCGGAACCTCCCGCTACAACAACTGGAATCGCGATGGTCGATCTCGCGGCAGCACGTCGATCACGACCATCGAGATCAGTGTTCGTCCACCGAGCCTCACTGGCACGCGCGCCCGACACCGGACCGACTCCGGCCGCTGGGACAGGGTCTGCCAGATCTTGGCGATGAACTCCAACGAGTCCATGCACGCCCGTGAGATCGCACAACGCCTCGGCCTCACCGTTACGGGACGCATCCTCAGCGGCTTCAACGCGCAACTCTGCTACTGGGCCCGAAACGGACGGCTCATTCGTACGGCGCCGAGCACCTACAAGATCACATTCCCTGATGGCTTGACACCGCCAACTCGCCCTTAACTACGTGGCATTGATCGAGCATCTGCCGATGGCAGTAGCCCTCCGGCTGCCCGCCCCTCCCCTCCATCCACGCCGGCACCGGCAGCGCGTCCCGCACCACCGACTGCGCGTCCGTCATGTCCGAGCCGTAGACCGGGACCCGGTCCGGCCGGTCGGCTGCGTTCCCGAACCGGTGAGCGAGACAATCGCACGAAGAACGCGCCGAGTTGAAGACAACCGGCGACACGGCGTAGAACTGCGACAACAGGGCATCCGGGAGCGACGAGTTGGCTTCGCAACCCTCGTGCTGCACCGGAGGTCCTGCCTTCATGCGCCCACCCGGCCGAAATCACCCGACCAGGCAACCCGTTCGACCAGAACCGCCCTCACGGTCGATAGGACTACGGCCTCTGATGCCGATGTGGTTGGCCGCCATGGTCAACTGCGTTGCGAGGTCCGAGCAGTAGGCGATCGTGTTGGGGGCCAAATAGGCGGATCCGCACGTTTGCTGCACCATCTGATGACACGATGTGCCCTGCTGTGAGGAGACCCACTGCCGACCGGACAACGACGCGAGATCGATCGGCTCTGTCGATGTGGAGCCTGTCAGCGTCGGGTCAACGGCGGGGACGGCGAGCGCGAGTGGCTCCAGCAGAAGTTCGCGCCCTTCGAAACGGGCGGGCAGCTCCAGCGGGAACATCTCATAGGCGATGGCGATGTTGACCTCGCTGACACGCAGAGCCGCCACACTCTCCTCGGGCTCCATTTCCGTCGCTGTCAGTTGGAACCGGTCCCGGTCAGTGACGGGTGAGGGCGGGAGGACGGTGTGCGAACGAGCGAGGGACATGGACTGCTCAGCGCGGACCCTTGCGGCTGTAACGCGGGGGTTCCCCTGGCGCGAATCGATGGTTGTGTAGAGTTGATGGCCGTGACCGATGAGCAGATCCGCTTCGACCGGACGTTGGCCGCGTGGGATCGCATCGAAACCTGGCTGCTCAGGTATGCGCCGCAGTCCCACGCCGCACTGCCGGGTCCTGCCGAACCTTCCGTCGTCGAGAGCGCAGAAGCGGCCATGGGGCCTCTGCCGCCGGAGCTGCGCGCGCTGTGGGGCCTGCACAACGGAACCGATCGGGACGGCCCGGGCCGCCTCAGAATCCTGAAGGATTACGACGTGTTCCCGGTTGCCGACGCCATCTGGTGTTACGAGAACGTACTGACGGTGCTGCTCGACGCCAACGACATGGGCACCCGTCCGTGGATCCCCGCATGCGCCTCGGAAACAGATGAACCGCATCTGTGGAACTTTATCGACACCACAACCGGCCGCCTCGGCTGGAACGTTCATGCGGGTGCGTTTACGGAGCCCGACGAGTCCGGTGACACGTTCGTGGGCTGGATGGAGGGCATCGCGGCCGAGTTGGAGGGCGGGGGCGGAGCAGCAGGGTCAAAGCAGCGGCCCAGCGTCATTGACGGGTGGCTCACCTGGAACGAAGGGCGTCATCACTTTCCGGGGTGACTGGATCCCCTTCGGGCGCACGGAGGCTTTCACAGCCCGTGTGGGCCGCCCATACGCGGGCGGCCCACACGGGCTGCGTCACCTGACCGTCAGTTCGCGGTCATGGTGCACTTGATGGACCGGATCCCATCCGTGCACTGACCGGACAGGCCGGTGTCGAGCCAGTACGCGTCCTTGTCCGTGAGCCTCATGTTCCTTATGAATCCGCCGAACTGACTCATCGACCCGCTGTTCTGCTGTCCGGAGATCGACGAACGCCCGCACACCTCCGTCCACAAGGGGGCGTAGCCTCCGATGTTGTACAGGTGGATCACACCGTCCACCTTCGCAGCGTATGTCTGCACGCACTCGCTGCCGGAATACACCGGGTTGAGTCCGCCCGAGGATGCGGCCAATCCGCCGCTGTTGTAGGTGGCGTTGAAGGCGAACTCGTCACAGTTCGGCCGGTCCGTCGAGCTGTTCATCGCGTTGGGGTCGCCGTTCGCGGCCGCCCAGCCGGCCTCGTCGCAGATCACATCCCTGTTCCGGTCGTCCTCGTCCGACTTGCCGCCGGGGAGATAGTAGAGCGGCGTGTCCGCGGACCTGAGTCCTGGGTGGTTGGGCGCGTTGCGCTGGAGCAGCCAAGCGTGCGCGGCGGCCTGCGGATATCTGGCCGCGTTGAACGTGTAGGTCGGCGCGTAGTTGACGAAGACGCATCCCCCAGCGGCGGTGACGACGGTGTCACAGCGGATCTGGTCGAGGTCGGTGGGCTTGTCCAGGCTCCACTGGTAGCCGACCGTCTGGACGTTGATACTGCCGTCCGAGGGGTCCAGGATGGCGTTTATCTGGACGTCGGGCTTGAACTTGTACGTCTTGCCCGCGACGGAGCTGTCCCACAGGTAGCTCGAGGTGATGGACGCTTCGTGTGTGTCTCCGGGCCCCCAGGCCGGTTCTCCGTGCCAGGCGCTGGGGTCGGCCTCGACCGGTCGGCAGGGGTTTTCGCACAGGTGCTTGTAGATGCCGAACTGGATCCGTGCGAAATCCAGCGGGATCGACAGCGGCTTCACCGTGAGGTGTTCGGTGAAACTGTTGACGCCGTCCAGTTCCACCTCCCGCTGGAACCGGAACGTCGCCGTTGCTCGGGTCTGCCCGTCCACTCGGAGATACGCGGGAACGACACGATTTTCGCATTCCGTGAACCGGGTAGCCCGCGCGACGAGCGCGTAGTCGTCACACCAGTCGCCCGCATAGCGCGGTGAAGGCCCACTTTCGGCACCCCTGGGGTACTTGGACAGCGCCGGGCCCCAGCAGACCTGGCGGCCGTCCTGCACGGGCCCGCAGACCGATTCCGGCTTGTTGGCCGAGCTGAGAGCCGAGCGAGTGCTGGACCCGTGAGGACGCGTCACCAGTTGCCTGGGCACCTGATTCACCTGATCGGGATTGGGGTTCGTGGAGTTCGGGTCGGGCAGCTTGAGGTCGACGGACGGGCCGTCGGGCAGATCGTAGTCACCGGGCACGAACGCGGCGGCGTCCCAGGCGAGGTCGTTGTCCGCCGTCCCTATGTTGTTCCAGTTGGTGAGGCTGACCTGCGGCGTCTTGCCATTGAAGCGATAGGCGCCGAGGGACACCCACTCGTTGTTCTCGTGGGCGTACTGGTTGATGGTCTTCCTCACCGTGCCGTAGGCGGTGTCGATCTCATAGATGGCCTGCCTGGTCTGTGCCCCGGTATCGGGGATGTGGACAAAGATCTCCGCCTGTTTCTCGGAGACGGGCCCGTTCATCTTCCAGGTCCCGCAGACGGTCATGCGCCCGGTCGCGCCGCCCAGCTGGGCGGTGTCGCGTTCGTGGGCGTACCAGAAGTGTCCTTGGTAGCCGCCGCCGATCTGGGCGAGGTCGCCCTTGGCCTCGTACTGGTTGTCGGTGTCCGGGTAGAAGGTGAACTGGAAGCTTCCGTCGGTCTTGGTCGTCCCGCAGCTACTGAACGTTTCCGTGCCGGCGGGGACGGAGTCGACGACGAGGGAGTTCTTGGGTGCGCCGGTGCAGACGGGCGTTCCGCGCTGGAGGCGGTATCCGCGGCCCGGCTCATTGATCAGCGTTGTGTATTTGATGCTTTCATGACCGCAGGTATTGGCGCAGTCGTTCTTCCAGGTGGCGTTGGGCTTGTTCCACCAGTACTGCTTGTAGCAGTCCTCGTTGTCGCACTGCGGCGGATTGGCCGCGTCGCAGTTGTTGTTGGAGTTGCAGAACGTGTCCAGGGGCGGCTTGATCGCGGAGCGGGCGCCGGTGGTGTTCCACCAGGCGGGACGGAAACCGGCGGAGGAGAACCCGGAATCGCCGGGCCAGTCCTGGCGGCCGGTGGTGGCGTAGGAGTGTCCGGTGTCGATGGACCAGGCGGACCAGCCCATCACCTTCTCCTCGTACGGCCAGTTCTGCGGATGGGCGGCGTCCTGGTTGGCGTTGTGGTCCAGGTCGGTGTCCATGAACGCGAGCCGACCGGGCGGGTAGACGGGGTTGGCGGGGTTGTTGTACCAGCCCAGGCCCCAGTGCCCGCCGTTCTTCGACGCGTCAGACACCTTGTTGAAGCCCAGGTTGTAGTTCCACACGGCGGAGAACCAGTTCTCCGGCTTGGAAGCGTCGTCGTTGTTGACGCTGACCGTCTGCCCGTCGGTGTGGACCTCGTTCCACTTGTCAGCGAGGATATTGAGCGAGGCGGCGATATTGGTGGCGTAGTCGAGTGCGACGGCCTTCTGCTTCTCGGGCGACAGGGACGTCTCATTGGTCTTTTCGTGACCGGCCAGACGCATGCCGTCGGTGACCTGTCCGACGCCGTAGCCGCAGTCGGAGTGGGCCCAGTCGATCTTCCAGTAGGCGGATGGCGTATCGCCCTTGTGGCCGTAGAAACCGGCCATGGCGGCAAGGGGGTTGCCCATCTGCCCCGGGATGGCACCGGATTCGGCCTGCCACAGGTTGGATTCCTGGGCGAGGATGCCGAGTTCGACCTGGGCGGGGATGCGTCCGCCGCCGTTCAGGGTGGGCACAGGGAACATGCCCTGCGGGTCGATGGTGGTAATGCCAGTCTGGGAGCGCCAGCCGCCCTGGGTGAGGTAGCCGGAATGGAGGTTGCCGCGGATGGCCATGTCCACGGCCCATTCCACCTGGTTGGGGGTGGGCTGGAGGGCTAGTTCGTGAATGTCGTTGCGGGGCACCGAGCACCAGCGGTCGGTGTCGATGGGGTTGTGCTCGATGGTGTCCGCGGCTGCCGCAAGCGGCTTCTTGCTGATTTCGCCGCTGAGAGAGCCGGCAAGGGCCGGGGAGAGGCTGTCGCCTTCGGTTTTGGACGACGGGGCGGCGGCGGTCTGAGTGGCGTTCTTGCCGGTGGCTGTCGCGAGTGCGGTAACCGTCATCGCGTGGCTGAGGCGCGCCTGGGTGCGTGCAGGGGCCGGTTCGCTGGCCTTGGTGAAGTGCCTTCCGGCGTTCTTGATGCCGTCCAGGCCCTTTTGGACCGCATCGGAGACGATGGGGTCGACGGCGAGGAGTCCGTGGCCGGAGATGTCGCTGCCGGCCGGCGCGTTCAGGAGGCTGATGCCGGTGTCGGCCGTGCGGGCTTGGCGGGTGGGATGCCCGGTGAGGAAGACGTCGCTGCTACCGGACTGCTTGAGGGCCAGGTCTTCCAGCTTGCCGGTGGCGATGGTGGACACCTTGCCGCCGCTGTACGTCTTCGCGTGCGTGGTGATGTCGCCCGTCCGGTCCAGGAAAGCGATCCGGCCGCCGGGCAGCATGTGGATGTCGTACGGGGCGCGGCTGGTCTTGGCGAGGGTCTTCGTCTGGGCGTTGCGGGTGATACGGACGAGTCGGTTGCCGAGGGCTGCGATATAACCGTCGCTGGTGGGAACGGGTGAGGTGACCTGCCCCTGGGCGGTGGTGTCAGCGACCGTGTGACCGCTGGTGCCGACCGTGACCAGGCGCGTCTTCCCGTCACGGAATGCGGTGAACGCGGCGGTGCGGGTGTCCGGGTTGCAGGAGGGATCGAAGTAGGCGAGGGATGCGGTGAACGGGAGCTTGGTTACCGTGCCTTTGTCGAGGTCGACGATGGCGGTGAAGGCTCCGCCGAGCATCGTGTCCTGGTGGTTGGTGAAGGTGCGCGGCGCGTAGGCGACGGCCGCGTGGTTGTGGTCGATGACGCACTGGTTGCCGATCCAGGTGTCGGCCGGCATGCCGGGCTCGGCCAGGACGGCTGCGGTCTTCCACGTGTAGGCGGTTTTGCTGTCGGCGACTAAGAGATGGAGGCCGTCGCTGTCGGCCGCGGCGGTCACGGCCCGGTCGAAGGAGGTCTTCCATCCGTCGCCGAGGGTCTTGTCAGGGTTCTTCACGCCGCCCGTGGGGGCAGCGCGGGAGGGCTTTGGGGCGGGCTGGGCGGTTGCGGGCTGGGTTTGTATGAGCCCCGCCAGGGCAGCGGTGACGGCGAGGACCGTCACCGCGGTTCGTCTAGAACCGGTTGTCACCGGTGCTCCTCCTTCTCCGCATGGGTGATGCGGACATCGATGTCACGGGAAGGGATGGCGCCAAGACTCTGGAAGGTGGCCTCGGCGCTCATCGTGGCGTTGGCGGGAAGCAGCCCGTCACTGGAGACGAACGCAGTGTCGGTGCTTCCGGCCGCGTTTCCTGCGGTGACCGTGACGGTCACGGTGGCCGTGTAGGAGTAGGACTTGCTCGCGTGGTTGGTGATCGTGAACGGGATCGTCAGCAGGCGCTGCGCCTCGTGGCGTGGGGCGTAGGCGATCACGTCGCCGTGGGCGGCACGGGCGATGGCGGTGCCGTAGCCGTACTGGGACGGTTCGAGGGTGCCGTAGGGCGCGGGCGGCTCGGTGGTGGTGTGCGCCTGCTGGGGAGGGTCGGTCGCGCGGTCGTTGTACATGCTGTCGGCGAAGCGGAGGCCGCCGTAGACGGCCGCACCAGCGAGTGCGGCGGCTACGGCGGTTCCGGCCAGAATGCGGCGTAGAGGCGGCATGGGTCAGCCGTTCAGAGCCTTCTTCGCCGCCGCGAGCACGTCCGTCTTACGGGTGCCCAGGGCGTCGAGTTCGCTCTTGTGATCCTTGATCTGCTGGTCCTGGATCTTTGAATCCTCGTTGAACCAGATCTCGACCAGGTTGGTGCTCTTCTTGCAGTCGATGTCCGCGAGGGCGACGTTGATCTCGCCCTGGGACGGGGCGCCGTCGGCGTGAGGGACGACCTTGTCCGCGTCGTAGGGGGTTGCGACGGTATAGCCCTTGGTGTTCATGCACTTCGACCAGGCGGAGATGGCTTCCTGGACGGCGGGCGTCCTCTGGGACTGGGTGACGCTCTCGCCGTCGAGCTGGGAGACGAGGGAGAAGTCGAGGTTGCGGTTGCCGAGTTGATCAGCTGCCCAGCCGGCGCAGCCGTCCTTGTGGATTGGCTTGCCCTGGTAGGTGCTGGGGGCCGGCTCGGGGGCAGGATCAGTGGGGTTGTTGCGGATGCTGGTGCGGCCGGTGAGGACTTCGACCTGTTCCTTGGTGAGGGCGGGCATCCGGGTGCCCTTTTGCCCCTGACTGTCCTCAGGCAGGCCGTATCCGTACTTCGCTGCGGTTGCGCGGTCCGTGATGCCGTAGCGGCGGGGCATATTGGCGTCGTCGGCGCTGGGCGGCGGGGTCTGCCCTGCCGGGGGGAAGGTGACGGTGAAGCCGTACTCGGCCATGCAGGACGTTTCGAGGTTGCGCTCTGCGTTGTCGAGAGCGACGGTGTCCTGGTAGGTCTGCATGTACGCCTGAAGGGGCAGGGAAAGGTCTTTCGCCAGACCGGAGTTGGGGACGGCCTTGGGCCAGACACTCTTGTCGATGTTCGACCCGGCGTCGGCGACCGGCGCTGTCTTGGGATCCTTGCCTGCGGCGTCATGGCCGGAGGAGCAGGAAGTTATCAGGGCGGCGGCGGTGGCGGTGGCGGTGGCCGCCACTAAGGCGCCGGTACGGCGTCTGCTCATGGTGCGCTCCTTGAGTGCTGGTCAGGCGAAGTGCTCGGAGGCGTTGTTGTTCTTCAGCGTCGAGTCGAGGTTGATCAGCGCGCAGTCGCCGAAGGCTTCCCGGTGCTTGAAGTACTGGGAGTGGCCGGAGTATCCGGAGTTGAAGTAGACGCGGTAGTTGTCGGCCTCGGAGCAGTTCTGCACGGAGGCGGTGTTGTTCTTGACGTACTGCCCGGCTCCGCTGCCGTTGCCGTTGAAGGCATAGCGGTAGGTGTTCAGGGTCGAGCCCTGGTACTGGCTGGTGCCGTAGTAGTCGGAGACGTTGCCGTAGAAGCTGGCCCAGCTCGTAACGTACTTACCGTCCCTGACGGCGTTTGCCTTGGAGCTGTAGAGCATCCACAGGTCGCCCTCGGTGCAGTTGATCCACGGCACGTCACAGTTGTCGGTGACCTTGAACGTGGCTGCATGGGCGGGTGTGGCGGTGGCGAGCAGGGCCGCAGCGGTGGCAGCTAAGGATCCTGCTGCGGTCTTCGCGCGTAGCGTGACGAACTTCAAAACGCCCTCCCCCGTATACCGGCGTACTGCGGGGCCGCCGGTGGTCAAATCAGGCGGCCGGACAGCAGAGTTGCCGGACCCGCGGGGCCGCCCCCGTGACGGCCGGATTCTGAGAATCCTGTGAGAAGATCGCGGGTCGCCAGGACGCTAACACGGCACCCCAGTGAGGATCGATCAGTTTTGCGATTCCTTGCGTGGCGGCCAACTTCTGCTGCTGACACGCTCGTTGCCGAACGCGTGTCACGATCCTCGGCTTGGCGCCCCTGGCCGTCACGGGCGCCGAGTTGGTCGGCGTACGGCCGGGCAAAGGCCAGGACCTTCTCACCGAAGTCGGTGAGTTGCCTCCGGTGCCCGCACTGGCCGCGGATCAGGAGCTGCCCTCGGAGATCTCGTTCCAGGTGCTGAATCTGCGGGGTCAGCGTGGAGTGGGAGATGCCCACGGCGCGGCAGTACGCCGCCAGGGAGGTGTAAACGGGGGCATGACGACGCAACGAGGGGGCGTGCCCGGTTGTGTGCGCGGCCCGGGCGCGTCGCTTCACGGAATTGCAGCCGCCACGCCGCAACCCCGGTCTGTCAACTTAACGGGTCTGTTCGGAACCCATCACACCCCGGGAAGATCCGTACCCATCTGGAAGTGCAGGCCGTGGACCTTGGTGTAGTCGTGCTCAGCGCCTTGCTTGGCGGCAACCTGCCGCTGCATGGCTTTCAGGACGATGGCCTTGTGCCTGCATTTCCTAGGCTGCCAGGTGCGTTGAACAGGTCCCGGTAGGTCTGCAGCTCCTCGTCCGTCAGTTGCGGGCCGCCGTTGACGGCCACCACGGTGGTGTCCCACTCCCGGTAGCCGTCAGTGCGGGGAGTGAGCAGCACACCAACCGACGTGAGGCGGACGCGTTCCGCACTCTCACCACGCTCGTGATGACGCAGCCGCAGCCAGGCGGAGAACGCGGCACGGCTGAGGTCGGTCAAGGCGGAGCAGACGGCGAAGCCGAGCTGGTCCCGGTCGGGCCCTGCGACGAAGGTACGCATCCGGCACGCCGTGGTACCCGCCTCGGTCCCGGCGACGGCAGCCAGAGCGTCGAGCAGGAACCGGCCCAGATCCGTGCGGTACCCGACCGGCAGACTGTCGAGGGAGGCCAGGACACGCTGCCAGGCCTCCCGCTCATCGGGCCCGACCGGGCTGGTGGCCACGTCCTCGAGCATGATGCGGACTATGGTGTGGGCTTCGTCGTCGTCACTACCGGCCGGGGCAGCCGGCAGCAGCGGGACACTGTGCGGCTGTCCACCACGCCGCGTCCAGGACGGGTCGACCTCTCCCGGCACCGCATTGGCGTCCTCGGCGGCGAGTTCGTAGTAGCGCTCCGGCTCACCGCCCAGGACGGGAGTCGAGGCACCGACACGGTGCAGGTAGCCGACCACGGCGTGAGTGGAGCGCAGCTGGTTGAACGGCCCCAGCTACCGACCCAACAAACGACCGAAAGGGCCCATCGACCCGGCCAACCCCAAGAACAAGTAGCCCTGCAGATGGAGGCTCTAGGGTCGGCTTTGGACGGCCCTAGAGCGATTGCTCCAGCGTGACGGACAGCTGACGGAACCCGTTGCGCTCATAGAAGTTGATCGCGCCGGAGTTGCTCGCATACGCCGTGACCTCGGCCTTAGCGGCACCGTGCTCCTTCGACCATGCGAAGAACGCATCGGCCAGTCGGGCACCGAGGCCGCTACCACGAAGCTCGGGCCGCACAAACATGCTCACCAACGTTGCGACCTTTACCAGCTTCATCGGCGAGGGCTCCGCAACGACCCCCGCCAGATGACCCACGATCACCCCGCCACGAACGGCCACCAGTACCAGCCGGTCCGGTTCCTGGATGGCCTGCGCGAACCGATCCGGGCCGTGTTCGCGCGGCCAGTCCACATTGACCGTGTCATCCCGGGTTCCGGCATCCTCGGCAAAGAGACCAGCAATGCACTCCACCAGGCCCGGAATGTCCGCAGCCACCGCACGGCGAACCGTGATCTCTATCTCGTGATCACTCATGGACGGGGAGAGTACCCGAAGCATCCGACAACCGCCCCAAACCCCCGCCAGACCCTCCGGTCAGGGACAAGGGGTTCACACCCTCAGCGCCACGTGACGAACTGGGGAATTACGTGACCACAGCCCTGGGGAATTAATTACATGATCGTCGACAGACAGGGCGATCAGCCGACTTGAGCCGCGTCCGCAGCACGTACTTCCAGTCGGTCTCAGGTGCTTCCGGGCCCCCTCAGACAACTGCTGGCCGAAGAACGGAACCGTCTCAGAGGTCAGCCGCAACAGCACCGCTCCGTCAGGCCATTTCACTCTTCAGCGCATGATGAACGGGTCAGTCGAAGTGCTCAAGCGTGCCTTGTGGCGGCATCGCCTCCAAGCTGCCACATCTCATAGTTCCCACATTCTGCCGTGATCTCGGCCGTCGACTGAGCCGCAGTGACGAAGTCATCCACTACCAGCGAGGTGTGCGATGCCGCCACCGCGAGGCACACCTGGTCGGGCGCCAGTTCCGGGATGGGCACATAGACGACGTCTGGATGCGAGTAGAACACGGACGCCGAACGGGCCAGGAAGGAGATGCCCCGTCCGGCCGCGACATGCTCGAGCGTCTCGTCCACCCCGCGCACCGGGTACCCGGCATTAGGGTGCGGGCGCTTGGTGGGCTGCGTGCTCGGGTCACCGTGCCAGACCAGCGGTTCGCCGGCCAGGTCGGCCTCGGTGACCTCCTCCTTGCCGGCCAACCGGTGTCCAGCGGGCAGTACCGCTACCCGCGGCTCGGTGTACAGCGGGGTGACGAGCAGGCCGGCCTCGTCGATGGGCAGCCGCACATAGCCGACGTCGATGCGGCCGTCGAGCAGCATCGCAGCCTGGTCGTCCCCTTCGATCCGCTGCACGTCCACGACCACGTCCGGGTGCCGGTCCTCGAACGCCCGCGCCGCCGGGATGACCGGGATGCCGGCCCGGAAACCGACCATCAGCCGCCGGTTGCCGCGGGCGGCCGCGGACACCCGGCGGCGGACCGCGTGGGTTGAGGCGAGCAGCGGACGGGCGTCGGCCAGCAGTTGCCGGCCCGCGTCTGTCAGCTCTACTCCGTGGCGATCCCTGGTGAACAGCGAGGCGCCGAGATCCTGCTCAAGCGCGCGGATCTGCCGGCTGAGCACCGGCTGCGCGATATGGAGCTCATCGGCGGCGCGGCCGAAATGCAGCCGGTCGGCCACGGTGACGAAGTAACGCAGTTTGCGCAGATCCAGATCCATGGCACCTCCCGGCCCGGTGATGCCTTCAAGGTATCACCACAGCTTCAAAAGGTCTTGGACACCCACTCAGACCCGATGGCAGCCTGAAAACAGGCGCTTAAGGGCGCCGAAGTGAATTCGACACTGGAAGTCGACACTGGAAGTCGACAGCAGGGTCCAAGCCCGGAAAGCAGGAACGCCGATGAGCAGCATCAGCATTATCGGACTGGGAAACATGGCCCGTGCTTTGGCCGGCCGGGCCCTCGCCGGCGGCAACGCCGTCGAGATCATCGGCCGCGACCCGGCCAAGGCCAAGGAGTTGGCCGCCACGCTCGGCGGCGCCACGGTCGGGACGGCCGGGGCCGCCCCGGCCGGGGACATCGTTATCCTCGCCGCGCCGTACGCCGGCGCTGCGGCGGTGGTGAGGGAGTACGGGGACGCACTGCGCGGCAAGATCATCGTTGACATCACCAACCCCGTAGCCCCCGACCTGCAGGGCTTTGTCGTCCCCAACGGCAGTTCCGGCGCCCAGGAGATCGCCAAGGCGGCTCCCGACGACGCGCATGTCGTCAAGGCGTTCAACACTGTGTTCTCCCACGTTCTGGCGGCCGGCCCGGCCGAGGGGCGCCCTCTGGACGTGTTCATCGCCGGCGACGACGCGCAGGCGAAGGCACGCGTGTCGGCGTTCGTCGAGAGCTTGGGGCTGCGCCCCTGGGACACCGGGGAGCTGTCCATGGCGCGGGCACTGGAGAACGTCGGTCTGCTGGAGTTGGCCTCATGAACCACTCCGTCAAGCACACCAATTTCTCCCTCGGCATCACCTTTCTCGGCTGAGCGCACCCCTTACCCCTACCTTTCGTGCCGCGTTACGCCAGTTCGCTTACGGCACGAAAAGACCCTGCACCTACCCTCACAAGGACAGTTAAATGCGCGTTTTCGTCGCTGGGGGGACCGGCCATTCCGGTTCGTACATCATCCCCGAGCTCATCGCCGCCGGGCACGAGGTCACCGGCCTGGCCCGGTCGGACGCGGCCGCGGCGGCCGTGTCCGCGCTCGGCGCGAAGGTGCGGCGCGGCGACGTCCAGGATCTCGACGGGCTCAAGGAGGCAGCCGTGGACTCCGACGGCGTCATCCACGTCGCGCACAGGCAGGATCTGCTTCCCTCCGGCGGGCTCGACGCCGTGGCCGCCGCGGAGCTCCCGATCATGCTCGCGTACGGCGAGGCGCTGGCGGGAACCGGAAAGCCGCTGGTCACGGCGGGGAGCATTGGCTCACCCGGGCAGCACCTGGGCCGGCCGGCCACCGAGGAGGACCCGGCCCTCCCCGCCGGCGAGGAGCACAAAGGCACCCTGCGGATCCGCAACGTCGTGGAAAGGGCCGTAGTCGACCTCGCCGAGCAGGGGGTGCGGTCTTCGGTCGTGCGGATCGCCAACATCGCGCACAGCATGACCGATCGTGCCGGCTTCCTCCCCACGCTGATCGCGCTCGGGAAGGAAAAGGGGTTCGTCGGCTACCCCGGGGACGGCGCGAACCTGTGGAACGCCGTGCACATCCGCGATGCCGCCACCTTGTTCCGCCTGGCGCTGGAGAAGGGGTCAGCTGGCAGATACTGGCACGCGGTTGGGGACGGGGCCATCCCGTTCCGCGAGATCGCCGAGGCCATCGCCAGCCGCCTGGGCCTGCCCGCCGTGAGCGTTCCCGACGATGCCCTGATGACGCCGGGGTACTTCGGGTTCCTCACGAATATCGTCACGCAGAGCTACCCGGCGTCCAACCTCATCACCCGCCGGACCCTCGGCTGGGAACCCGCCCGGCCCGGCCTGCTCGCCGATCTGGACAACGGCCACTACTTCCCCGCCGGCTGACGGCAGGAACCCGGATCGTAACGAACCTGGCAACCGGCAAGTTCGGCTCTTCTGAAGGACGTTGAGATAATGACGACTGTGGGATTCATCGGAAGCGGAAGCATCGGCAGGACCCTCGCACGACTCGCTGTCGGGGCCGGGCACCAGGTGGTGCTCAGCAACTCGCGCGGTCCCGAAACGCTCGTGGACACGGCCGCGGAACTGGGGCCGCGGGCGTCCGCGGCGACGAGCGAAGAGGCCGCAGCGGCCGGTGACATTGTCGTGGTCACGGTGCCGGTCAGCGCCTTCCCTCACGTGCCCGCCGCGCCACTGGCCGGGAAGACGGTCATCGACACCTGCAACTACGGCCCCGAGCGTGACGGGCACATCCCCGAGCTCGACAACAAGTCCCTCACCTCGAGCGAACTGCTGCTGCGGTACGTCCCCGACGCCCTGCTCGTAAAAGCGTTCAACAACATCTTCTTCAAGCATCTGCTGTCACTCGCCCGCCCGGCGGGGGCGGCCGACCGCTCCTACCTGCCGATCGCCGGTGACTCCGCACCGGCGAAGGCGGCGGTGAGCGAATTCATCGACTCCATCGGCTACAGCGTGGTGGACGCGGGAACGCTGGCCGACAGCTGGCGGCAGGCGACGGGCACGCCGGTGTGGGGAACACCGTACGGGCCGTACTCGAACGAGAAGGGCCAGCCGGTCGGCGAGGACGCCATCCGCGCGGCACTGGCCACCTCAACGCGGTAACCGTCAATTATCGCGGACCGTGACGTGGTCCGGCCGTGCCATGCCCCCGCCCGGTGGATACCGGGCGGGGGCATATTTCGCACGCAAAGGCGTCGAATCCAGCGACGGGTTGCCCCTGCGTCTCGTCGCGCGGAGTCAGGTTCGACGTCGCCGGGTTTCATCACGATGCCCTCCACGCCGCCCAGGGCGCCCACCCAGTCCAGGGCCGTCGCGACACTGCCGGTGACCGGGACCGGGCGGATCACGGGCGGTCCGCCCTCCAGCAGGTCCAGCAGCCGCCCGCGGCGCTCCGAGTACGGCTTCGGCCGCCAGTCCGTGTCACCGACGGCCAGGACATCGAAGGCGGCCAGGTGAACCGTGAAGCCCTCGTGGGACCGCGGGCCGCGCCCGGAGCGGGACTGCAGCCTTCCGAACGCCAGCTCACCGCTGTCGAGGACGGCCACCAGCTCACCGTCTAGGACGCAGTCCGGCAGCGCGCGCGACGCCTCGGCGATGTCCGCGAACGAGGCGCTCAGGTCGGTGCCGTGGCGGCTCCACAACCGGTCCGCGCCAGCGAGGACCTGGCAGCGCCATCCGTCGAAATTGGGCTCGATCGCGGCGGTGTGGGGATGGCCAAGGACGTGATCGACGGAACGGCACAGCGCCAGGGGGACGGGAAGGTCGAAGGGCGGCACGATCTATCAGTACCCGCCGTGGATCCGCATCCCGGGACTCCGCGCCGGTTTCACCTGCCTATCAACGGAGTCGGGGCGGCGCGGGCGTCGTAGGTTGGGAGCGGCTCGATGGCTCGGCGGCGAGCTGCTGTATAGCCGCGGTCCATAGGCGGCAGCCAGTTAGCCCACCTGGCCGCATGCGGCCGTGCCGATCAGCGGTCCACAAGGTCTCCTGTGCTTCCATCGCGCAAGGAGGCATAAGACATGGATGACGAACGGCAGCAGGACACCCGCTCCCGGCTCACCGCGTCCCGGCGTCGTGTGCTGGCCGCGGCCGCCTTTGCTCCCGTACTCACCGGTGTGCCTGCCGGGGCCCGCGCCCTGTCCCCCGGACCGCAGGCCCGCGCCCTGGTCGAACCGGTGATGACCAAGCTGGCGGATTGGGGGGACGTGGGCGAGGTTCTCGGCCGCCCCGGTGACATAAGGCGGTTCATGTACCACACGGGCTTGCCGCGCCGGGACCTCACAGTCTTCTCCCGCGGCATCCGGATCAACCCCGCACTCGTCCTGGGCTCGCACGTGTCCTTCGTCCGGTACGCAGACCACAGCACGCTTTTGATGGGCGACGCCGTGGTCACCGAGTGCGAACTGCAGCACTTCGGTGACGTCCTGCAGGAGCACGGGATCATGCAGACCGCCATCCACAAGCACCTGCTCGCCCACGAGCCGGATGTCTGGTGGGTTCATCTGCATGCTCACGGACACGATCCGGTCACCGTCGCCCGCGGTCTGCGCGCCGCATTCGACTGCACCGGCACTCCGCCCGCCGAACCCGTCACCTCCTCGCCGCCCGTCGACCTGGACACCGCCGCGATCGACGCCGCCATGGGCGTCAAGGGCACCACCGACGGCGAGATCTACAAGTGCACCTATGTCCGCCGCGAGACCGTCGCCGACGGCCCTGTGATCCTGCCTCCGGGACTCGGCGCCACCACCTCCGTCAACTTCCAACCGCTCGGCGGCGGAAGGGCCGCCCTCAGCGGTGACCTGGTCATGATCGCCCAGGAGGTCCAGCCCGTCCTCGTGGCCCTGCGGCACGGTGGCGTCGAACTCGTCGAGGTGCACCACCACAACCTCACCGACGAACCACGCCTGTTCTTCGTCCACTACTGGGCCGTAGGCGATGCCGTCAGCCTCGCCAAGGCCGTTCGCCGGGCCGTGGACACCACCAACGTCGTCCCCATGCCCGGAGGAGCCGCCTGATGACCGCGGACAACGAGACAACATCTGGCCCGGACCTGGCAGCGCCATCCGTCGAATTTGGGCTCGATCGCGGTTTCCCCCTAGATAGGGCGTCCAGGTAGGTGACCCTGCACGCCACACGGACGCCCTCACCAAACGCGGCCGCTGCAGCCGCGAGTGAACTTCAACAGGCCGCTGCGGACAATGCGGTGCACGGTGCGCACTACCGGTCAGCGGTCACGTCACGGAAGACGTAGGCGAGGACCTCGGCGATGGCCGCCTCGCTGGTTGCCGGGTGCCGCGCCTGCCACTCGATCAACGTCTCCCGGACGCTCTACGCAACAGCGCGGACGTGCTGCGCAAGGTCATCGTCCAGTGGAGCCACTCCCCCGTCCTGGCTACCGCCGGCGATGGCGACCGGTCCGTGCAGCGGGTACAGAGTCATTCCCCGCCAAGGGCTCGCCAGGACCCATGCGGCGAGGTTCTGCTGGAGTCCGATCGACTGTCCGCTGCCGTGGATGTGCAGGAGGGCACGCCGGTGATACACGGCCTGGTCGGCGGCACCTGTGGGATCCGACATCTTCCCGGATCGCCCGCCGCGTATCCAGGTCGGGCAGCGTCAGCCCGGCGACGGTCGTGTCGGAAGCAACGCGGAGTGCCTGCATGCGGGCCCTCCTTGGTGACAGCGATTGGTGTTGCGCACTGAGCCTCCGCCAACTTGAAGTCGCAGGTCAAAGGGCTGGTATGACCGGTTCTCGGGTGCTCACGCTGGTCGTCGGCGGCTGTCTGCGGAGTAGATCATCTGGCGGAGTTGTCTCGGGGGCGGATCAAGCGTCGGGACAAGTTGTTGAGCGTTGGAGGTAGCGATGGGGCAGGGTGGACGGATGCCTGAGTCGTCTTTGCCTGGAGGTTTTGTCAATGCGGTTGTTCGTGTCGGGGAGACGGTGCGCCGTCCAGCCTCGGCTCGCACGACGTTCGTGGGTGATCTGCTGAGGTTGCTGGAAGCCAGTGGCTGGAGTGGTGCTCCGCGGTATCTCGGTGTGGACGACGAGGGCCGTGAAGTCCTCAGTTACCTCGATGGCCATGTGGCATGGGAGCCGCAACAACCTGCTGCTGTGTCATCCGACGAGAGTCTGGTGACAGTCGCCCGGCTCGTGCGTGAGTTCCACGACTTGACGGCTGGCACCCCGCTGGCCGGAGTCCAAGAGGTCGTGTGTCACAACGACCTGTCGCCCAAGAACACCGTCTATCAGCTGTGCAGCGGCGAGCTTCGGCCGACTGCATTCATCGACTGGGACCTTGCTGCGCCTGGCGCGCGGATCCACGACATTGCTCATGTCTGCTGGCAGTACCTCGATCTGGGCCCTTCGGTCACCGACGTCGAGGAGGTAGCCCGACGCATGAGGCTGATCGTTGACGGCTACGAGTTGTCCGACCGGCAACGTCTCGTGTCCACGATCTTGTGGTGGCAGGACCGGTGCTGGCGGGGCATCGAAACCCAGGCCAATGCGGGTGACGTCGCCATGGCCCGGCTCCGTGACGCAGGGGCGGTGAGGCAAGTTCAGACGGCCTATCAGTGGGTTTCCGATCATCGGGCTGCATTGGAACGCTCAGTGCGGTGAGCGCGTGGGTAACGGCCGCAGCCGGTTCGCTGATTCCGTCCCGAGGCGGTCGGACGGCCTTCTACGATCCGACGCATGCTGGATCCCGAACTCCTGGAACGGATCACCGCGCGCCGTGCCGAACTGGACGAACTTGAAGAACAGCTGGCCAAACAGCTGGCGGAGGTGCGGGCCGAGCGGGACGAACTCGCCGTCGCCGAACGTGTCCTTGACCGGGTGAGCGAGCAGCTCGCTGACGAACGCGCCTCGGCCGCGCCAGCACCCGGGCAGGTTGGTGGCCGACCAGTGATGCTGATCCCGCACCGCACGCCGGACGTGGAGGAGACCATGCTCCCGCCGGACTATCAGCGCATCCTCGCCGCCGTGCGGCAGGCCGCCGGACCGGTCATGGCCCGCCAGGTTGGCGAGATACTGGGAGTCGACATCACCGTGCGGGCCAAGCTGGAACCGCTGCGCGGGAGACTGGTCAGACTCGTCGACCGCGGCTGGCTGCGCAAACTACCCGACGGCCGCTTCACCACCCGCCTGTGACCAGGGCCGCCATCGCCCGGAGTGCTGTGCCACGGGCGTAACCACGGTGTCCCCGGCGGCCGTTGGAATTGTGTGACGAAAACCAAAGGTGCGCCGTGAAGCGCGAGTTGTTCGAGTGGCGGTGAAAGGACGCCACCGCCGCCCTGTCGCAGCAGGGCGGTTGAAGCTGAGGGCAGCCCGACCCGGGAGGTGCCGGGAAGGGTGGCAAGCGGCCCTGACAAAGCCGGGACGTATCAGCACTGCCAGATGGTGCGGGTCCGGCAAGCGAGACGGAAAGGAGTACGCGAGGAACCGGCGTTGACGCCTCCTTACTCGTCACCAGCTCGAACCTGGCGGATCTGGGCTGGATGCGGTGCGTCCCTGTCTTGCTTTGGGGGTGGGGAACTTTCCGGGCGATTGCTATGTGCCGTCCGGGGAGGCCACGACGAAGTGCTGCGGGGTAGTCGTGGCGATGCCGCGGGGGTATAGCCGGGCTCCTACTCCGTCGATCGAACGACACGTGAACACGGGAACCGTTCCGGTCCTGACCTGGGACAACGCCTCCAGCGCGGTCGCAGGCTGGGCCCACCGTCGGCCGATCGGGCCGGGACGGGGCGGAGCCGCCGTAGTACTCCGAGCCGGGGAGAGCCCGGCACATGGGGAAGGGCGGCAGCGGAATCGAGAAGGGAAGGAGGCTGCAATGCCGAAAGACGCACCGCTGAACAGCGGTGCACCAGAGGCCCCGATGGGGTCTCACCAGCGGGTATCGGGGATGCAGGCCAAACTTCACCGTTGGGCGGCGGCCGACGACGGCCGCAGGTTCGACGATCTGTTCAACCTCGTGTGCGACCCGGCGACGCTACTGGTGGCGTTCGAACGGGTCGCGGGAAACAAAGGGGCCAAAACGCCCGGGGTCGACGGCGTCACCGCCGTCAACGTCGAACGCGAGATTGGCTCCTACGGGTTCCTGGAGGACCTTCGCCACGTACTGAAAACGGGTGAGTTCCGCCCGCTGCCGGTACGCGAGCGCAAGATCCCCAAACCGGGCGGCTCGGGCAAGGTCAGAAGCCTAGGCATTCCGACCATCACCGACCGCGTGGTCCAGGCAGCCCTCAAGCTGGTGCTGGAGCCGATCTTCGAGGCCGACTTCAAGCCGGTCTCCTACGGCTTCCGGCCCCTGCGGCGGGCACACGACGCGATCGCCGAGATCCACTTCTATGGCACCCGCGGCTACCGCTGGGTCCTGGACGCGGACATCGCGGCGTGCTTTGACTCGATCGACCACACGGCCCTGATGGACCGGGTGCGAGCGCGAGTCAAGGACAAGCGCGTGCTGCGGCTGGTCAAGGCGTTTCTCAAGGCCGGCGTCCTTACCGAGGACAACAACCGCGAGGACACCCACACCGGCACCCCGCAAGGCGGCATCCTCTCCCCGCTCCTGGCGAACATCGCCCTGTCGGCGCTCGACGAGCACCTCACCAGGCCGTGGGAGCCGGGCGGGGAGATGACCACCGGCAACCTGCGCAGGCGTCGCCGTGCTGCCGGACACCCGAACTGGCGCATCGTCCGCTACGCGGACGATTTCGTGGTTCTGGTCGACGGCGAGCGCGACGACGTCGAGGCGCTGCGCGAGGACATCTCCGACGTGCTGCAACCGCTCGGTCTTCGCCTCTCCGAGGCGAAGACACAGGTCGTGCACATGTCGGACGGGTTCGACTTCCTGGGGTTCCGCATCCAGTGGCGCCGCAAGCGAGGAACGGACAAGTGGTACGTCTACACCTTCATCGCTGACCGGCCCATCCGGCAGCTGAAGGACAAGATCCGTGCCCTGACGAACAGAACGTCGCAGCAGAACCCCAGGGACGTGCTGATCAGGCTCAACCAGATCATGCGCGGCTGGGCCAACTACTTCAAGCACGCAGTCTGCAAAGCCACCCTGAGCTCCCTGGCCAGCTTCACGTGGCACCGGGTGATCAGCTGGTGGATGGCACTGCACCGCTGGAAGTGGAAGGACATCCGCCGACGCCTCACCGACCACAACGGACGGTGGCAAAGGCCCTCGGCAGACGGGATCGAACTGTTCGACCTCCAGGCGGTGACGGTCACCCGCTACCGCTACAGAGGCAACACGATCCCCAACCCCTGGACACGTCTCAACCACACCTGAACGGCAGAGTCCGTGGAGAGCCCGGTACTCGGAGACGGGTACGCCGGGTTCGGCGAGCGGCACGGAGAAACGGACCGGTGGCAACACCGGCACCGCGCTCCGTGCCGACTCAACAACGCGCCGAGGACACCCACCCGCTTGTCTACCAGTGCCGTCTGCCGCTGTCCACGCGGACCGTCAACCACCTCGCCGATCTACTGCGTCGCCGCCTGAAGGCGATACGGTCCCGGTGGCGGATCCTGCCGCCCGGACGTATCGCGGTGATCGTCCTGGCCGTGCTGCGCCACGACCAGCGCCTGGCCGACATGGCCGGCGGCAACAACGTCTCCGAGTCCACCGTCCGCCGCTGGCGCGACGAGCTGATCGCCCTGCTCGCCGCGCAGGCCCCGCGCCTGGACCGTGCCCTGAAGAAGGTCGCCAAGCGGGGCGGGGAGGTGGTCCTGATCGACGGCACCCTCATTCCCCCCAGCGCCGCACCGGAAAGGCCGACCGGCGGAACTACTCCGGCAAACACCACCATCACGGCCTGCACTTCCTCGCCCTGACAGACGAGAAGGGCCGCCTGATCTGGATATCCGCCGCCCGGCCCGGCCGCACGCACGACATCACCGCCGCCCGCCACGACCACGTCCTGGCCCACCTGCGCGCCGCCGGCCTCGGCGCCCTCGCGGATCTTGGCTTCCGCGGCCTGGACAACGACGTACGCGACCCCGTGATCGTCACCGGCTTCCACGCCAGCCGCACCCACAAGCTCACTCCAGGCCAGAAGGAAGCCAACCGCGTCCTCGCCATCGGACGGGCACCGTTCGAAAACGGCTTCGCCCATCTCAAGAACTGGCGGACCCTCACCAAACTGCGCACCGACCCCGCCCACGCGACCCGCCTCCTGCGCGCCTTGCTCATTCTGACGAACCTCGAAGTCAACCGCTGACAGACGATCTACACCGCAGACAGCCGCCGACGACCAGCGTGAGCACCCCGAGAACCGGTCACACCAGCTCTTTGACCTGCGACTTCAAGTTGGCGGAGGCTCACTGATCGCGGTGGGCTGCGCACGGCGCATTCGTTCAGCCTGATTGCGCAGCGGCATCGGTGCGGTGGCGGATGACGGCGTGCCAGCGGCGCTCGAAGTCTGCGGTGTGCTCTGCGATGGTCGCCGCCGTGATGGGCTCGTTGTACTGGAGGGTGACTCCCCGGGCTGCGCAGGCCTCGGCGACGGCTTTCAACGAGGGCTGTTCACTGCGTACTCGGTGCTCGGCCCAGACGCTGTAGATCCGGAAGGGCAGCAGGTAGCGGCGTAGCGTGCTCGCAGCGGCGGCCCGTCCGTTGCGGCCGACCACACCTTCTCACCCAAATACTTCGACAGGTCATCACCGTTGGGCTCGGCACCGCGCTGCTGCTGGTACTCCACCCATGCGAGGTAGTAGCGATCGACCGTGGTGAGGGCAACGCGCTCTTCCACTGCGCCCGCCGGCGCCGGCGGCGGCTCATCGATGGGAGCATCCACCCGGGGACGGCGCTGCTCCTTCGCGGCCTGTGCCGCAGCGCGGGCGGGCACCGATGACGGAGCTTCTGCTTCTGAGAGGGGTCCGTCGACTTCCTGTTCGCCGGAACCGGCGACAGCCTCCTCGGCAGGCAGCTCCGCGTCGTCGAACTCACGCCGCCGGAAGCTCACCACGAAGTCGTCCAAGTCCTCACCCGAGATGGGCTGGTCGCCCGCGCCGGTGATGCCGTCCCGCTCGTACACGTACGCCGCGAGGGCGCCAGCATCGGGGTAGTCGCCGCGCTCCTGCTCGTAGCTGCGCCAGGCGCTGGGGAAGTAGTCGTACCAGGACTGATCGGTCGGCTGCGGCTCCTTGACGCCGGTGGCCTCCACGGCGGGAATCGCATACCGATTCTGGAGGACCGGGAGCAGGGGCTGCAGCTGCGCTTCGGAGAGCGGATCGCTGGCCTCAGTGGAGATGCCGTACTGGTCACGGAGCCAGAACGCCCACTGCGCGGTGGTTGGTTCGACCTGGAACTGCGCGATGAACTCCTGGTAGGCCCCCGCGAACCGCTCGGCGGCATCCTCACTCGAATCCCGTGGCCCAAGTGCCCGCTCGGGCGCGGCGGCTGGGACCTGGACCGGTCGCGGCTCTGATTCCTCCAGTTCCGCCACCTCCTGTTCACCGTCTGCCGCCGCTTCGAGCGCAGGACCTTCCGGCTGGACCGGGTCGGGGACCCGTTCGAGGGTGAACAGGATCGGCGCCTCGATGCCCACGGCGGCCGGGCCGGAGGGGGCAGGCATAGAGCCGGCCCTCCTGCCCCCGCTTACCGTCGAGCAGGGTCCCGCCGCAGTGCAGGCGGACGCCCTGTCACTCAAAGCCCGAACACCCGGCCGGGGACAGCAGCCGGAGCCGGTAGGCACGGAGGCACGGAGGCACGGAGGCACAGCGTGTCATGCAGGCCCAGCCGGTGAGCGGAGGGCAGACCCGCGAGCAGGCGTCCATCGACGAGGCCGACGGACGCTTCGCCGAGGCCTACCAGTTGTGGCGCTCTCAGTTCCAGACTGAGCCCACAGCCGCCCAGTTCGCGTCCTTCCTCCGAGACGAGTTCGGTATCTCTACCGCAGCCGGTGGTCCGCTCTCCGATGACCAATTGCTGCCCCTGCTCAGCGTCTTCCAGCAGCACTACACCTCACCGGCCGAAGCCCATCCTGCTCCGGACGACACGGAACCGGCCGCAGCAGACGAGTCGTGGGACGGGTTCTTCTACAGTGCCTGGCTCACGTACGCGCATCAGTACGGCCAGTACCCCGACGCAGCCACCCTCGCGGCATACGTATTCCAGCGAGACGGCATCACCGGAGCCGACGGCCAGCCCCTCACAGGCGAGGGCCTGGAGGGCTTCGTCGCGGTCTTCCAGGAGCGCGAGTTCGGCGACGGTGAGCCGCAGGGCGAAGAGACGGACCATGAAGCCGGCGAACAGGCACCTCCAGCACCCGCCCCTGCCGAGACTGACACCCAGCAGACACCCGCCATTGCGGGAGCACAGGCCGCGGAGGAGAAGCAAGGCCTCCGGGTAAACGCTGCTATCACCGATGAGGAGACCGCTCCCGTGGAGACGAACAAGGAAAGCGACCTCACCACCGTCGACCGCTACTACCTCGCGTGGGTGGAGCACCAGAAACAGCGCGGCGCCGAGCCCACAGACAAGCAACTGTCTGCCTACCTCGACGAGAAGGGTGTGCAGGGCCGCGGCGGGAAGCCGATCAGCCCGTCCACGCTGCGCAGATACCTCCTGTCCTTCCGTACCTACGACGTCTGGGCCGAGAACCGGATACACAATGAGACCCCCTTGGCCGACGCCGTTGCCCAGGACTGCGCAACGCGCGGGATCACCGCCCAGTACAACAACCCCCTCACTGCCACCGACATCACGAAACAAGCCCACGACTTCGAACGCCGCTGGAAGGCTCTCACCCGACACCGCCCCGATACCCAAAGGTGACGCCCCACTCGACACGCACCTTGCTGCTCCAGCCGGCCGGGCCTCGTAAGCGAGGCGCGCGTGGCACTCACGGACCCGACCATCGAGCCATGCGCCTTCTGCCGACCGGACACCGAGTTGGGCGTGGACGTCGTGTAGCGGTCGCTGGGGCGCAAACGCACGTCTGAGACCTAGCGCCCGGGCGGGAGGATCTCGCTGTCGGTGCGGGAGAGCACCAGGTCAGTCATCGCCGTTACAGGCCCACGCCACCGCACGGCGGGCGCGGGTCGACGCAGGGCGGCTGGGTAGCTGCTGGCGTTGTAGTCGTTGGCCAGTCGGTAGGTGTGAAATCCGTGCTCGCGCAGCGGACGGAGAACGTCGTCGACAGTTCGCCCTTGCTTGGCCAGCAGGCGGGGGGTGACCTCGATGACCAACTCGGCGTCGCCCCGCAGCCGGGGCAATATCGGGACGAGCCCGGAGACGGCCGCGGCCTCGGCCCCCTCCACATCGATCTTGATCAGGCGGGCGGCGGCGAGCTCCTCCTCCGTGACGAGCTGGGGCAGCGGTGCTGCGTCGGCTTCGAACGAGGACTCCACGGTGTGTGGCCGGACGGCGGTGGTACCGCCGAGGTTGGTGGAGCGCTCCAGGTAGAAGACCAACCGCCCGGGGACGTCGGAAGCGGCGGCGTTCACCGCGCGGACGTTGCTACATCCGTTGGCCCGAGCGTTCGCCGTCAGCATCTGGTGGAAGTCGGGGGACGGCTCTACGGCCGCCACGCGGCCGGCGGGGCCGACGAGATGGGCGGCGAGCACACTGTAGTAGCCGATGTTCGCTCCGACGTCGATGAATGTGTCTCCATGTCTCCAGGGTTGAGCCGGTAGGCGATGAACGTGGTCAGGTGAGGCTCCCACACGCCGAACAGGTACAGGTATCGCTGGATGACGTCGCTGGTCACCACGGGGAAAACTGCGCCGGACCGGGTCCGGGTGATCGCGGTGAGAGGGTGCTCCTTGAGCTGGCCACTCAGGTGCCCGGCGAGCCACGTTGTGCCGGGCCCCGCTGGCACGTGTCGGACGTACGCGCGCAGGGCCCTGACGGCGAGCGGTCGCTTCATGTGAGGCTCCATGGTGTGAGGGCGCGGTCTTTCGGCCGCACAGCGTCGTGGAGGGTGGCAGGCTGGCCGCAGGAGCGTCCCCGGGGCGAAGGAGAGCACAAGTGAGTACGGCGCCCAGTCAGGAAGCTGGCCCGGGCCGGACGACAGGACCGGTGGTGTTCCTGCTCGTCGGCTTGACTGGGTCGGGTAAGACGACGTATGCGAAGCGCCGACTCGAGCCGACCGGAGTGGTCCGGCTCTCCGTGGACGAACGGGTTCATGCGC
The DNA here is from genome assembly GCA_001550305.1 of Streptomyces diastatochromogenes. Lineage (GTDB taxonomy): Bacteria > Actinomycetota > Actinomycetes > Streptomycetales > Streptomycetaceae > Streptomyces > Streptomyces mirabilis_D. The sequence goes on from LRTP01000148.1 coordinate 37,271, forward strand.
GCCACGGTCAGTACGGCGTTGACTACCCCGAGCGGGACTACTTCGCCTTGGAGGCCCCGGTGGTCGCTGAGGTGCGGGACGAACTGATCGGGCTGGTTGCCGCTGGTCGCTCCGCCGTGCTCGACCACGGGCTGTGGACGCACAAGGAGCGCGAGGAGTGGAAGAACCTCGTCCAGGAGGTTGGAGGCACTCCCCGGCTCCTGTACTTCCCCGTGCCTCGGGAAGAGCTGCTGCGGCGCCTCGAAGCACGTAACCAGAGGGAGGACGGCAACGCGTTGACCGTCACCCCCGAGGCACTGGACGACTTCTTGGCCCGGTTCGAGCCTCCTCACAACGAGGGCGAGGAGATCATCGAGCCCGGCACGTTCTGACCCTGCCCTTGCCGGAAACCTCATCCGGCCTGGTCACGCAGCATGTTGGTACTCGTGAAGGAGGCCGCCGAGTCGGTCGGTTCGGTGTATGTCGAGGCGGGCGGTTTCGTCCGGATCGGTGATCGGTGGGGGCAACGGGTGCAGTGGGCGGGCGTTGGCGATGCCCTGGTGCGGCCGGTGCGCGTTGTAGAACTGCTCGAACTCCCTCAGCGCGCGGAGCAGGTGGTGATGGTTCCAGATGAGGGTGCGGTCCAAGAGTTCGTGGCGGCAGGTCTGCACCCACCGTTCCATGATCGAGTTCATGCGCGGTATTCGCACGCCGCTGAGGACTACCTCGATGCCGGCGTTGGTGAGGATGGTGTCGAACAGTGCGGGGAACTTCCCGTCCCGGTCCCGGATCACGAACCTTGCCCGGCAGTCGGCGTCTTCGAGGTCCATGACGAGGTTCCTCGCCGCCTGGGTCACCCAGGCCGCGGTGGGATGCGCAGTGGCGCCCAGGACCCGGATTTGCCGGTTGGCGTGCTCTATCACCGCGAAGACTTACAACCGCGCCCCGGACAAGGTGACGGTCTCGAAGAAGTCACACGCCAGAAGGACGTCCGCCTGGGAGCGCAGAAAGTCCGACCAGGTGCTCGACCCCCGTTCGGGGGCCGGCGGGATGCCGGCGTCCCGGAGGATCTCCCAGACCGTGGACGCGGCCACCTTCACTCCGAGCACCAGCAGTTCGCCGTGCACGCGCCGGTACCCCCAGCTCGGGTTCTCACGGACCAGGCGCAGTACGAGAGCCCGGACGGAGCGGACGGTGCGCAGTCGGCCCCCGCGATGGGGCCGGGATCGGGCGGCATGCCGGCGGGCGACCAGGTCACGGTGCCAACGCAGGATCGTGTCCGGCCGCACCAGCAACCGCATACGGAGCAGCGCCTCCTTCGGGAGGTCATGCAGCAGCGCCGCCAGGAATGCCCGATCCCCCGGTGCGAACTGGACTCGCTGCCCGTTCAGATGCCGTTGCAGCACGGTGATCTGATGGCGTAGAGCCAGGATCTCTACATCCCTGTCCCGGATGCTCACCGGCAGCAGTCGCAGCATCGCGAACATGTTGGTCACGCTCAGGTAAGCGAGTTTCAACAGCACGAGCGACCATCATGCCGAGGTGATCGTCATCTCCGCCAGAGCACTGCGCCGGCCTCAGCATCCGACGGAACGAAGATCACGGCACACGGGCTCTGACCAGGGCGGATGACGTTATCGGCAAGGGCAGCGCTTCCCGCCCGCCGCGCGGTACAGCGCGACAGCGTCATTCCTGAACTCCGCCGGATACGGAGACTTACGTCCCACCAGGACACCTACCCTTGGATCTGCAAGATCCATTGTCAGAGTGTCCACGTCACGGGGGTCGCCTCAAGGCGAACTATCTCGCAATACCCAAGCAAGTTCAGTAGCCGTCTCAGTCGTCACGAGAGGCCCGAAGCGAGCCACGCCTCCATCTCGGCCCTTGCATCGGGAGCGAGTCTTGCCGCACGGACTTCACCGTTTGGGCGCAGAAGTGTGAGCTCGTAAACCCCGTAGTCTGCGAGAAGGTCCGCGGCGATGTCGCGAGCGACACCACGCAGCTGTCGGCTGTCCTCAACCAGACCTGCGAGGTAGGCGACATGACGGCTCGGCTCGCTGGGCAGCCCCGCGAAAGGCTCGGGGGGTGGAATGAAGCGTGTGCTCCCATTGATTGGAGTTCGATCGACGAAGACTGTCGTCTCGCCCGCAGTTCGAGCAAGGATGTCCACATCCCCGAAGCCGTCCGCCCAGTCGGCGTAGGTCGCGATCAAGTGCAGCGCTCCGAGGATCTCGGACTCCAACAAGGTCAGGTTGAGTTGAGGGGCAATGGAGGCCGGCACAGACGTAGGGCTTGATGCTGACGATCGCCACACCTCACTCCCCAAGCCGACGGCCTCTGGAAGGCGGACGTTAACGGCAATCGCATCGTTCCCGACGGGGATTTCCCCTGCCGTGGGCACGAAGGGAGTGTCCGCCTCCGGGCGTAGGCTGACGCCTTCCATTTCGGAACTCGCGGTCGAAACCTGGCCCGCCACGGCGGCACGGGCCACCTCGATCGACGCGAATGCGCTGCCATCGGTGTGCCAGACCGCGTGCACGCCATCCCGTTGCATGTGCATTCGGCCGCGGCGGACATCAGGCATCCTGCCGAGCAGTTGTTGTGGGAGTGCCCGCCCTGGGGACTTCCCGAACTCCGACATCCGATTGAGGAAGCCCGTCACGTCCTGGATGAAGGACCGGTCAATGCGGCGCTCCGCGAGCCCGTTGGGCACCAGAGCCAGCTCGAGTTGGACTCCGCCTGGAAGCGTGGGTTTCGCCCAGGCAGCACCTTCCGCCAGTACCCGCCGGACGCGCTCTGCCTGGTCTTCGGCGAGGCGGAAGCGGTCCCGGTAGGCCTGCGCGATCTCTGATTCATCGAGCCAAGCGGTAATTCGGTCCATTCGGCGTGCGTAGCTGTAGCGGTTCTGCCCCTTGCCCCCGGCGACAGGTCGAACGGCGTGCGGGGCCATGGGGCTACGTGGGATGCCGATGAGGAAGAAGCCGATCCCCGGCGAAGCGGACATATCCGGGATTGTACGGATGCTGAAGTCCGGGGGCAGGAAGGGGAAGACTCGGCTACGAAGACCGTTGTTGAGCTGCACGACGATGCCGTCGTCGATGTCAACAGGCGTCAGTCGACCAGCGCATCCCTGAGAGTCTTCGGCGATCCCGATGATGATCAGCCCGCCTCGGGTGTTCGCCATGGCTGTCACGTCCTTGGCCAGTTCGTCCAGGGACTCGGCGTTCTTCGTGTAGGAGTTCTGCTGCTTGAAGTCGAGATCGACACCTTCCGCCACGCGCTGTGTGCATAGCATGGCGAGATGGTTCCTGTCTAGCTCTTGGAAGGACGCGCCAAGCAGAGCAGCGATCCTGGGGATCTTCACGGTCACACGGTTGAGCATATGAGGTGACTGGCGCTCATATAACCCTGGTACATGGGGAGTTAACCGATAGGCTTACGATCACAAGTAGTCGGAGTCCAGCCGGTGGGGAGCCGGCCGGGACCGCAGGTGAGGGCACATCTTCAGTGACGACTTTCAATCCGAACGACCTGCGGCCAGGGGTGCGCGTCCGATTCCCTGGGCATGCTGAGGCCACCACTGTCGTGACCGTGAAGCCCGGGGCCTACTGGGAGTTCCTCGTTGAGGGTGCGCCCGGGGAGTACCAGCCCATCAGTCTTCCCGAGGACGAGTTGCCCGGCATCGAGGTGCTGGATGTTGGGGGCGAACGCGGCTACGACGCGGATCCACGGGCCTTCCGGCTCGGTGTGGAGGCCCGTCGAATCCGTACCAGGTTCCAGCACGACATGGCCGCGCTCTCGGTGTCGAACATCGAGCCACTGCCGCACCAACTGGAGGCCGTCTACGGGCATTTCCTGGAGCAGGCCAGGCTCCGCTTCCTCCTGGCGGACGATCCAGGAGCCGGTAAAACGATCATGACGGGGCTCTATATCAAGGAGCTCCAACTACGCGGCGCCGCGGACCGGGTTCTGATCGTCGCCCCTGCCAACCTCGGCTTCCAGTGGCAGCGCGAACTGGACGAACGCTTCCAGATCAAGGCTCGGCGGGTCACGAGGGATACCATCGACGCCGCGCCGACCGAGAACCCCTGGGATGCCAACGGAGTCCTGATCATCTCCCGGGACCTCCTCAAGAGCGACGAGATTCTGCAGACTCTTGCCGCTGCCGAACGCTCCTGGGATCTGGCGGTCCTCGACGAAGCACACGGCTACACGCTAAAAGTCAACAAACGGGGGGCCATCGACAACCGTACGGCCCGCTACAAGGCAGCTGAGGTCGTCTCAGAACGGAGCGAACGACTGCTGCTATTGACCGCCACGCCACATTCCGGGCGCGAGGAGTCCATCTGGGGTCTGCTGCGACTTCTCGACTCGGACATGTACGGAGATCGCTGTCCCGAACACGTCGAAGTCCACCCCCAGCACTACTCGAAGACATCCAAAGAGCAGATGGTGGACCTGCGCGGCAACCTGCTCTTCAAGCCGCGCACACCCCACACGGTGGCGTACGACCTGCAAGGCCCCGAATGGAACCTCTACCAGGCCGTGTCGGCCTTCATTACCGAGGGCCTCGCCGAGATCCGCGGCGAAGGCCGTGCCTCCGTCTCCGGCTTCGCGCTCACCACGATGCAGCGCAGACTGGCATCCTCGGTACGCGCCATCAGCCGGACTCTGGAGCGTCGAGTGGAGCGGCTGGAGCGCGAACTGGCCAGCCCCGCACCAGAATCTCGGTCGGTCGTTGCCGTCGGCTCCAGTCCAGCCAGCAACGACAACGCTGATCGGACCGAGGAAGAACGCTGGGCGCAGGAAGAAGCGGCCCTCGCGGCCCTCCCGCGTTCACTCGAGGAGATCGCGGCTGAACTCGACGCTGTTCGTCCTTTGCTTGCGCAGGCACAGGAAACCGAGCGCCTAGGCAGTGAGATCAAGCTCAACGAACTCTGGAAGGTCCTGGAGAAATACGGCGTCGGGGACGATTCTTCTAAGAAGCTGCTGATCTTCACGGAGCACAAGGACACGCTCGACTTCCTGCAAGAAAAGCTCTCCGAGCAGTTCGACGTGGTGGTCATACACGGCGGTATGCGAGCTGGAGAGCGCATCGCTGCCGAGCGTGCGTTCCGCGAACACGCCCAGATCATGGTGGCCACCGAGGCCGCTGGCGAAGGCATTAACCTGCAGTTCTGCCATCTCATGGTCAACTACGACATCCCATGGAATCCAAACCGCCTCGAACAGCGGATGGGCCGTGTTCACCGCATCGGACAGACCGAAGAGGTCCACATCTTCAACCTGGTCGCCGGGAACACCAGGGAAGGGCACGTCCTAGCGACCGTTCTGAAGAAGCTCGAATGGATGGGCAAATCGCTCGGCGACCGAGTGTTCGACGTGATCGGAGAAGTCTTCGCCGCCTACAAGCTTCCGGAACTGCTCCAGGCGGTCGTCGCCGGAGAGCGCAGCTCACAGGAGACAGCTGCACAGTTCGGCGCCGATGAGGGAACGTACGACCGAGAACTCCTTGAACGAGCCGAAGAACTTCTAGCGAAAGCCCTTGCAACAGGGCATATCGACTGGCGGCTACAGAGGAGGCTCAGCGAACGCGCCGAGGAGCGACGGCTCCCGCCGGACCATCTGAAGCGATTCTTCCTAGACGCGATCGACTTCGCGGGGGGCAAGGCCACCCCGAGGCTCGACCACACCACTGTGCACGTGGATCGGACCCCGGACCTACTGATAGCCAGGGACCGGGACCGGGGCACCTTGCGCCAACTCCAGCCAGCCTATGAGCGGATCACCTTCGACAAGTCCGTGGCCGTGCGTCGGATGGCCGAGGATGCCGAATTGGGTGCGCCGCGACCAGAGCTCTGCGGCCCCGGCCACTCCCTGTTCGAGAACTTGATCGACCACATCATCGAGGCCACCCACCTGCCCCTGCAGCGAGGCGCAGTCTTGCTTGACCCGAGCCGGCAGAACCCTGCCGTCCTGCACCTACTCGAGGCAGACGTAGTGGACGGCCATCGGTCGGTGGTACACCGAAGTATCGCCACCATCAGTGACGCGGACGGGGTGCTCCGTGCCTCCGGTGGTGTCCTCTACGACTTTCTATTGGGTGCTACCGCGGCGCAGAAGGATCGCGCAACCCCCCGCTCAGAAGCCGAGCTGATCACCTGGGCCCGTCAGAACGTGTTCGAGGGTCGTGTGAAGGAGGTTCGAGCGGAGCGCGAGCACACCGCCACGATCCAGGAGGAGTTCCTGAACGCCTCCTTCAACACGGTCCTTGCCCGCCAAGAGGTCGAGTTGATGGACCTCGACGAGGAGGTGGAGGCTGGGAAGCCGGGCGCCGAGGGTCGCCGCCGCAAGGTCGAACTTGCCAAGCGCACGGTTCAGGAGCGCCGAAACCGGCGGCTCGCTGACGTTGCGCGCACGCGACAGGTCGACCGCGGGCCAGTACGTGTGCTGGCACAATGCCTCCTTCTGCCTGCCCCGACCGACGAGAACGGAGTCGACGACGGGTGTCCTCGCTACGGTCGCGGCCTGAGCGACCCCGAGATTGAACGCATAGCAGTTCAGGTAAGCATTGACTTCGAGCACGGCCACGGCGCCGTGGAGATCCGCTCTGTCGAGTCGGACAACATCGGCTTCGACCTGGTCTCCGAGCGTGAGGACGAACGGCGCTGCATCGAGGTCAAGGGCCGCGCCGGAGTCGGCGCAGTCGAGCTGACCTGGTCCGAGTACGTCACGGCAGTGAAGCTCGGCCGCGACTACTGGCTGTACGTCGTACTGGACTGCGCTGGCGATCACCCCAGGCTCTACCGAATCCAGGATCCTGCCACCGCACTGGCCGGCAGCTTCGTCCCCAGCCATGACGTCCGCTACTCGGTCGCTCCAGGTCCCGTTGTCGACGCCGCAGAACAGGAGGCGTCGTGAGACGTGCCCTCATCGAGGAAAAGCTCCCTCTCGCCCTGGTCAACGCTGCTTCCAGTCGCGAGAAGCATCTGCGCCACGGCCATATCTCCACCATGCACCTGTGGTGGGCCCGCAGGCCTTTGTCGATGGCTCGCACGGTGGTGCTCGCCAGCCTTGTCCCCGACCCCGGTCCCGCGAAGCGGACGCGGCTGCTGGCGGACATCGGCAACGCCGCGCCCTTCGCAGCGATCTCCCACGCGGCCGTTGTGGAACCCTTGCGTAAATCCCTGAGGGCGGCCTGGCCTGATCGACCCCCGAAGGTGTTGGATTGTTTCGCGGGTGGCGGCGCCATCCCTCTTGAAGCCGCACGCCTCGGCTGCGACACAACCGCTGTCGACATTAACCCGGTGGCTCATCTCATCCAGAAGTGCGTGCTCGAATACCCGGCGCGCTACGGCAAGGCGGACGAGCCTGACGGGCCGAACCTTGTGGAAGAGTTCCGGACCTGGGCCGACTGGGTCAGCGTGCAAGCCGACGCCCGCCTCGAATCGGTCCTTCCACGGGTCAAGGAAGGCAACCGTGCTGCCGTCTACTTTTGGGCACGCACTGTCCCATGCGCTGATCCCGGCTGCGCCCGAACCATCCCGCTCATTTCATCCCGCAAGCTGGCCGACTCCACTCGCAACCGCGTCCGTGTCGACTACGACATTGGCGAGGACCGCGTCGAGCTGCGCGTCGCCGAGGGAGCGCCAGCTGACGGCAGCGATTGGAAACTCGGCACCAAGACCAGCCGCGGTTCGCAGGTCACAGTCACTTGCCCGGCCTGCGGTACCGCCCGGCCGGACAAGGAGTTGCGAAGCTACGCGCGCGAGCACGGCTTCGGGAACTACCTGTACGCGGTTCTCGATATTGGGCCCTCAGGGGTGCGCGTCTACCGGGAGCCGACAGAAGCGGACCGAGAGGCCGTAGCACGGGCGGACGCGCTCGTGGAAGATCTTGACGACTATCCGGACGGAACCAGCGCGGTGCCGGACGAGTCGATCACTCGATCGCAGTACCGTCGCTACCCCAACCTGACCTATGGCATCGACACCTGGTCCAGTATGTTCACCGCCCGTCAGCAGCTCGTTCTCGCAGTGCTGGCACAGGGCGTTCGGGCTGCTCACACCGCAATGCTCGAACAAGGGATGGACGAGGGGCGGGCGCGAGCACTTGCCACCTACCTCGGGCTGGCTGTCGACCGCATCGTGGACTACAACTCGACCTTCGCGACCTGGACTCCACCCCGCGAAACACTTCGCAGCACCTTCCCACAACAAGCAATCCGCATGGCCTGGGACTTCACCGAAGTGGACCCTTTCGGCGCAGGCCCAAGCGGATGGAGCAGCGCTGTGGGCTGGATCTCCCAATCCCTGAGCCACTGCGTCGCCGCGACCGCAGGCAACCCGTCCCGAGTGCAGCGGGCCAACGCTCAGCATCTTCCCTTCGATGACGGCGAATTCGACGCCGTCATCATCGATCCGCCTTACTATGACGCCTTCCAGTACGGCGACCTCTCCGACTTCTTCTATGTTTGGCTCAAGCGTTCACTCGGCCACCTATACCCCGAGCTCTTCGCCACTTCCCTCACCCCCAAGAAGGCCGAGGTCATCCAGAACCGGGCCGACACCAAGTCAGCCGAGTTCATATCCCGAACAGAGTTCGAGCAACGCCTCCAGCGGGCCTTGGACGAGGTGGCCAGAGTGGTGCGCGACGACGGGATTGTCTCCCTGGTCTTCGCTCACACCGACTCCACAGCATGGGAACACCTCCTGCGCGGGCTGAGGGATGCCGGCCTCGTCGTGACAACGTCGTGGCCGATGCAGTCCGAGCGCGAGGGCCGCAGCACCGACAACAAGGGCTCGGTTCTCGCCTCTTCGGTCGTCCTGGTGTGCCGCAAGGTCGTGGCTGCTGAGGAGGGGTACTTCGACGATGTCGTCCGCGAGCTGGACGCGCGGATAGCCGAACGTCTGGCTGTCTTCGACGACATGAAGCTGTCCGGGGCGGACTATTTCGTCTCCGCGATTGGGCCGGCCTTCGAGGTCTTCGCGCGCTACTCCCAGGTCGTGCGGTTGTCGGGCGAGGAGGTCGATGTGGAACAGCTGATGGTCCTCGCCCGACAAGCGGTCGCCCGGCACGCGACCAGGGCTCTCACCGGAGGTGAGTCCCTCCAGGCCCTCGACGACCGGTCACTGCTGTATCTCACCTGGCGCTGGGCCTACGACAGTCAGGACATTCCCGCTGATGAGGCATACATGCTGTGCCGGGCGTTCGACCTGAGCCTCGAGGCGCTCACCGCGCCAGGAGGCCTGATGAAGAAACTGGGCAACGGGGGCGCTGGCTACCGGTTGCTCGGCCCGGACGACCGACGCCGCATTCCGCTGGGCCCTCGCCCCTCCCTGGTTGATGTCATGCACGCGGCCTGCCTGCTCTACGACCAAGGACGGCGCCAGGAGCTCGACGCACTACTGGGAACGACCGGCGGCGCAGCAGAACCTGCATTCTGGGCGCTGATCACAGCAGTGGCTGAGCTCCTTCCCGAGGGAAGCCGCGAACGCACCCTGCTGCTCGGACTCGGTGGCAGTCGCGAGGACCTGGCGGAACGCGCCGCCAAGTACACGCCGGAGTTCGAAGAGCTCGTTCTCTTCGATTCAAACACAGGAAATGGATGACCTCGCTGTGACCAGGTTGAAGAAGTGGCACGAGGTAGCGCGACCCCACGATGACATCGCCGACGGTTCCTTCGAGGAAGCCAGGTTCGCCGCCGACCTGGGACTGGTGGCGAAAGGTGACGGACCCGCGGATTATCTGAACCCGGTTCTGTTCGCGGAGAAGACCTATCTGACTGAGAATCTCCGAGCGGCGCTAGTCGAAATCGGGAACCGACTGTCCGGCGATCCGGCTGCCAACGCCGTATACCGCATGCAGACCGAGTTCGGCGGAGGCAAGACACATACCCTGCTGGCCGCGTACCACCTTTTTGGTTCTGCTCGATCGGTGGCAGACACGCAGCTCGCCCGGGAACTCGCCAAGTCAATACGGGGCGGGGCTGTCCCACAGGCCCGAGTGGTCGTCCTCGACGGCTCTGCACTCACAGCTGACTGCAACCCCAAGGACAACGGGACTCCCGCACACACTTTGCTTGGTCACCTCGCCTACAAACTTGGCGGTGCTCAAGCATACGAGGCCGTTCGCACCCAGGACGAGGCTCGTCGCGGGACCTCCACCACCCAACTCGTGAATCTCCTCCGAGAGCACTCGCCCTGCCTGATACTGATGGACGAGACGCTGGAATACTTGGCGAAGACCCTCACTTCCGATGCGGACAAGGGATCGTTGACCACCACGACTCTGACGATTATTAAAGAGCTGAACACTGCTGTTGCCAATGTGCCAGGCACCTGCCTGGTGGCCACGTTGACAGCCTCCCACCTCGAGGATTTCGCCTCCGTCAACAGCGAGGACCTGTTGGAGCGGCTGTCCAAGATCTTCGGCCGGACTGAGGCCACCATCACGCCTGTCGAGGGTGATGACATCTTCCCTGTTCTGCACACCCGGCTTTTCAAGACTCTTGGATCGGCGGCCGAACGCCGACGGGTCGCCGACGCCTATGGAACCTATTACTCCGAGCAGTTCGGCGATGCCCTTCCACCGATATACCGAGAACCGGACTACCGCGACCGCATCGAAGCCGCCTATCCATTCCATCCCGAGTTGATCGACATACTCACCAACCGCTGGGGCTCGCTATCCGGCTTCCAGCGCACAAGGGGAGCGCTGCGCATCCTCTCCCACACTATCAAAGCGCTCTACCGGGAAGGACATGCCTCCCCGCTCATACACGCGGGCGACCTGCCGTTGCACGACCCCGGCGTCCGTGCCGAAGTTCTGAGATTCGCGGGGGAGTCCTATAAGGCCGCACTCAACGCAGACATCATTCGGCAGAATTCACGAGCGCGCCAGGAGGACAAGCGCAGAGGCGGCGAAATCGCCACGCTTCGTGTGACTACAGGTCTGGCCACAACAGCCTTCGTAAGTTCCTTCAGTGCGGAGCGAGTGCTGGGTGCCTCTGATGCGCAGATGATTGTCGGCGTCGGGCGCCCAGGACTGTCACGCGGTCAGCTGGAAGATGTGCGGGACACAGTCAAGAACATTGCCTTCTACATGCGCTATGAGGGAGGTCGCTATCGGTTCACCACGGAGCCGAACCTGAACAAGGTTATAGTCGAGCGGGAGAGCGCTATAGCGGAGACAGCCATCTCCGCCCTATTGGCCGAGGCCACAAGCAAAGTTGCGCCCTCTTCGGAATTCTGGCGCACCATCACAGGCGTGCACGACTCGTCGGGTGTCCCTGACGTCCCGAAGTTGACCCTTGCACTTCTGGATCCGGAGAACCGCGTCGAGCAGGCGGACTCCGAAAGCACCCCTGGGCCCGTGCAGATCCTCGCGGATCGCATCCTCACCGATTTCAACCAATCCGGTCGCACCAACAAGAACACGCTGGTCGTTGTCGCCCCGGATTCCGTGGCACTGGGGAGAGCCCGCAGCCTCGCACGCACCGTCAGCGCGATGCGGGACCTGCAGGCGGACGGCCCGCGGCTCAGGAGGTTCAACCAAGAACAGCAGAATGAACTCCGCAGTCGCATCGCTCGGGCGGAGGACAGACTGCCCGCTCTCCTCGTCCTTTCGTACCGGCATGTATACATGTTGACGAACGGCATTGGTGGCTCCCCGCCTGCAGTCCTCCACCAGGACCTGGGCCCAGCCCGTGCTAGCGAGACGGTGACTGACCGTGTCACTGAACACCTCCGCGCTGGCGATGCACTACTGGACAAACTAGCCCCTGCCGCCCTCCTCTCCGAGCGGTTCAAGTTGCTCCCATCGGAAGCAGAAGCCATCGAGATCGAAGCGCTCCTGCACGCCTTCCAGCGCTATCCGCGCCTGCCAAAGCTGGCCTCGGCTGAGGTGCTGCGCGAATGCTTGCGCGCTGGCGTGCAGCGCAGCGTGTTTGCCCTGGTGTCGGGGAGCCAGTGGCGTGCGCCTGATGCAGTGATCAGGTTGGGGGAGGACGTGATACCAGGCGAGATCGACTTCCAGCCCGGGACATGGCTGGTGCGTGCCCCACTTGCGCTCGACGCACTCGCACAACGCAACGCCTCGGTACATGCAGCCGCAGGGACCGGACAGGCCGTGGCGGAGCCCTCCACAGGTCGTACAGCTGGGTCCGACGCCTCGACGCCACAGGGCAGAGGAAGCGAGCGAAACTCGGCCGCAAGCCCTACGCCCGGCGCCGCAAACAGCACGAAGCCGACGCCTGGGCCCACAGGACTTCGATTGCGGATAGCGGGTGTGCCGGCTGACAAGGTGAGGGACGTCGTCAAGGTGGCCGTTTTGCAGTTCGCCACCCAGGGAGCCGAGGTGACGGTCGACTTCGACGTGTCGATCCGGTCACCAAAACCAATCGCGCCTCACATCATCGATCTAGTTCTCGACGAGGGCCTCGGTCAGCTGGGCTTGCGGGCAGAAAAGCAGGAAGAGTAGCGGGCACACAACCACCCCTCCGGGCACCTTCGGTGCGATCTTCATCTTGGCTGATAGGGAAGGCCGGGTGCCCGTTCGAGGTCCAGGGGCTGGGAGATGCCGCCGCGGCGGACGCTGCTCAGGAGATGGAGACGCGCCTAACCCCCGCTTGACCATGGTGACCAGGCATATATGCGCGCTTGCCATGAGTCACTCGAACGTGTGACAGAAATTTTTCCCCCCAACGCCGGTCCGTCTCGTGACGTGTAGTCCAGATCGGACACGGCTGCCTTCACGACCCGCCGCGCGAGCCGGTCAACGTCCAACCCCCGCCAGGTAAGCGCTCACCCGCTCGTGGACCTCCTCCAGTCGGTCGGCTGTCGTCACACATCCCTCTGGTTGACGAACCCCAGCGACGTCAGCCCCTCGGCCGCGCACAGGCGGTCAGAGGCGCCTCCCACCTCGGTCTGGAGCAGCTGGTACGCGGCGCTGTGCTGGTGCCCCCAGCGCATCGCCGCGCGCCACAGGGCCCGCCCGTAGCCGCAGCCGCGGAACTGCGGCAGCACGCCGAAGTACTGGGGTAGCAGGCGAGCGGCTCCGCTGGCGTCGGCCATGGTCTCCATCGGGCCGATGGCGCCGGCCACGCGGCCGTCGTGCAGGACCGTGAGGACAGGGCCAACGGTCGCGGCGCGCATCTGCTCGTGCAGGAACGCGAACCCGTCAGCCGCCATCTGCTCGGCGAAGGCACCGAAACCGGCCTCCTCGGAAATCTGTTTGTCCTCGTGGACCGGCACGCCCGGAAGCTGTCCAGGTCCGTCATTGAAGTCCTTGAGCTGAACGCGGGTTCCCGCGCCCTGGGCGTACGCCTCGGGCTGGTCGGGGCCGAGGAACCAGACGACCCGGGCCTTGGCGGCACCGTGGACAGACGCGAGTTTCCGAGCCAGGTCGGCGCCGGCGGACAGGCTGTCCGGGGCAGCCCCGTACACGTGGACCTTCACGACGCCGGCACCGCGCTCTACAAGCGTGGGCACGAGGGTCTGGCGGTGGTCATGCTCGATGGCGTCGACCAGGACGCATTCAGCCTTGGTGCCGGACCAACGGCGGTCTTTGTCGTACGGAAGGAAGCGGCCGGTTCCGGCGACCTCCACGACTGCCTCGAACAGGCCGGGGAGCGGGTCCTCGCGACGGACAGGGCCGAGAGTCGGCACGTACGGCACGGGCATCACGGGCTCGATCCAGCCCCAGTGAAAGCGCATGCTCGCACGCTACCCATGCCGCGCACCTGCCGCAGGCCCCAGCGCCGACACGCCGGGGCCTGCGCATTCAGGACCGGGTCAGACGCAGATCGGATCAGGTCAGTGGGGGTTGTCGTCGCCCGCGTTGCACGAGCACTTCACGCTGTCCATGACCTCGTCCATGTCGGTGATGGCGGTGATCTCGGTGACCGGCGGAGTCGCTGCGAGGACGGGCCGCGTGAAGTACGGCAGGCCTCCTGTCTGGGTGGGCCCGTCGTCGGGCAGCGGGCGCCTCGGGGAGATCTCGACTGCTACAGCGGTCATTTCAGCCTGCTTTCTTCTGTCCGTGCTGGCAGTAACTTGCGAGTGGTGCCTTCGCCTCCTGGTAGTGCTTGGCCAGGGGCCTGCACACGGTGCAGGAACCGGAGAGCTGGCAACCTGAGCAGCCTCCGGTGCGAAGCATGAGGCGGTCCGCGATCGCACCCAGCCGGGCAAGGCCCTGGATCCCCTCACGGGGGATGCTGATCTGGTCGTCGCGGCCGATCTTGCAGATGGACACCAGCCCGTGCGGGTCGGTGTGGAAGAAGGTGTGGCCGGCGTTGCAGCCCGTGAACGGCTTCCGCATCCGCAAGTGGTCCTTGGACTGCGCGGTGAGGACCTCACCGCCCCCGTAGATGGTGGGGGTCATGTTGGTGAAGACGTTGTACTCCACGCCCCACTGCTCGCAGAGGCCGATCATCGCCTGTTCCTCCGAGGCGGTGTCCTCGGTGACGATGATGCTCATGCGCAGTGGCAGCCGAGCCCGGCGGGCGGCGTTCATGCCCTGGACGAACAGGTCCCAGGCGCCGTCCCGCTGCGTCAGCTCGTCGTAACTGGCCTTCGTCGCGCCGTACATGGAGACCGTGACGCGGTAGGGCGGGCACTCATCGAAGAGGCGGAGCAGGTTCTCGCGCCACAGGAGCGACCCGTTGGTGGAGACCGTGATCATCATGCCCAGCTCGAACGCCCGGCGGTACGACCGCATGAAGTCCTTGTCAATGGTCGGCTCGCCGCCGGTGATCTGGAGCCACAGCACTCCGGCCGCGGCTATCACCTCCAGGCACTGGAGCTTCTCTTCCAGCGGCATGCCCGAGTTGACCTTGAGTCCGAGGTAGCAGTGCTTGCAGGCGTAGTTGCAGCCGAGGTTGACCTCCCAGCTGGCCTTTGAGTAGCCCCAGGCGGACGGCTGCCGGACGAGCAGGTACTCGCCCGCAGGGCGGCCCGCCACGTCCAGGTCGTTCCACTGGTCCCGGACGGTGTCCGCGAGCCAGGCCGGGGCCGGCTCGGCCGGGTCGAGAGAGCGCAGCTCCTCGTAGCGGGCCGCGGGCAGGAGGGCTCCGCCGCGGCTTCCCGGCCGTACGAGCATGTGCTGGTCCAGGAACGGGCTCGCGATCAGTGAGTGCATGAAGTCTCCCGTCGGGGGTGGTCCGCTCCGTTTGGCCAGGGCGGAAAATGAGAGGCCCAGGCACCGACCGCCGGCCTCGGTGACGGCCGGGGAGGAACATCACCCCCGGAGGCGGCCTCCATCGGGGGGCGGGCTTCAGCATCAGAGCACATGCGGAGAGCCTCCCTACTAGGCTCGTCTGGTGAGGACTACGACAGTAGAAACCCTCGCTCAGCTGCTGAAGTGACCGGGAGTACAGGTAGGTTGCCGTCCGTCACCGGGATTGGGGCAGTCATGCGGCCGAGTTCGCCACCCACCCTGACCGGCAGTCAGGGTTCATCCAGTCGCCCCCGCGCCGGCGTCATCTCGGGCTACGTATTTCGCGTGATACGAGAGCAGCAGGGACGCACTCAGGAGGAGGCAGCCGAGCTCTTAAAGGTCAGCGCGGACACGATCGCCGGCTGGGAAACCGGACGCCGCCCCCTGACCGCTGTACCTACCGGGCAAATACTCATGCACCGCCACCGGCTCATGCAGATGGGCACCGCGCCCGCTCTCCTCCAAGCCCTTGAGCGCGCCCTGGAAGCGGACGTACTTCTCGCGAGCGCGTTAGACGACGAGGCCGCAGTCCAGGAGAGCCCGCTCGGGGCCTGGGTGATGCAACGCGACCTGGTCGAGGTGCTGGTCTGGCCTCTCAACGGCGTAGCGCCTCAGCCCGTACGTGAGCTCCCCTCGCCTCTCCGGCCGCGCCGAGGCCCTGCGGCCGCCGGGCCCGAGCTGCCGTCGGGCGACCGGACCACGTTCTTCCGGCAGATGCGCCGTACGGCCGAGCAGGCCCGTGGCCAGCAGCAGTTCCTCCTCCGCCGCCAGGCCCTCTACCTCTGCGGATACGACAACCAGGCCGACACCGCGGAATGGCTCGCCTACCAGCAGAGCATCGAGCGGCCCCAAGACTGGCTCACCCGCTGGCTCAACAGCCGCTCCGTCGCGGCAGTCGCCGCCCGGCAGGGCGACCGCGACCGCATGAACTACTTCATCAACAACGACCTCACAGGTGACGAGGCGGGCGAGGCCGCGAACCTCAACTACTGGGCGTACTGGCTCGGGGAGACCCCGCACCTGGAGTTGTCCGACGACTTCATCGCACGCCGCACGCCCGGCCCATGGCCTGGCGAACGGCTCCTCGCGCACCTCGCTGCTGGCCTCGCCTTGCATCACGGGTACGTGGACCTGAACGTCCACAGCGTATGGTCACTTCTCCAGATCCGCCCCAACCTGCTGCGATCCGGTGCAGCAGGCCACGCCCTACGCGACCGCCTCACCGTGATGTTGGATAGCCGGGAGCTGTCGGCGCGCGCTCGCCGGGAGCTGGAGAGCATCCAGTACGCAATCCGCCTCGCCGAGGCGTGAAAGGAGTCCGAGGTGGCAGAGGACCTGTCAGCGGTGGCGAACTTCCTGTACGAGGCGGGGACGCTCAAGCACACCGCTCGCACCGGGTGGTGGATGGCGGGTGTACGCCAGCCCGAGACAGTGGCAGAGCACTCCTGGCGCACTGCGCTGATCGCGACGATCATTGCCAAGCTCGAAGGCGCGGACCCGGCGCGGGCGGCGTTCCTCGCCGT
>LRTP01000149.1 GCA_001550305.1 Streptomyces diastatochromogenes
GGGCGGCGACCAGCCCGCCGGCCATCACCAGGACGACGGCGGCGACCGCGCCGATCCCGAACGCCCCGACCGCCACGACGGGCGTGATCGCCGCGCGGGTCGTCGTGTAGGAGCCGACGACCGTCTCCAGATCGGTGGCGACGGCCGCGGTGCCCCCGGCCACCTCGCGCATCCGCAGCAGCTCGGGCCCGCCTTCGAGGGAGGCGATCCGGGAGACGAGCCCCGGGACGTCCTGTGCGGTGAGCCGGTCGGTGGCGGGGGCGAACCGCCAGTACAGCTCCGGCTGTCCCTGGCTGCCGAGGAGCACCGGGGCGGCGCCGGGCGCCAGCAGCAGGCCCGCGTCCCAGTGGAACTGCGGCGGGACCGGGGCGTCCGCGGCCACGCCCGGGGTGCGCAGGACCGGCTCCGCGGACCAGTAACCGCCCTGCGGGTGCCGGGGCTCCACGATCCCGGTGATCCGCACGACCAGCGGCGCGCCCCCGAAGCCGTCCACGTCGATGACGGAACCGACCCGAAGCCGCAGCGTCCGGGCGGTCGCCTCGGTCACCGCGGCCTCGACCTTCCTGGTGTCCGCCGTCACCTCCCCGGCGGCGATGGGGAGCCGCCCGCCGCGCACGGTGGCGTGGGCGGCGAGTCCCGACTGCGCGACCAGCGTGAAACGGGGCGGCGCGTCGATCACCGGCAGCCAGTGATTCAGCCCGACGAGGCTCTTGGAGGTCCGCACCCCGTAGGCCGACTCCGTGGTGTCCGCCCGCAGCGGCGCGGGCAGCCTGGCCAGCGCCGCGCGCCGGACGGCAGA
>LRTP01000015.1 GCA_001550305.1 Streptomyces diastatochromogenes
CCGGACGAACTCCCACTCGGCATCGGACAGTTCATGACGACGTATCACCCGACCATGATCCACCACTCAAGATCATCATTTGACGACAGGGCCTAGTCGACCGCGGTGTCCCGCCGGGCATCGTCCGCCTCAACCTGGGCGCCCGCCCGGACGTGCAGATGCGCATCCGGCTGAGGTGGGATGTGAGCCTCTGCGTAGGCCCGGGCGGAATCCGTCTCCTGGGACGAGAAGACGGGCTGGGCGTACGCCTGCGTCGGTCCCGGATACTCGATGCCTCGGCGGTCGGTGCCTTCTTCCGGAGCTCTGCCAGGAAGGTGCGGGGCCTGCGTCACGCGCCGAGCCAGGCGAGGGCTGCGACGGTCATGGCGCTGACGCCGGTGTCCAGGGTTGGCTGGGTGACCGGGGCGAAGGTGGGGCTGTGGTTGACCGGGATGTCCTGGGCGATGGTGCCGTTCTTGGCGGCCGCGGCGTACAGATCGGTGTCGATGCCACCGATGCCCCAGTAGGTGAACTGCGTGCCGAACGCCTTGGGGATCTCGCTCATGTCTTCGCTGGCGGTCTGCAGGTCGATGGTGTGTGCGTCGTCGCCGAAGTGGGCGGCGAACGCCTCGGCGACGCGCCGGGTCGGCGCCTCGTCGTTGACGGTGGGCGGGAAGGAGGCGGTCCGCTCGATCTCGGGCGCCTTGGGCGAGCGGGACGCCTCGCACTCGGCTTTGACGATCCGTTCGATAGCGTCCAGAACCTGGGTGCGCGAGGCGTCGTCGTAGGTGCGCACGTTGAGCTGGATGACGGCGCTGTCAGGGATGACGTTGGGGCCGGTCCCGGCGTGGATGCTGCCCACGGTGACCACTGCCGGGGTGGTGGCGGCGAGTTCCCGGGAGACGATGGTCTGCAGGCGTACGACGATCATCGCGGCCATCACCACGGGGTCCACCGCGGCTTGGGGCATGGAACCGTGCGCTCCTCGTCCGTGGACGGTGACGCGCAGGCTGTCCGCGGCCGACAGGAATGACCCGGGACGGGTGCCGACGTAGCCGGCCGGATAGGGCAGGACGTGCTGGGCGAGCACTACGTCGGGTCGGGGCGCCTTCGACGTCAGGCCGTCGGCGATCATGGCGTCGGCGCCGTCGCCGTTCTCCTCCGAGGGCTGGAGGAGCGCCAGGAAGGTGCCTCGCCAGGCGTCCTTGGCCTGGGCCATCAGCCGTGCGCAGCCGATCAGACAGGTCACGTGCACATCGTGCCCGCAGGCGTGCATTACAGGCTGCTCGGTGCCGTCGTCGCCGGTCACGGTGATGGTGGAGGCGTAGGGCAGACCGGTCTGCTCGCGTACCGGGAGGGCGTCCATGTCGGCGCGGGCCATGACGGTCGGGCCCTCGCCGTTGGCCAGAATGGCGATCACCCCGGTTCCGCCGATGCCGTCGGTGACCTCATAGCCGAAGTTCCGCAAGGCGTCCGACGCCTTCTTGGCCGTGCGGTGTTCTCGCAGGCCGAGTTCAGGGTGTCTGTGCAGGTCCTTGTAGAAGTCCTCGAGGTCGGAGCGGATGCCCTCGAGGCCGGCCAGCACAGCATGGGCACGGTCGCGGTCGCTCACGGTTCCTCCTTGCGCGAGTCGGCCTTTCCCTCGCGGCGGGAGGAGGGACGGGAGCGGCGCCGCATCAGCGAGGCCCGTGGGGAGTGGGGCTGCCAGTCCAGGCCGCTGGGCAGGTTCCAGCCGTAGTGCACGGCGGTGAGCCGGAAGACCAGGGCCAGGGCGATGCCCAGACCGATGCCGACCTCGGGGATTCCGAGGTACGAGCAGAGCACCGTGACCGCGGCAACCATCAGGGCGACCGTGGCGTACAGGCCGTTGCCGCCGAACACGGCGGGCACCCGGCCAAGGATGACGTCACGCAGGGCGCCGCCGCCGACGGCGGTGAGGGTGCCCAGCAGGATGGCCGGGAGCCAGCCCAGGCCGACCGCCAAGGTCTTGTTGGCGCCCGCGACTGCCCAGAACCCGATCACCGCGGCGTCGAGAGCGGTGAACAGCCGGGTCCAGGACTGTTCACTGACCTGGATGAGGAAAGCGACCGCGGCACCGGCGAAGGCGACCGCCAGGTAGGCGTAGTCGGTCAGAGCCACCGGCGTGCCGTGCTGCAGCAGCACATCCCTGATCATGCCCCCGCCCAGGCCGGAGATGACGCCGACCACCAAGAACCCGAACAGGTCCAGGCCCGCCGTGCGAGCCACAGCACCGCCCAGCAGCGCGCACGAGCAGACGCCGGCAAGGTCGAGGTATCGCGTCACTGCATCGATCCCGGCAGGAATCAAGGAAGCCGACATAACGGATGCAGTGGACACAGGGTGAGCATAGTCGAGACGTCACTCTCAGTCATGTCGACGATCGCAGAGTGTGACGGATGCTGACAGCGTGGGGCGAACGATGCTCCCGCAGACGGTTCGCGATCCGACCCGTCCTGACGCCTCGAGGTAGACCGGCGGGCGCTTCGGACGGGACTTCCCGGTGGACTTCGCGGTCTTCCTCATAACGCTCCAAGTTTCTATCACCAGCTGGTTCCCAATCTGGGAACCAGTCTGACCACCCCGGCCGGCGACATCCGCGTACGGAAGTTCACCGGTCTCCACCCGAAGGTTGAGTGATTGTTTAGGGCTGGCTGAAGGTTTGGTCCTGATCAACTCGACATCGCGCCGTCCTCTGACGAGTTGACGGTTGCTGACGGGATCGCGAAGAAGGCCAGTGCTGCGAGGAACGCCATACTCGCTGCGAGTGCCAAAGCGCCTGGAAGGGACCGGGTCACGACCGGTCCGGCAACCGCTGCCCCCAGTGCGAATCCGGTGATTTTCAAGCTGGCGCCGGTGGTGAAGATCTGGGCGCGGAGGTGTCCTGGGGATTCCCGGTGGCGGATGGCGAACAAGGCGGCCAGTTGGGGTCCTTCGCCGATCCCCGCGATGAGTACGGCCACGATGAGCGCGACTGGTTGACCCCGTGTGGCCAAGGTCAGCGCGGCAGCCTGGACGAGCGCACTGGCCCAGATGATGGTGTCGGGGGCGGCTGAACGCGGAAACCGGGCGAGCACGGTGTTGGCCGCCAGGGCGGAGATCGCCGCACAGGAGAGCAGCATCGCGCCGCGGCCGGCTCCGCCCAGGACGCGCTCGCCCAGGAGTGGGATGCACGCCGTCAGCATGCCCTGGGCGATGCAGGAGACGACCGAGGTGAGGGTCGCTCGGGCCAAAGCCCGCCGTCCGACGATGACCCGCATTCCGGCAGCGAGGTCGCTGATCACCGAGGTTGACCGAGCGGCCCGCGCCCGACCGGGACGGGCGGGCAGCATCCACGCGGCGGGCAGTGCCAAGGCAATGAGCCCCACGGAGACCACCACGGCGGTCGGGGCTCCCAGCGCCTCTGTCACGCCGCCGGCGAGAGCCGGACCGGCCAGACTCGCCACGCTGAACGTCATGGCATCGAGCGTGTTCGCCCGGGGCAGGTGGGCGCCCAGCACCACAAGGGGCAGTTGGGCCGTCCATGCACCTGACAGGGCCGGTCCCAGCAGTCCTGTCAGCACGGCGATCAGGATGGTGACAGTGAACGGCATACGGCCGAGTCCCAAGAGAATCATCCCCAGCCCTACCGCATAGAGGAGGAGGGCCGTGGCCAGCAGGCGTCCTGGCCGTCCTGTTCTGTCGAGGAGCGCCCCGAGCACCGGGCCCCCTGCCGCGGCAGAGATCGTGATACCCGCGAGCAGCGAGGACGCGTCGGTAGTCGATCCGGCCAGGGCGAATCCTGTCAGCATCAGCGCCGGTCCCGACATCTCGTCCCCGGCACGAGCTGCCACTGCCGCGGCGAGATAGTGGCGGAGTGAGTAACGCCTTTTCATCCGCAAGACGTTACGGAGGTAACTCAAAACTCAGCAAGATGCGTTACATTCCACGTGTGTCCTCCAACGGCGACGACTGGTCCACCCGGCACTCTGTGCTGACCACGGCTCGGCGGACCGCCGCCCTGATCAACGCTCTCGCTGACGACTGCCCCGACCCGGCCGACGTCGCCGACGTGCTCCGCGCATACGGTGAGACAGACCCCATCGACCTCACCACCCGCGACGTTGCCGGGATGCGCGCAGCCGCCGCCCTGCTGCGGCAGGTCTTCGCCGCCGAGCACGCTGATGGCGCCGCAGCCACCCTCAACCGCCTCTTGCAGGAACACACCGGACTGCTCCGTCTGACCTCGCACGGCGGCAGCACCCCCTGGCATCCTCACCTCGACCACGACGACAACGCCCCCTGGGACGAGTGGCTTCTCGCCTCGTCCTGCATGGCCCTGACCGTCCTCGTCTGGGACCGTCAGCGCCCGCCCGGCAGGATCTGCGCGTCACCCACCTGCCAGAACGCCTTCATCACCCAGGGCAGCGGTCCCGAACGTCGCTACTGCTCCCGCCGATGCGCCACCCGCGAACGAGTCGCAGCCCATCGACGCTCCCACTCCGCCGAGCAGCCGAGCGAAATCAAGTAGGGGCACCCAGGATCCAACGCAACATCGCTCAACCTTCCCTACGTTGTTCTGCGGGAGGCGGTGAGCCCTTCGTATGGTTCATCCACCCCACCCAGGGGCGCCGGGTGTGGCTTTCAAACTTCTGCCGTTCGAGGCTTTCATCGATTGGCCGCCCGGCGCCCCACGACGACCCGGCTGCCAATGAGATCGTATGAAGCGTTGGTGGGTTCGACCCAGAGAAGACACAAGACCGGTGCCCCTCACGTAAGTTGACGCGGGTTGCCTGCCGGTGGGCACGGTGGCGGGTGGTGCCGCATTTACCGGGAGGCACCGGATGTTTTCCGAGCGTACTTCGGTCGGCCTGGATGTCCACGCCCGCTCCACCACGGCCCCGCCCACGCTCCGGCCCCGGCCGCCCGGCGCGCCTTGTGCGCGGACGAGACCAGTGCGATGGGCCGTGCTCCAAGCGCGCGGGCCGTCTGCATCACGGCATGGCCCAGTGAGCCGGTGGCCCCGGACACCAGCACGCTCTGCTCGCTGCGCACCTTCGCAGCCTTGGTGAGGGCCAGGTAGGCGGTCAGGTAGTTGACCGTCAGCACCGCCCCTTCCGCCCAGTCGAGGCCGTCAGGCAGCTGCAGGAGACGGTCGTCCCACGCCAACGCCCACTGCTGGAAGGGTCCGTCCACGCTGACCCCGAGGTCGGAACGGCCATAGACGGCCACCCGGGTGCCGCGAGCGAACCGATCACTTTCCTCAACGATGCCGGCCCCCTCGTTGCCAAGCACGAGTGGCGCCGTCGGGAAGCCGAAATCGCCTCTCCGGATCGTGTTGGAGAGCTGGTTGATCGTCGCGGAATGCATCCTGACGAGCGTGAAGCCCTCATGGACAGCCGGCCTCGGCCGTTCGTCCACCGCCATCGTGGGCGGGTTGCCGAATCGTCGCGTCACGATCGCCTTCATGGTGAACCTCCAGTGATGGGTTGTCTGTTGATGCACCGTTGGCCGGTGAACTGCCGCGTGCGGCCGGCTCACCGGGAGGTGGGAATCGATCTCGGTACGACCAACTCGGTGGTCTGCGTGCTGGAGGGCGGAAGGCCCACAGTCATCACCGACACGGAAGGGGTGGTACGCCCGAGCCGTTCGAGCTCCCGCGCAGACCGAGGCCAGCAGGGCGCGCTGGTGTCACGAACGGCTCGTGAGGTGGCGGCACGTCCGCGCAGCCGCCGATGCCTGGGATGAGTGCGACGCGTGGCCCGCATGTGTTCGTGACCAGTGCAAAGACCAAGGACTGGGAAGGAATCGCCTTGATCTATTGCGGAATCGACTGGGCGGAACGCACGCATGATGTTGCCTTGGTCGACGAGACGGCGCGTTAGGGCGCGTATCCTCGGTGGCTCATACATGATGGCCCTGCGATCATCCATGCATGCTCATGCTCAACGACGACTTTGGACATCTTTCCTACGACCTCGTCGGTGGCGGCTCGCCCGTCGTGCTCGTGCACGCCGGTGTCGCCGATCACCGCATATGGGACGCGGTCGTGCCCGCACTCGCAAAATGGCACACCGTGATCCGGTACGACCTGCGCGGCTTCGGCAGGTCCGCGCCCCCGAGTGGCTCCTTCCGCGAGACCGACGACCTGCGCCGTCTTCTGGACCATCTCGGCCACGAACGTGTCCGGCTCGTGGGCGCCTCCTGGGGCGGCCGCGTGGCCCTGGATTTCACGCTCACCTACCCGGACCGGGTGCACTCCCTCGCGATGCTCGCCGCGCCTTGGCCGCGCTACCACTGGTCCGCGGACATGATTGCGTACGACGAGGCCGAGGCGGCGGCCCTGGAGGCGGGCGATTTGGACGCTGCCGTCCGCATCAACCTGGACATGTGGCTGCGCGGACCCGCCCGCGGCTGGGACGACGTGGCCGACGGACTAGCCGACCAACTCCGCGGCCCCTTGCGGACCTCGCTGGAGAATCAGGCCGTCGTGGGCGAGCACTCCCAGGGCCCCGCGACCGGCGACCTCGCTGCTATCTCCGTCCCCACTCTGGTGGGCGTTGGCAAGCTGGACGTCGCCGACTTCCAGGAGATCGCCCGCCGCTACGCCGCCGAGATCCCCGGCGCAACCCTGGTCGAGTTCGCCGCCGCCGCGCACCTCATCGCCATGGACGCGCCCGCCGAACTCAGCGCGGCACTGACCCCGTTCCTCGCCCGTTAGGGCGTGTACCGACTCTTGATCAATCTACGGGATCGGCCCTTGTGGGAGGGCTTGATCCAGTAGGTCATCTCGAATGACGCGCGCGCAACTCATGGATGTGGAGTGGGAGTTTATCGGCCCGTATCTGCCGATCGGCAGGCATGGCCCGTATCCCGAGCGGCTGCGGCAGCAGTTCGAGGGTGTGATCTGGCGGTTCCGGACCGGCGGGCAGTGGCGGGAGATGCCGGCCGAGTTCGGCGCCTGGTCGACCGTGTCCAACCGCTTCCGGCAGTGGCGCGATGCCGGTGTTTTCGAGGCCCTGCTGGAGGGAATGATCGCGGAGGCCGCGAAGCAGGGCGAGGTGGACGTCTCCCTGGTCAGTGTCGATTCCACCACCGCGCGCGCTCACCACGACGCTGCCGGGATGCACCTGGACGAAGACGTCCTCGCCGCCCTCGAGAAGGCTGCCGCCGAGGAGGAGGAGCCTAGGTCAAAAGGGGCAGCCTCGAAGGACGAAACGGGCAGAACGCCGGGACCGATCCCGTGCAGGGAGAGCGACGACGCGTCCGGCGACGGCGAAAAGTCCGGCTGAAGGCTGCTCTCCTGGGGCGCTCGCGGTGTGGACAGACCAGCAAGGTCCATCTCGCCGCCGACCGCAAGTGCCGCCCGCTGGCATTCGTCCTGACCGCAGGTCAGCGATCCAGCGCACTTTCGGTGCGCGCCGGGGGCGTGGTAAATCCCGTGTGCGCGCTGGAGGTGCTTCTGTCTGCCCTGACCTGGGGTGATGCCGTTCGGGATCGTGGTGGTGTCCGTTCCGGACGAAACCGATATTTCTGTGATGCCGGCGAGCTCGCAGGTCAGCGTGGTGCTGGGGGCCGTCCACGGGAACCGTGGAGTGTTGCTGTGAGCACGTGCGTCAGAATTCCTGATTCACCCTGGCCCTCCCGGAACGACGTACTCGGCTGTTGGGCACGGGAGGGAGCAAGGCCGTGGACGTGCTGCACGAACGCTGCGTGGGCCTCGACATCAGCAAGAAGGACGCCAAGGCGTGTGTCCGCACCCCGAGCACGAAGCGGCGGGGGTCCTTCACGACCGAGACCACGACGTGGGGCTCGACGACGAACGCGGTCCTTGCCCTGCGGGACCATCTGCTCGCCGCACGGGTGACGCTGGTGGTGATCGAGGCGACCTCGGACTACTGGAAGCCCTTCTCCTACGTGCCGGCCGGCGAGTTGAACGTGATCCTCGTCAACGCACGGCAGGTCAAGAACCTACCCGGCCGCAAGACGGACGTCTCGGACGCGGCCTGGCTCGCCCAGCTCGGCGCCCACGGCCTGGTGAGGCCCTCCTTCGTGCCGCCCGAGCCGGTCCGCGAACTACGGGACCTCACGCGCGCCCGGACCACCGCCACCCGTGAACGCAGCCGCGTGGTCCAGCGGCTGGAGAAACTGCTGGAGGACACCGGCATCAAACTCTCCGCGGTCGCCTCCGACATCATGGGCGTCTCCGGCCGGGCCATGCTCGAAGCCCTCATCCGCGGTGAAGGTGACCCGCAGGTCCTCGCGGACCTGGCAAAACGCAAGCTCCGCAACAAAATCCCCGAACTCACCGAGGCCCTGACCGGACGCTTCCGCGAACACCACGCGTTCCTGGCCCGCCTGCATCTGGACCAGTACGACCAGCTCACCGCGATGATCGAGCAGCTCACCGGACGCATCGAGGAGGCGATGGCACCCTTTCGTGGCGCCCTCGACCTGCTCGACACCATCCCCGGGATCAACCGGGCCGTCGCCGAAGTGATCATCGCGGAGACCGGCGGCGACATGAACCGCTTCGCCACCGCCAAACACCTCGCTTCCTGGGCCGGGGTCTGCCCCGGCCACGACGAGTCCGCCGGCCGCACCAAAGCACCAAAGTCCGGCCCGGCAACCCCTACCTGAAGGGCGCCCTCGGCATCGCCGCGTTCGGCGCCGTGAGAACCAAAGACACCTATCTGCAGGCCCGTTACAAGCGCCTGACCGCCCGCCGCGGCCCGCTCAGGGCGCTGGTCGCCGTCGAGCACTCGATCATCACCGCGCTCTGGCACATGCTCACCGACAACGTGCCCTACCAGGAACTCGGCGCCACCTACTACACCCAACGCGACCCCGAACGCGCCACCCGCCGGGCCGTCAACCAGCTCAACCAACTCGGCTACACCGTCACCCTCAACCCGAGGGAGGCCGCCGTCTGACCGGCAGCCCAGACACCCGGCGGCCCGCCACGGTCACCGGGCGCACAGTCCTACCCACACCCGCCCTGACCAGGATCTATTTACGCGTCAGAACGCGGATAGCCCGCAGTTCATCCCCGTCCTGAAGAAGATACGGGTCCGCGGGCCTGTCGGACGCCCCCGCACCCGGCCGGTCGCGGTCGCCGGTGACAAAGCGTATTCGACCCGCGGCAACCGCGCCCACCTGCGCAGGCGCGGCCTCAAAGCGGTCATCCCAGAGAAGAAGGACCAGGCCACGAACCGGAAGAGGAAGGGAAGCAAGGGGGGTCGGCCCGTGGGCCACGACGCCGACCTCTACATGGAGAGGAATACCGTCGAGCGCCTGATCAACAAGCTCAAGGCATGGCGGGGCATCGCCACTCGGTACGACAAGACCCCCGGCAGCTACCTCGCTGGCCTCCACCTGCGTGCCTCGATGATCTGGATTAAAGACCTCCCCCGGACCAGCCGGTGATCAGGACTCGATACGCGCCCTAGCGCGCCGCCCTCAACTGTTCCGGTTCAGGTACTGGAAGAATATAGACACATATTTCCGATCGGCGGCTTGCGAGCAGGCGAATGTCGCCACGGCGGCATCGAGTTCCGATTGATGGAACTTCCGCCACGTAGGATTCTGAGCGGCCAGCGCCGCCAATTGGTCCCGGGACAGCACTTGGTCCCCACCCTGAACTCCGGCCATCACGGACGTGTATTCCTTGCGCAGGTCCGTGATGAGCGCGAGACGGGATTGCGCCGGATGACCGGCCGCCGCCGCACAGGATCTCCACGTCTCAAGTGCCGATTGGTAACGTCTGTCGTGTTGCACCTCACCGTCCACCCGAGCCCACTCGGAGTTCGCCTCCGGGATTCCATATTCCTTTTCGGTCGTACGCTGTGAGCTGTCGACGCAACCGGGAAGGGTCGCATCGTAAGCCTTGAGGGAAGCAGCGGAAAGGGTCTTCAGGTAGCTCTTGGCTGCCGTGGCCTCAGGGGCGAAGTGGGGAAATACCGATATTCCGAACCCGTGCTTGCGCGCGTAGTCGAGGCTCGAAAAGTCTGATGCGTCCTCGACATCAACCACGCTGTGCGGGTTCTTGGGCAGGTACTGGAATCCGTGCGACTTCATGCATGTGGATGTCAGGGCCTCCGTGCGAGCGGCAACCTCAAGGTCGAAATTTTCCGACTCCGACTGGCCGGAAGCACCTGCCAGGATCAGCACGAAACGGCGGGTGTTGGCCGTCGCCCGGGCCGTCTGGCCGTCGTCGGACGGGAAATACGCGAATCCCGCCGCGACCATGGCGGCAATGATCACGGCCAGCGCGACCGCAAGGGTCTTGTGTTTGCCCAGCATCATCTGGGCCTCCTCCTTCGACTGGTGTGCCCTGGTGCGCTCCCAACGGGGCGCACCAGGGCTCCTGTTGCCTACTCAGGCACCTGTCACCAGTTGCTCAGGTCGACGCCCACCTGGTCCAAACCCTGGTTGTAGGTGCCGTTGTTGGTGCAGTCGTAGTGCGAGGAGTTCGTACCGTTGCGCGCGACGATCGAGGACTCGTACCAGTTTGCCCCGCCGTTGCCCCGGAGGCAGTGGGCCATGTCCTTGCCGCCGTCCTGCCCGGACACCCAGACGAGCGACTGCTGGTAGCGCTGGTAGCGGCTGTCCCAATTGTTCGCCACGAACTGGTAGTTGCCGGTCCTGCCGGAGTCGTTGTACGAACCGAGTTCCGTGACGTTGCTGGTCTTTATCACCGTCTGCGCCTCAGCGGTGCCCGTGGTGAGGCCGATCGTGGCGCAGCAACCTGCGACTGCCAGTGCGCCGAAGGTCTTCCAGTTGCGAGCCATGGTTGATCAGTGCTCCTTCTGTCGTTTTGCCGATCGGAAGTGGTGTGGCGGTACGTATGGAGCCGCGCAGCGGTGCGCGTGGACTGAGCGGCGGCGCGTGTGCGGCCGCGGGCGCGGCGGAGTTCGCCGGCCGGGCCACCCTGCGACGAGCTTCAGGGGGCAACCGGTGCCCCCAGGAATCGGGGAGGCTGCTTCTGCTCCCGGGATACCGGCCCGGATGCTGCCGAGGTACCGGGCGAAGGCACCCTCCGCACCCATTGCCTCCCCCACGCGTCTTCGGCGAGCCGTGCCGCAGAGACGCTATGGACACAGATCCGTCGGCCGTCCTAGATTCGTCCTAGTGCGACGTCAGCCAGGGGGATCGGCGCTCATCGTCACGTACCAGGGGGAGCATGAAATTCGGCTTACTGGGGCCGTTACACGCCCAGATCGCCGGACGCACGGTCCCGTTGAACGGGCCGCGGCAGGCCAAGATGCTGGCAGCACTTCTGATCGACGCCAACAACATCGTCGCCAGGGAACGGCTCGTCGCCGTGATGTGGGACACGAACGCGCCCGCCACCGCGGTCCGCCAGGTCCAGGACGCCGTCTCCGGGCTGCGCCGCAACCTCGTTGCCTGCGGAGCACCCAGCTCCTTGATCAGCACGCGGCGCGGCGGCTACGAGATCCACCTGGCTCAAGATCAGCTCGACTTACTGGAGTTCGACCACCAGCGACACCTCGCCGAACAGCACACGGCCCCGTTCGAGACAGCAGTCGCGCTGCGGCGGGCGCTCGCTTGCTGGCGCGGAAACGCCCTGGTCGACACCCCCAGCCAAGCCCTGGAGATCGATGCGGCACGGCTGAACGAGAAACGCGCGGACACGCACAAACAGTGCCTGGCCATCGAACTCGACCTGGGGCGTCATCGAGAGGTCATCGATGAACTGACCGCTCTGCTCCACGATCACCCCTACGACGAACAGGTCGCGGAACACCTGATGGTCGCCCTCTACCGGTGTCGAAGACAAGGCGAGGCGCTGCAGGTGTACGAGCGGCTGCGCCGGACACTGGCCGACGAACTCGGCGTCGATCCCACCCCTCCGCTCCAGGCGCTGCATCAGCGCATCCTCACCGCGGATCCCGCCCTGACGGCTCCGGTCCCAGCAAGCAGGCCCTTAGACATACCACCGGAGAGCCCTGCCCCGGCGGCCCCCGGGCCGGCAATGGCGATGCCGGTGCGTCAACTTCCCCTCGACGTACCCGACTTCGTGGGCCGGGCCGAAGCACTGGCCGAGATCGCCGGGCTGCTCGACGGGTCGGCGCCGAACCGGGCCCCGGTGGCCGTCATCGTGGGCGGTCCCGGTGTCGGCAAGTCCTGCCTCGTGACGCACGCTGCGCGGCTGGCGAGCGCCAACTTCCCCGACGGCCAGCTCTACCTCAACCTCGCGGCAACATCGGACGAGCCACGGGACCCGGGGCTGATGCTGGCCGAGGCACTGCGCGCGCTCTCGATCGCCGGCAGCGCGATCCCGAACGGCCTGGCCGAGCGAGCCGCACTCTACCGGTCGTTGCTGGTGGACCGTCACATGCTGGTGGTGCTGGACGATGCCGGTCACGCCGATCAGGTGCTGCCCTTGCTGCCTGCGGCCGACGGCTGTGCCGTGTTGATCACCAGCCGCACTCTGCTGACGCAACTTCCCGGCGCTCGGCACATTGACCTGGACGTGCTGAGCCCGGCAGAGGCGCGGGAGTTGTTCACGGGAATTGTCGGGCGGCGGCGGGTCGAGCGGGAACCGGCGGAGGCCGACGCGATCCTAGACTGCTGCGGCAACCTGCCGCTGGCGATCCGGATCGCCAGCGGCAAGCTCACGGGCCGCCCGGCTTGGTCGCTGCGGGTGCTGCGGGAACGGATCGAGGATGAGTCCCGCAGGCTGGCCGAGCTGAGGATCGGGGACCTCAGCGTGCGAGCCAGCGTCGAACTGAGCTTACGGCTGCTGCCGGCCGACGCGGTGCGCGCGCTGAGCCTGCTGGGTCTGCTCGGCGCCTACACCCTGCCCGGCTGGGTGGTCGGCCCGCTGCTGGACCGCCCGGACGCCGAGGAGGTGCTGGACACCCTCGTCGACGCCAGCCTGGTGCGGCTGACCGCCACCGACGCCCTCGGCGAGCCGCGCTACCGGCTGCACGACCTGATCAGGACCTGTGCCGTGGAGATCGCCGCCCCGCTGCCGACGGAGGACAAGCAGGACGCGATCATCCGGGTGCTGTCCGTTTGGCTTGAGCTGACTGGGCGCGGCACCGATCGACTGCCGGCAGCCGGGCTGCTGGCAGCCGCGCCCGGTTCGGCACCGCGCCGGTCGCTGCCCGATGCGGTCGTGGACCGGCTGATGGCCGACCCGGTCGGCTGGTTCGACGCGGAACGCGACAACCTGCTCGGCGCGGTGAAACTGGCCGTGGACTGGGGCCTGGACGAGTTGGCCTGGGAGCTGGCGGCCGGCGCGGCGACCTACTACGACCACCGGTGTCTCTATCAGGACTGGCAGCACGGGCACCGGCTCGCGTTGGACGCGGCCGAGGCCGCCGGCAACGTGCGCGGCGCATCGGTGCTGCTACGCGGTCTTGGCCAGCTGCACATCTACCAAGACGAGTTCGATCGGGCCACCCGGGCCCTGGAGTCCTCCCTCGGGCTGTGCCAGGACGGCGGGGACAAACGCGGCGAGGCGCTGTCGGTTGCCATGCTGGGCACGGTCAGCCGGGTGCAGGGCCGTGACGACGAAGCCCTCGAACGTGTCGAGCACGCGCTGGCCATCGCGGCCGGTGAGGGCGAGCGGCACATCGAAGCGCAGCTGTCCTGCACCATGGCCGTGATGAAGCTCATGCAGGGCAAGCTCGACGAGGCGGAGTTATGGTTCGACGGGGCCTTGAGCCAGGCCAGCGCGCTGGGCGACGGGCATCGCGTCGCCGTCGTGCTGCGGCGGTTCAGCCGGTTGCACGATCGACGTGGTGATCCGGACGAGGCGCTGCGATGCCTGGGGCAGGCGCTGGCCACCTTCGAGGCACTGGCCGACGAGCGGTGCGCCGCGTACACGCTGCTGGAAGTCGGCCGCGTGTACGCCGGTCAACACGACCGGGACCGGGCGAGCCCGGCGTTGGAGCGCGCGGCGGGCCTGTTCCACCGGCACGGCGACCGCCAAGACGAGGCCGCCTGCTGGCAACTGATCGGCGACCTGGACGCCGCCGCCGGCGTTCACCATCTGGCGCAACAGCACCGAGGGCGGGCGCTGCGGCTGTGGCAGATGATCGGCGACATTAACCAGACGAAAGCTCCGGCGCGACCATCGTCGCCGTGAGGTGGCCATGTCCCTGATCGGAGATGTCTGTCCGATCAGGGGGCGTGAGGCAACGCGCGGGGACCGCACCGCCCATGAGTAACCGCCGCTTGACCAAGGGCGCCGAAAGGGGTTGTAAGCGCGTGCGGTCCCCACCGTGTCCGGACCGGCCCCGAGCCGGCGAGGACCCCGATGCGGCTCGTCAGCGAGTTACGAGGTAGCTCGTGACGCTCCGGTAGACCGGGTTGCCCGTCACGGCTGCGAACACGAAGCATGTTGGCGCCGGGAGTCAGGAGAGCGCCACGATTATCGGCTAGGTGTGCCCCTTCGAGCGATGGGGTGCACCCCTGTTCCTATCGGCAGAGGCGAACGCGCACTCTATTGGCGCGGATAGTAAAAGCAAGCTGACGGGTCGCATGTCGCACAGGTTGCCGGACTCGCATGCGGGGGATTCGAGTAGCCAGGGGGGTTGACGAATCGACAGCCAAGCGGTATAGGCGGCTTTGCCATCCTTGACCGGCTGCGCCGGACCTTCGCGCACGCACAGCCGATCCTGATGAACCGGCCTACTCTCCTGGAGCACCGCGGGCAGTGGGTGAAGGGAGATGCGCCCACCTACCGGCCGCTCCGCACACTCGCGCCGGATGAAGCCGATGTATATGGCAGCCTCGTGGGCGGCGACTTCGGCCCGAACGTGCGACTCGAACAAGAACGCGTGCGGTTCCACCTGCTTGAGGACGCCCTCAACGAGCTTCGCTAGGCGTTGAGCAGCCCTCGGCCGGGCTGTCGGTGTTGAAGGAGGAGTCGGCGGGTCCGGCGGCCAGGGCGGGCGTCTGGAGTGCAGTCCCGCGGTCGACACCTGCAGCGTGCTGGCGTACGGGTTTGGCACTGGCGCAGATGGTAGGTCGGAGTCTGCCCTGTGGTCCCGGTCCTGGTGTCCTCGGCCTCGATGGGGTTCGCGGAGAGGGCGATGTCGCAGACGTCCAGCGAGAAGGGCTCGCCAACGCGCATTCCCTCCCGCAGCAGCGCCCATAGTCGAACCCTCCTGGCTGTGCCTGCGCTTGGTCCGACCGCGGGGCAACTTCTGCTACTACTCGCGGAGTTGGGGCAGACCCCCCTTTTTTTTTCGGAACGCATGTTCGAAGTAGATGATGAGCGGGTCGTGCCAGATCGGGCGACGGACCGGTGCAGATCGCGAGAATGTACAAACTCGCGAAGGCCCGTGAATATCACCGCCCGGACAACGGTTTCAGGCCGTGCCGGGGCCGTAAATCGGCCAAGCCTTACACGGGCGCGGAGTAATGCCACATTAGGGCTGGAAGGGGAGAGAGTGAACTTTTGGGGTGCTCGTGCCGCGTCGTTTGTGGTGCCACTCGGGCTTGGCTTGTTGCTTGGCCTGATAGGGCCTATCGCTGAGCATTGGGGCGGCCGTCCAGGTGCGGCCGTGGGTGCCGTTTTCAGCGGTGGGTGGCCGTGGGCCTGCTACGCGTTTCTGGTGGGTTATTTCCGACGGTCCAAAATCGAATCGGTTGTTCTCGCGCCTCTGGGGCTGGCTATCGGTGTCGTGACCTACTACCTGACTAAGGGATACCTGGCCTCCCTGGGTGGACTGGATTCCTCAGGTGCGGGATCATCCGGAATTGCCCTCTGGGGTGTGCTGGCATTCTTCTTCGGAGCACCCCTTGGGCTCCTGGGGAACCTTGCACAGGTGCCGGGCACCGGCGGCCTGTTCTTCCGGCTGCTTGTTCCCCTGGTGGCTTTTTATGAGACTTCCATGCGTCTGGAGACGGAGTCGCGCGGGCCGAGTCAGGTTGTTCTGGGTACCTGGACCACCGTTCGGTTCACGGCTGTTGCCGTTGCGGTCGC
Organism: Streptomyces diastatochromogenes; assembly: GCA_001550305.1. Lineage (GTDB taxonomy): Bacteria > Actinomycetota > Actinomycetes > Streptomycetales > Streptomycetaceae > Streptomyces > Streptomyces mirabilis_D. The sequence continues at coordinate 15,941 of LRTP01000015.1, forward strand.
TCTGGTGGGCCACACGGTCTGGGGTTGGTGGAGGTCTCGCCGTATTCGTTCCGCCGGGGTGGGCGTTGGCTAGTGTCTCGTGATCCTGTTCATGTCAGTTCGAGTGGACTTGATGACAGCTTGCCGGGACGCAGCCATGGCAGGGTCCCGGCGTTCTCCTCTGGATGTCCGGTTCGAGGTGATCTCGTGACGGTGGGTGCCTCGGAGGCAGACGAACACGACCCTTGTGGATCATGAAGGTGTCTACGCCTCAAGGTCAGCAAGGGCGCCGTGTTCGTTCCGTCATCATTCCCCATCGCCACTCCCGTCCGTCCCCCGGCCCTGACTGCGGCCGTGGTTGGCGGACAAGTACGCGACCTGATCGATGAGTTGGGGCGGGTGGCCGATCCGCGCTCGCCTCTGGGGCTGCGCTACGCGTTGCCCTCGCTGCTGGCCCTGGCCGTGTGCGCGATGACACCGGCGGGCAACGACTCGCTGACCGCGGCAGCGGAGTGGTGCCAGCGAGCCGCGCCCGAGGAGCTCGCCGCGTTCGGCCTGCCCTACGACGTGTTGCGCGGCCGCTTCCGCATCCCCAGCGAGAAGACCCTGCGCCGAGTCCTGGGCCTGCTGGATCCGGCCGAGGTCGGTGCGGCGGGCTTCGCCTACCTCGCTCCGATCCTGCACCAGGCCACATCGGCGCCGGCCGCACGCACCCGAGGTCTCATCGAACGCGAACAGCGCCGCGCCCACCGACAAGCCCTCGACAGCGATCGCCCCACGCCGAAGCGGCGTGCGTACGCGGTGGACGGCAAGTGCCTGCGCGGGGCCCACCGGCCTGACGGCTGCCGCGTCTTCGTGCTGTCCGCCGTCCGGCACGGCGACGGCATCACCCTGGCCAGCCGCGAGATCGGCGCGAAAACCAACGAAATCCCTGAGCTCCAGCCCCTGCTGGACCAGATCGCCGACACCGACTTGACCGGAGCCGTGATCACCGTGGACGCTCTGCCCGCACAGCGCGCCCACGCCCACTACCTGGTCGAACAGCGCGACGCCCACTACCTGTTCACGGTCAAGGCAAACCAGAGGAAGGTCGCCGCGCAGCTGGTCGGCCTGCCCTGGAAGGACGTACCCGTCATCCACCGCGACGACCACGATCCGCATGACGCGCACGGACGCCGCGAGCAGCGTCACGTCCAAGTCGTCACCGTCGACGGCCTGCTCTTCCCGCACGCCCGCCAGGTCCTGAGGATCACCCGCAAGCCCCGGAAGGCCGGGATGAAACGGTGGTCCACCGAGACCGTCTACGCGATCACCGACCTGCCCGCCGGGCAAGCAGGCGCCGCCGAGATCGCCTCTTGGGCTCGCGGACACTGGACCGTGGAAAACACCGTCCACTGGTGCCGAGACGCCACCTTCAACGAGGACCGCTGGAGAGACCTCTGCGCATCCTTCGTCTCAGAGCTTGTCGGGTGGCCAGCTGATTACGCCGAGCATGGGCCGCTGACGGCCTCGGAGTTGTCGCACTGGCACACACCACGTGATCGGGACCGTCGCCGTGTCTGGAGGGCAGATCGCAACCGTCACGCGTCTCGCATGACCCAGGCACCCCGACACGCTTTCAGAGGAAGACGCGCGCCACCTCCAGCCACTTCTGGGCGTCCTCGCCGGTCGCCGTCATGTTGGTCTCGGACCAGGGGCGACGCCGGGTGACACACAGGCAGAAGTCGATAGCGCCGCCCTGTACCCGTTGCGCGGCAGCCTCGGGGCCCCACACCCAGGTCCGTCCGTCAGGTGCTGTCAGCTCGACGCGGAAGGGATCCGCCGGCTCAGGCAGTCCGACGGCGGCGAAGGACAGCGCCCGTCCCAACACCCCCAGCGACGCCACGTGCTGCAGTCGATCCGTCGGGCGGTGTGCCACGCCCACAGCATCGAAGACGTCCTGCCCGTGTGCCCAGGTTTCCATCAGACGAAGGGGCGCCATCAGGGCCGGGGTCACCTTCGACATGTACCAGGGGAATGCGTGGTCCCATGGCGTGTCGCGTAGTGCCGCCGCCAGTTCCGCTCGACCGGCCCGCCACTCGTCCAGAAGTACCGACCGTGGTTTGGCCGCTCCCGCGGCGGCGGCCTTGTCTGCATACCCGCTGCCTTCGGCTTCCGCCCGCCCGAGCTCGGCGCCGAACGCGTCCGGGGTGCGTAAGGCGCTGAGTGCGTTCGCGTCCGCCCACGCGAGGTGGGCTATCTGGTGGGCGACCGTCCAGCCCGGTGCCGGTGTCGGTATGGACCAGTCGTCCACTGCCCTGACCAGGACGTCGAGCTCGTCACCCTCAGCCACCAGCGCGGACAGGACACCGGCGTCATCTACATCGGGGACGGCGAGGTTGTAGTTCAACATGTGCGCCATGGTGCCACTCCTTCCTGACCAACGGCGGAGACGAAGTGTGCGGGCAGACTCCGATGTCGCCGGAGTCTGCCCACTCGGTGGTGGGGCTCGTGGCACTACGGGACCACCGTGCTTCCTCGACGGCGGCGCAGAGCGTGTCGGGCTGGCTGGTCATGCGAGACGCGTGACGGTTGCGATCTGCTCTTCAGGCACGGCGACGGCCCCGGAATGATCACGTGGTGTGTGCCCGTGCGACAACTCCGAGGCCGTTAGCGGCCCATGTTGTCCGTCCAGTCCGACCGATGAGATGTGGGAGGTCATCCGGCCGCTCCTTGCCGTGCGTAACCTGCGGAAAGGCGGCGGGGTGCGTAAGTACGGAGACCGATTGGTGCTCGACTCGATCTTCTGCGTACTGCGCTCGGGCTGCCAGTGGCGGATGCTCCCGCGCGACCTGATGCCCTGGGACGCGGCGCACCGCTGGTTCACCAAGTGGCGCCGGGACGGCAGCTGGGACCGCATCCACGATGAACTACGCCGCCAGCTCCGGATCGGGGCCGGACCGTCTGCCGCCGTGATCGACGCCCAGTCGATCAAGACCAGCGAGGGCGGACCGCCGCGACCTGCGGACCCTCAGGGCTGGTCGTACCAGGAGAACGCCGCGATCCGCCAGCCCTCCGGGGTGCGGACGAACTGGATGGTCTTGGTCCCGCCGCCCTCGAACGGCTCGCCGTCCAGGATGCCGGCCTTCCGGTACTCGCCGAAGCGCGACGCGATGTCGCCCGCGATCTCGGTTCGCTCGGAGGTCTCCCACTCCGAGAACTCGACCAACCGGCCGTCGGCGAGCAGGCGTTCGCGCGGCTCGATGAACTCGTCCACGGTGTAGACCGTGTACTTCGGCCCGGTCAGCACGATCACACCACCTGGAATGACCAGCCGGCGGATCCGGGCCACGTCCGCGGCCTTGCCGCCGCGGTTGTCGAAGGCTCCGGAGAACTCGGCGGCTATCGCGTCAATCTCGATCTTGGACATGGCGCGACGGTAACACCGCTAGGGGGCAACGGACATGGCGTCGAGGCAACTTCGACCCAGGGCACCCACGAGATCATGCGACTTTGCAACAGCCCTGCGCAGATTGGAGAGGCGGATCAAGGCAGCTGGCTTCCCCCGGGAGAAATCCCTGCGGAGCTTCGACTTCGACGCCAACCCCAACATCGACCCGGCCACCATCCACACCCTCGCCGGCTGCGAATGGATCAAGAAGAGCCAACCCCTATGCCTCATTGGCGACTTCGGCACGGGCAAGTCCCATATGCTCATGACTCTGGGAACCGAGGCCGCGATGAAGGGCTGCCGGGTCCGCTATACGCTCGCGCCGAAGCTGGGCAACGAGCTGGTTGAGGCCGCCGACGAAAAGCAGTTGAACAAGACCATCGCCCGCTACGGCCGCGGCGACCTCCTCTGCATTGACGAACTCGGCTACGTGGAACTCGACCGACACGGCGCCGAACTCCTCTTCCAGGTCCTGACCGAACGCGAGGAGAAGAACAGCGTCGCTATCGCCTCCAACGAGTCCTTCGGCAAAGCGCACATGTTCCGGCGAACCCGTGCCAGACGCTGCCGAAACTTCACGGGTTCGATGGTGTCGAGGAGTCTGCCCAGTCGCCTCGATGTTCGCGCCACGCGGCCCTGAGGGCTTCGAGCTCGGCTCGGGGGAAGTGCTCACCCCACTTGCCGCGGTATGCGCTCTCGCCGTACTCCCTCACGACCTCGTCGAAGCAATGGATCACTGCTCGGGCCACGACATCGATGTCCTGCTGGGTGGACCAGATATCGGTCCCCTTGTTGTCGTGGGCACTACCGTTGGCCAGCTCCAGCAGGCGGATCCACACGTTGGTGCCTTCACGGTAGAAGATCCATCGGAAGGCGGTGGGCTCGGCTTCGAACTGCGCTCGGCATTCGGTCTCGCCGACGATCAGACGTGTTACTGCCGTCAAGAGATCTTCGGGGGCAGTGGTGATATAGGAGGCCGTGACTTCGGCTTCCGCCTGGTGGTCGCTGACGATGCAGTCGGCCCAACCACGTCCGGACAGGACCCAGACGAGTCGCAGGAGGGCCATCCTCGTTCCCTTCTTTCAGTCGCGGGTTCCCTGCGCTGATTACCGAGGGCCCCTCGCACCCGTCCGAGTCTGGGGCATGGCGAGAGTGTTGACCAGCGGATTCTCTGACGCTGGCTGTCACTCAGTGCTCGGGCAGGCGCCCGGGGTCGACATGGTCGGCGAGATAGATCAGGGTGGCTTGCGGGTCCATGCCGAAGGCCGCGGGGACGAGCTTGGGGTCCATGGTGTTCACCAGGTCGACGAGCCGGGTGCTGCGGATCGTTCGGGGTGGGAAGCCGCAGTCGTCAAGAACGTGGGAGAGATAGGAAGTTGAGGCCGGACTCCGCCCGGCCTTGGTTCCTTTGGTGACCGTGACGTGCGGGTTGTCCGTCCGCCATGCCTCACGGTGGGCCAGGCACCGCAGCAGCACTGTCCAGGAGGCGGGGTCCAGGGGGACGGGATGGGGCCGCTTTCCCAGCCGGACAGTATGGGCCTGCTGGTCGATGTCGTCGGTCTTCAGTATCCGCATCTCGGAGCTGGAGGCGCCATGCAGCAGAGCGAGCATGCCCATCACCGCTTCATGCGGGTGCACGTGCTTGTCGGTTGTCCACCGCCTGAACAGCTCGCGTTGCTGGTCGAGGGCGAGGGTCTGGCCCCGGAAGCCGTTCGTCTCCTTCGCTACCAGCTCGCGGGTGGGGTCGACCAGCAGCATCTTCTGGGACCGGGCGAAACGGAAGAACTGCCGCAGCACGGTCAGCCGCCGCTTGCGCCCCTTGGGCAGGGTGGACAGGAAAGCTTCGACGTCGTGCACGTCGACGAGGGCCCAGGTGTTCTTGTCCCGATCGTCGACCAGGAAGACGGCCAGGTCACGCAGGGTGGCCAGGGCTGTCTCCAAAGTGTGATTGCTGCGAGGGCGGGTGCCCGCTCGGCTGGCTCGGTCCTGGGCCCGCATCCGGGAGGCGTTGAAGGCGACGACGGCTTGCCGCAGCGGCTCGGGGACGGCCTCGATGCGTCGCTGCCGTCGGCCGGCGGCGAGCCGTTCGGCCTGGTCGGTGGGCAGTGCCAAATGGTGGAGGGTGAAGAAGTCCTCGAGTGCGCGGGCGAAGGAACCCATCGAGCGCCCGGGCCCGCGGGATCTTTCCAGCAAGGCCTGGGGTGAGGTGGAGTGCCCGTCTTCGAGAAGTCGGCCGAGGTCGGTGACGAAGCTGCAGGCTCTGGCGATGCAGTGCCGGGCGGCGACATGAGCGACGAAGTCCCCCAGCCAGGAAGGTGGATCGGCAAGCCGGTCGCGGAGGTGTTCCCCACGGATGAAGGGACGGCCAGGGTGCTTTTGCCAGCAGGCCGAGCAGAGCCCCAATCCTGCTGTCGCCGCACCTGACCGCACTCGCGACAGGTCCTCGGAGGCTGCTTCTCTTGCCGGGGCCGTGAACAGTGGCCGCACCAGCCGGGCGCCTCACGCAGATAGCCGGGCCGGTGGCAGCGCGGACATGTCTGCTGGGCTGCCCGTTGGTCGGCCTTGCGCCGGCAGTCGCGGCACAGACGGTTCTGCGATGACCGGACGGGATGGCCGCATTCCTCACACACGCGTGAGCAGATGATGCACCGGCCGGTGTCCTGCTGCAGGACGCGGTCGCGGCCGCAGCCAGGCAAACAGCCCTGGCTGCCTGCTCGTTCAGCCGGCGCCAGCACCGGCAGCAGTTCCGGGTCGAGATGCCCGACGGGGGCACCGCAGGTGACACAGTCCCTTTGCTTCTTGCCCATGGCAACCCCGCCGGTCACAAAGGCGGCATCGACCGGCCCCTGAAGGAGGCGGCCTGCGCCAGGTCAGCGACTGGACGGGGAGGTGAGAGGGGCCGTTCGACGGGGGTGGTGTCGACCTCGATCAGGTCGTTGGGAGTGCACTCCAGCGCGGTGCACAACGCGGCCAGCGTGGTCATCTTCACCTGCGAGGGTTCCTTGGTGAACAGCGCGGACACCGAAGCCGAGGACAGTTCCAGGCCGGCCTTCTCGGCCAGCAGCCGCCGCAGTTCCGTCCCGGTCCACACCTCGCGCTGGGCGGCAGCCATTCGCAGCCGCCATTGGATCTTCACGCCGTGGAGTCCTTCCCGGTCAGCTCGGCCAGAGTGCAGGCAACCGCGCGTTGATAGGCGTCCTCGATGAAGGTCGCGGAGGGCCGGACATACCGCATGGTCGAGCTGACGGTCCAGTGACCAAGCATTTGCTGGATCGCGACGAGATCGACTCCACGTTCATAGTTGTGCGTCGCACATGCTCTTCGCAGAGCATGCGGGCTGAACCGCTCGGATGCCGGACGTCCTTCGAGCTCCATCAGATAGCGGAGCCGGTTGCGGACGGTCCCGCGGTGCAGGCTGCCGCCGGACTCGTCGGCGAAGAGCACCGGCGAGTCGGGGAACTTGGGCCGCACGTCCTCGAGGAACCACCGCAGGACCAGGTCCAGGCCGTCGAGCATGGGCACCCACCGAGGTCGCGGCCCGGACGTGTGGGCTCCCTTGCCGAAGCGGACGTGGAGCTTGCCGAACGGGCCTCGGGTGAAGTGCAGGTCCGGCTTCTCCAGAAGCGATACCTCCTCAGAGCGGAGCCCGGCGTGATACAGCGTCCGGAACATCGCATAGTCCCTCGCTGCGGGTCCGTACTTCCTCGCGGTCGCGATCCTCTGTTTCATGAAGGAGAAGAACTCGTTCACCCGCTCTGATGTCGGCGGCGGCAGCAGGGCCGGAGAGTCATCGCCGACATTGCGGGAGGCGTTGAATTCGTCGACCGGGCAGACCAGTCGGACGCCGAATGCGGCCTCGATCTCGGCCGCTTTGCGAGCCTGCAGGAACCGGTGGAAGCCCTTGAAGATCTGCACATACTCGCGGCGCGTTGACGTCGCCCGGCCCTTCACCGCGAGATCACCGACCACCCGGTCAATGTCCTCAGGCGTGACTTCCCACGCAGGCCGTCCCAGCGCGGTGAGTGTCCGCTCCAACAGGCCGATGTCGTTGTCGATGGTCACCGGACTGAACCCGCGGGCCCTCCACGAGGCGACGAACGCGTCAACGCACATGGTCTGGAACTGCCACGGGTCCGTGGTCAGCGGCCCCTGCGGGACGGCCCCGCCCGCGATGACCTGCAGTCTCGCCTCGGCCACCGGCACACCTTCCTCGGACCTGAACGGTCAAGGCAGCACCTTGAAAACCGGGGCGCCACCACGAGAACCAACGAGGACCCCAGGAACGGGATTCGGCCAGGTGGCAGCGGCAACCCTTGTGAGGGAACAAGTGCCAGCCCCAGATGGCTGGACCAAGAGCTTCACCGACCCCAGGCTCCGCGCGGCCATCGTCGACCGACTCACCTTCAACGGCACCATCATCGAAACCGGCACCGACTCCTACCGCCTCGCCACTACCCGCGCCCGAGCTGAGCAGCCCGCCAAAGCTGGATGACCCCGGCAGTGGTAGCAGGTCAGCGGGCCTCGGCTGACTCGTCAGGCGCCGCGGCAGGACGCAGCACGGTCAGAGAATCTTCCTGGCGAGCAACCATTGCGAAGGAGAACCTGTCCACCTCCAGGCACAGGTCGACATCGTCGGGATGAACACCCTGGAATCCGCGTCGCACTCCGTCGGCAAGGTCGGCGGCTGCCCGGGAAGTCCTCGCACGGTGGAGATACGGGGCCACTTCGGCATCGCCTCCGGCGAGATGCCGACCGATGTGTTCAGCGCAGGCCAGGTCCTCGGCGGCCTGGCCATCGTCGCCGGTGACCACGAACGTCACCGGCCCGGAACCATCGGTCTTCAGGAACACCGCCGTCGCGCGGGCCACTACGAAACTCGCGCACGGGACCAGCGGCGCACTCACGACGGCCAGCGCGCCGACGGTTCCGGCCGTCGTCTTCTGCACCACCGTGCGACCGACCAGGTCGAGCGACCTGATCAGACCGGGTGAGTTCACCGTGCCGAAGCCCGCTGCCGGGGCGCCGTCCTTCAGGGCCAGCCAACCCGGACGGCTCTCCTTCAGGGCCAGTGCCTCAGCGTCGGACGGGGCCAGGACGATCTTCTCGGCACCACGCGATCACGCCCAGGCAGCCACAGTGAAGGCCCGCATCACGTCGACCACGACCGCAACGCGCGGAACGTCAGGCAGCTCCGGAATACCGACGAAACGATGATCCATCTCGCAATTCTCGCCGAGGCTCGCATCGCACCCGCCATCGGGCTATTCAGCGACCCGCACCGAGTCTTGGGACACGGCGGTGCCGTCACTTGGCATCGACATCCGTGCCTCTGCCGATCACCAACTGCCTCCGGGACCAATCGACAAACGCTGTTCCTGGAGATCAACGAAGCCACCCCACTTTAAATGGGAATTCTCGCGGCAATTCAGACATGGTGAACCGTGGCGACGTGAGGTGGGTCACCTATCTATTGCTGACACCGGGAACTTCGGCTTAACGTCCCCGAAATCCGTTTAACGTTCCCGAAATCCGTTTGAGCGGACCGCATAACTGGCCGGTTGCCGCTGGCGGCGGCTTTCGAGCGCAGGCTCCGAGTGGAGCCTTCTCCGTGCGGCGGGGCGCGTTTCCCGGCCTGGATCCGACTGCGCACACCCCGTGCGCCGTAAGGAGTCGTACGATGCTTCCTTTCGTATCCCGCAGCACGGGAGTGACCCTTCTGGGCCGGGCCGGGCGGTCGGTTTCCCGTGGGAGCCTGCTCCCGGTCCGCGCGCTCACCGGAGCCGTCTTCGGCGCCGCCGTGGAGGTGGCCGCGATCATCGCGGCGCTGGCCCTGTACCCGTCCGGCATGGGCGAGGAGCGCCACACGGTCCGATCCCGCCTGGGGCCGCCGCCGGACGGCACTATGCCTTTTCCTGCCATCGGCGCAGACAGCCCAGTTCTGCTGGTACACGGGATGGGCAGTAACCGGGCGATCTTCCACGTCTTGAGACGCGGCCTGCGGCAAGCGGGCTTTCGCCGGGTGACCGAGCTGAACTACTGCTGGCTGAGCAACGACGTCCGCAGCGCCGCGCGGTTGCTGGCAGACGAGGTGGAGCGGGTTTGCGAGGCCAGCGGGCACGAGCGCGTCCATGTGATCGGCCACAGCCTCGGAGGCGTGGTAGCCCGCTACTACGTGCAGCGCATGGGCGGTGACGCTCGCGTACACACGCTGGTCACTCTGGGCTCCCCGCACCACGGCACGCTGGCCGCGATGGTGCCGCTGCCGAATCAGGCGATCCGGCAGCTCCGCCCCGGCAGCGACGTGCTCGTGGAGCTGGCCGGGCCCGCTCCCGGTTGTGGAACCCGCTTCGTTGCGTTCCACAGTGACCTCGACGAGCTGATCGTCCCCACCGCCAACGCCAGGCTTGACCACCCCGACCTTCAGGTCAGCAACGTCCCCGTGCGGGCTGTCGGTCACGTCTCGCTGCCCATGCACGGCAGGGTCGTCGGCGAGGTCTGCCGCGTGCTCCGCGATGCGCACGTCGCCGAGCCCCTGGCCGCAGCTTGAGCGGGAGCAGCCCTGCGAGCGGACCGTCCCTGTGCCGGGCCCGTGGTGAAGGCGGCGATGCGAGCGGTCTGTCCCAGCCGTCAGACGGAGCACGGCGCAGACCGGTCGGTGGCGAGGGGTGCGACGGCGTCTGGGGCGGTGTGTTTCCGGGCCTCGGAGACCACACCAGTGACGTATGCCGCTGGCCCACCGGGGTCACCGATTCCCGCTAGAGCACCTGCTGCGCGTCGTCGGGGGCAGGCTGTCCGCGGCCTGCGTGCCCTTGACCCGCCCGGAGGCGCGGGCCGCGCCCGGCGCAATGCCGCGCAGGC
>LRTP01000150.1 GCA_001550305.1 Streptomyces diastatochromogenes
CTCGCCGAGCTGACGACTGCCCCCTCCTGCGCCACCCCGGCACCCGGTTGCTGTGAAACCCGCGGGTCCACACCGGTCTCATCCCCCAAATTCTGCTCAGGCGGCACCCCCGACTTGGCCTGCCGCGCCGGTCCGCGGACCACCCTCCGCACCGTCGCCCCCGACTGCCCCTCACGCTCCAACTCGTGCAGCGCCTTCACGAGGCGCCCCTGAGTAAAGGGTTTAGTATTTTTCCGATCGCCGTTCTCGATCCTCTTGAGGTGGGTCGGGTCCACACGGGCCTTGCGGCCCAGCTGTGTCCATGTCAGGTCTGCCTGCACCCGCCGGGCCTTCAGCCACGCAGCGAACCCCGGCCACTCCTCGGAAGGAAGCATCGCCAACCGCTCCACATCAGGATCGGTATACACCACAGCCGCAGACAAGCCATGCTCCCGCAACAACCACCCCACCTTCTTGGCATAGTCACGATCGACCCAGCCAGCACCACCAACCGCCAACAAGCGCAACGGCGTCACCGCCGGATCCCAGACACCGTCCAGGAACGACTGGTACAACTGATCCACGACCTGCCCCGGCGACACCGTCCTCCCATCCAGCACAGGCCGCCGGTCCTCACCGGGCCGCAACACCACAACAAGAAACTCCCCACCCCCAAGGCCGTCAGCAGCCAACACCTCAACACTCGCCAGCTGCGCCCCCTCACGCGCCTCCCCCAGCCAACGCACCGGCCCACCAGCACCAGGCAACACCCCCAGCGGCACCCCCGCACCAACACCCCCATCCCCCCACGAC
>LRTP01000151.1 GCA_001550305.1 Streptomyces diastatochromogenes
GGTCTTTCAAGCGGCCGACTCCACGGTGGAGTCGGCGTGATGGTTTCGTTCGTAGTCGATCGGGCTCCGGTATCCGCACACGCTGTGTAGCCGACGGGTGTTGTAGAAGCCGGTGATCCAGGTGGCGATCTTCAGCCGTGCCTCGGTGCGGGTGGCGAAGGCGCGCCGGTGGACGTACTCGACCTTGAGCACGCTGTTGAACGCCTCGCTGACGGCGTTGAGTCGAAACACGAGCCGACACGGCCCATGGACTGGGTCACGCCGAGCCGGCGGCAGGCCCGCCTGAAGCGCCGGGACTGATATTCGGCGAGTTCAACCAGTCGTTGCAACACCGGGCTGTTGCAGCGAGCGTAGCTGTTCTTCGAAGACCTCGGCCGGCGTCCGCCAACCCAGGACTTTGCGGGGCCGGTTGTTGATCGCCATGGCGACGGCTTCGGTGATCCAGACCTTCGGGGAACCATACGTGCCGCCCGACTCATCGAAGATCTGCCGGATCGCGTCGGCCAGCTGCCCGCGCCGCACCTCGCGAGCGGTGACGGGCTGGCTGCGCCATTTGTAGAACCAGGACTCGCTCACACCCAGCGCACGGCAGGTCAGGGTATGCGGAATGTCCTGCTCGGCCTTGCAGTCGCTGATCACCCCGGCCACCTGGGCCGGGTCCGCCGCAGCTACTTCACCCACAAGGCCATGCAGCGTTTGAAGACATCACGTTCCATCTCCAGCTCGCGTATCCGCTTGTTCTTCTCGCTCATCTCCCGCCGCAGCCGCTCCAGCTCGGCGCGC
>LRTP01000152.1 GCA_001550305.1 Streptomyces diastatochromogenes
CGGCGCCGGGCGGCGCCCCCGTCGCGCCGGCGGGGGTCGATCTGGACGCGCTGCTCGACGCGGTACGCGACGAGGTGCTCAGCATCGACGAGGCGGCCGCCCTGCTGGCGGCCCGCTCCGCCTGACGGACCGTCCGAGACGAAGGGCGCACGGTGATGGACACCCGGGAGATCCTGACGCGGTTCAAGGGCGGCACCCTGCGGCGTGAGCATGCCGTGGCCCTGCTGGCCGGCACTTCGCCGGTGGTGGCCCCGCCGGTCGTGGCCCTGCCCGTGGCGGCCCTGCCGGTAGCGGCGGACCGCGAGCCGCTGCCCGGCCCCGGCCCTGTTCCCGGTCCCGGTCCCGGTGCCGGTGCGGGCATGCCGTGTGCGGTCGTGGGGATCCAGGGCCGTTTCCCGCAGGCGGGGGATCTGGAGGCGTTCTGGCGCAACGGGCTGCAGGGGCGGATCGCCGAGGCCGCGCTCCCGGGCGGGCGGCGGTCGGCGTGTGCGGGCTGGCGGGGGCATTTCCTGGACGGTGTGGAGGAGTTCGACCCGGACCTGTTCGGGCTCGGTGCCCGGGAGGCGGCGGGGCTGGACCTGCGGGAGCGGCTGCTGGCGCAGAGCGCGTGGCAGACGCTGGAGAGCGCCGGATACGCCGGAGCGCGTCTGGAGCGGCTCACCGCCTGCGACGGCACGGCGCGCAGCGTGGGGGTGTATGCCGCGCTCGGCCCGGCCGGCGACTGGCGTCTGCACACGGCCGACCTCACCACCGAGCCGGCCCCGCACGCGGCGGCCC
>LRTP01000153.1 GCA_001550305.1 Streptomyces diastatochromogenes
CTTCCGATCTGTACGCGGCACACGCCGACCTGCCCGTGCCCGACGCGCCGCATCTCGCCCTCTGGCACGGCGCCACGCTCCTGCGCGAGCACCGGGGCGACGGTCACCTCGCGGCGCTGCTCGACGCGGAACTCGACCCGGTCGAGGCCCTGGTGAGCCACACCGCGACCGGCAAGGGCATGGCCCCGAAGTGGGCACTGGGCACGCGCGGCTGGTCGCGGACGCACTGGGACGCGGCGGTCGAACGGCTGCGCGAGCGCGGACTGCTCGACTCGGAGGGCGAGTTGACCGAGGCGGGGGTGGACCTGCGCAAGGAGATCGAGGACCGCACGGACCGGCTGGACCGTGCCCCGTACGAGCATCTGGGCGCCGCGGGCGTGGAGCGACTCACCGAGCTGGCCCGGGGCATCCTGATGCGGGCGCTGGCGGCCGGCGCGTTCCCCGAGGGCATGACCGGCAAGGGCTGACAGCGCCGATCGGCGCCCTGATCCCCCGTTGTCGGTGTCACCTGCCACAATTGCCGCGCAACCTCAGTGGAGAAGGCGGTACGGGATCGTGACGACACCCCTCGTAGGGTCCATCGAAGGCAGGATCGCCGAGGAGCTCGGCGTACGGGAGCGGCAGGTCAAGGCCGCCGTCGACTTGCTCGACGGCGGGTCGACGGTGCCCTTCATCGCCCGCTACCGCAAGGAAGCGACCGAGATGCTCGACGATGCGCAGCTGCGCACCCTCGAGGAGCGGCTGCGCTATCTGCGGGAGCTGGAGGAGCGGCGCACGGCGATCCTCGAATCGGTGCGCGAGCAGGGCAAGCTCACCGAGGAGGTCGAGGCGCAGATCCGGGGCGCCGAGACGAAGGCGCGGCTCGAGGACATCTATCTGCCGTTCAAGCCGAAGCGGCGCACGAAGGCGCAGATCGCGCGCGAGGCGGGCCTGGAGCCGCTGGCCGAGGGCCTGCTCGGCGACCCGTCGGTCGACCCGCTCGCCGCGGCGACGGCGTTCGTCGACGCGGACAAGGGCGTCGCCGACCCGCAGGCCGCGCTGGACGGCGCCCGGTCGATCCTCACGGAGCGGTTCTCGGAGGACGCCGACCTGATCGGCGAGCTGCGCGAGCGCATGTGGGTGCGCGGGCGTCTGGCCGCCAAGGTGCGGGAGGGCAAGGAGGAGGCGGGCGCCAAGTTCGCCGACTACTTCGACTTCGCCGAGCCCTTCAAGGACCTGCCCTCGCACCGCGTCCTCGCCATGCTGCGCGGTGAGAAGGAGGAGGTCCTCGACCTCGTCCTGGAGCCCGAGGAGCCCTCCGAGCAGCCCGGTCCCTCCTCGTACGAGGGAATCGTCGCCCACCACTTCCAGATCGCCGACCGCGGCCGCCCCGGCGACAAGTGGCTCACGGACACCGTCCGATGGGCCTGGCGCACCCGCATCCTCGTGCACCTCGGCATCGACCTGCGCCTTCGGCTGCGCACGGCCGCCGAGGACGAGGCGGTGAACGTCTTCGCGGCGAACCTGCGGGACCTGCTGCTCGCCGCCCCGGCGGGCACCCGCGCGACGCTGGGCCTCGACCCCGGTTTCCGTACGGGTGTCAAGGTCGCCGTGGTCGACGCGACCGGCAAGGTCGTGGCGACGGACGTCATCTACCCGCACGTCCCGGCCAACAAGTGGGACGAGGCCATCGCCAAGCTCGCCCGGCTCGCCAAGGAGCACGCGGTCGAGCTGATCGCGATCGGCAACGGCACGGCGTCCCGCGAGACCGACAAGCTCGCCGGTGAACTCATCACCAAGCACCCGGAGTTGAACCTCACCAAGGTGATGGTGTCCGAGGCGGGGGCTTCGGTGTACTCGGCGTCCGCGTTCGCCTCGCAGGAGCTGCCCGACATGGACGTGTCGCTGCGCGGCGCCGTCTCCATCGCGCGCCGCCTCCAGGACCCGCTGGCCGAGCTGGTGAAGATCGACCCGAAGTCCATCGGCGTCGGGCAGTACCAGCACGACCTGTCCGAGGTGAAGCTCTCCCGGTCCCTGGACGCGGTGGTCGAGGACTGTGTGAACGGCGTGGGCGTGGACGTGAACACGGCCTCCGCCCCGCTGCTCGCCCGCGTCTCCGGCATCACCTCCGGGCTCGCCGAGAACATCGTGGCGCACCGCGACGCCAACGGCCCCTTCACCTCCCGTACCACCCTCAAGAACGTGGCCAGGCTCGGCCCGAAGGCCTACGAGCAGTGCGCGGGCTTCCTGCGCATCCGGGGCGGGGACGACCCGCTGGACGCGTCCAGCGTGCACCCGGAGGCGTACCCCGTGGTGCGGCGGATGGTGAAGACGGCCGGCAGCGAGGTCGCCTCCCTGATCGGCAACACCGGGGTGCTGCGCTCGCTCAGGCCGACCGACTTCGTGGACGAGACGTTCGGTCTGCCGACCGTCACGGACATCCTGAAGGAGCTGGAGAAGCCCGGGCGCGACCCGCGGCCCGCCTTCAAGACGGCCACCTTCAAGGAGGGTGTCGAGAAGATCTCCGACCTGGCTTCCGGGATGGTGCTCGAAGGGGTCGTCACGAACGTGGCCGCGTTCGGGGCCTTCGTGGACATCGGCGTCCACCAGGACGGTCTGGTGCATGTCTCGGCGATGTCGAAGACGTTCGTGAAGGACCCGCGCGATGTGGTGAAGCCGGGTGACATCGTCAAGGTGAAGGTGCTCGAGATCGACATCCCGCGCAAGCGGATCTCTCTCACGCTGCGGCTCGACGACGAGGCGACTCCGTCGGATCAGCAGGGTGGGGGTGGACGTCCGCAGCGGGGCGGGCGGCCTCCGCAGCAGCGCCAGCAGCAGCGTCAGCCGCGGGGCGGGGCGGGCGGAGGCGGTGGTGGCGGTTCGCGGCAGGCCGCTCCGCCGCCGGCCAACAGCGCGATGGCCGACGCGCTGCGGCGCGCGGGGCTTGTCGATCCCAAGAAGGGCAGGCGCTGAGCCACTGAGGGTGCAGGGGTGACTGCGGGTGATCAGTGGCTGAGCGCGCAGTTTCCCGCCCCCCTGACGGGGCGCTTGCACGAGCCCCGCTCCTTAAAGTGACCGTATGGCCGACTCGCGTGTCATTACCTGGGAAGTCACGGAGAGCAACGGGTTCGAGACCTCTTGGATCATGTCCGGTGCCCGCTCTCTGCGGGCGCGCGGGCGTGCTGTCGGGACGGTTCCCGAGCCGTACTGGATCTCTTACGAGCTCGACACCGTGGACGGGTTCGTGACCCGACGGCTGTGTGTGAGCGCCGAGACGGCCTGGGGCACCCGCTCGCTGGACCTGCGGCACGACGGTGAGGGGCACTGGACGGCGGACGGGGACTGGCTGCCCGACCTCGGTGGCGCCCTCGACTGCGACCTGGGCCTGTGCCCGCTCACCAACACGATGCCGGTGCTGCGCCACGGGCTGCATCTCGGGCCGGGTGAGCGGGAGTTCCTGATGGCCTGGGTGTCGGTGCCGGACCTGGCCGTGCGGGCGTCGCAGCAGACGTACACGCATCTCGGGCGCACCAGGGACGGCGGGCGCGTGCGTTTCTCGTCCGGTGACGACCGCAGCGATCTGGAGTTCGACGCGGAGGGGTACGTCGTGGACTACCCCACGATGGCGCGGCGGCTGGCCACGGCCTAGATCAGCGCTCCGTCACCTTGCCCGCCGCCACTTCCAGCCGGCGCGTGGTGTGGACCGCGTCGAGCATGCGGCGGTCGTGGGTCACGAGCAGCAGGGTGCCCTCGTACGTGTCGAGCGCCGCCTCCAGCTGTTCGATCGCGGGGAGGTCGAGGTGGTTGGTCGGCTCGTCGAGGACGAGGAGGTTGACGCCACGGCCCTGGAGGAGGGCGAGGGCCGAGCGGGTGCGCTCGCCCGGAGAGAGGGTGGCCGCCGGGCGCAGGACGTGTTCCGCCTTGAGGCCGAACTTGGCCAGCAGGGTGCGGACCTCGGCCGGTTCGGTGTCGGGGACGGCGGCGCCGAACGCGTCGAGCAGGGACTCGGAGCCGTGGAAGAGTTTGCGGGCCTGGTCGACCTCGCCGACGACGACGCCGGAGCCGAGCGTCGCGTGACCGGCGTCCAGCGGGACCCGCCCGAGCAGGGCGCCGAGCAGGGTCGACTTGCCCGCGCCGTTGGCGCCCGTGACGGCGACCCGGTCCGCCCAGTCGATCTGGAGGGTCGCGGGGCCGAAGGTGAAGTCGCCGCGCCGCACCTCGGCGTCACGCAGGGTGGCGACGACGGCGCCGGAGCGCGGTGCGGCCGCGATCTCCATCCGCAGCTCCCACTCCTTGCGCGGCTCGTCGACGACGTCCAGGCGCTCGATCATGCGCTGGGTCTGCCGGGCCTTGGACGCCTGCTTCTCGCTGGCCTCGCTGCGGAACTTGCGGCCGATCTTGTCGTTGTCGTTGTTCGCCTTGCGCCGGGCGTTCTTCACGCCCTTGTCCATCCAGGAGCGCTGCATCTGGGCGCGGCCTTCGAGGGCGGAGCGCTTGTCGGCGTACTCCTCGTAGTCGTCGCGGGCGTGCCGGCGGGCGGTGTCGCGCTCCTCCAGGTAGGCCTCGTAGCCGCCGCCGTAGAGGGTGATCTGCTGCTGAGCAAGGTCGAGTTCGAGCACCTTGGTGACCGTGCGGGTCAGGAACTCGCGGTCGTGGCTGACGACGACGGTGCCCGCGCGCAGTCCGGAGACGAAGCGTTCGAGCCGCTCCAGGCCCTCCAGGTCCAGGTCGTTGGTGGGCTCGTCGAGGAGGAAGACGTCGTAGCGGGACAGGAGAAGGGAGGCGAGTCCGGCGCGGGCCGCCTGGCCGCCGGACAGCGACGTCATCGGCTGGTCGAGGTCGACGCCGAGCCCGAGGGTGTCGGCGACCTCCTCGGCGCGCTCGTCGAGGTCGGCGCCGCCCAGGTCGAGCCAGCGCTCCAGGCTCTCCGCGTACGCGTCGTCCGCGCCCGGCGCGCCGTCGACGAGTGCCTGCGTCGCCTCGTCCATCACGCGCTGGGCCTTGGCCACACCGGTACGCCGGGCCAGGAACTCCCGGACGCTCTCGCCCTCCCGCCGCTCCGGCTCCTGCGGCAGATGGCCGACGCTCGCCGACGGCGGGGACAGCCGCAGCTCCCCCTCCTCGGGCGTGAGCAGTCCGGCGAGCATCCGCAGCAGGGTGGACTTGCCCGCGCCGTTGGCACCGACGAGTCCGATCACATCGCCCGGCGCGACCACGAGGTCGAGCCCGGAGAAGAGCGAGCGGTCGCCGTGTCCGGCGGCGAGGTTCTTGGCGACGAGAGTGGCAGTCATCAGGAGGCCGATCCTAACGGCCCGGCCGCCGCGGCTGCGCCTCCGTTTCCGTGCGGGGCCACGTCCCGGTTTCCGTGCGGGGCCGCACCCCCGTGTCCGTGCGCCCGCTCAGTGGGCCATCGCCTCCACCAGCACGCTCCCCGAGGTCCGCGCCACGAGGAAGGACTCCCCCTTCACGGCCTTGGCGTCCAGGGCGATCCGGTGTCTGCCCGCCTCCAGAATCCCGTCGAAGACCTCCTGCGTGTGCGTGCGGTACAGCCGGTCGAGGCGGTACGCGGTGATCTGGACCCGGCAGGTGGAGGTGACCTCGATGCCCGCCTCGCCGTCGGCGGCGACCAGGCGGGTGAGGCGGCGCAGCTCGTGGGGACTGCGGTCCAGGGCGTGCTCGATCTGAGCGACGAGGAGCGGGACGACGGGGGCCAGGCCGTCGACATAGGCGACCTCGACCCCGGCCCGTTCGAAGGACCCCCGTACGGCCGCGCGCTCCTGTTCGCCGACGGCGCGCCCGAAGGCCACCGCGCCGTACCCGCGGAGTTCCTCGGCCGGGACGTCGGTGGCGTCGCGGGTGATGTCGGCGCCGATGCCGATGGTGCGCAGGGCGGCGGCGAGCTTGGCGAGCACGGCGACCCGGGCGCCGATGAGCAGGACCCTGCGGCGCGCCCCGGGGTCGCCGAGGAGCAGCGAGTTCAGGGCGCTGCGGTACTCGGCGCCCTGGAAGCGGAACGGCCCTATCCCGTGGTAGCCGTTGAGCTCCAGATCGGCGTGTTCGCCGGTCTGCCAGGCGAAGTCGCGCCACACGTAGTCGTCGCGGGAGTCGTCCTTCTCGATGACGGCGGTCACGGCACCGCATTCGATGCCCTCGCACTCGGGACAGCCGTAGATCACGTAACGGCCGTCTTCGAGCGGGGCCTCGGCCTCCAGGAGGAGGCTTCGGACCTGGGCGGTGAAGATGGCGGGTGGTACGTCGGAGGCGAGCGGGGACACCGCGTCGAGGTCGGAGAGCTGGTACAGCAGCGGGCGGCCGTCGACGATGAAGTCGACGAAGTCCCGGTGCACTTGGTAGTCACCGTTGGCGAGGACTCCACCGGCACGCATCGCCGGTGCCAGGCCGAAGGTCGCGTACTCGGCAGACATGCTGTGAGTATCCCCAGACTGGGAGTGATGTGAGCACGGCATGACATATTCCGCTAACGTCCCGCCATGGACAACGCGCCCAGCGGTGACGTGATCGTGGTCGGAAGCGGTGTCGTCGGGTTGACGACGGCGATCGTCCTGGCCGAGCGCGGCCGGCGGGTACGGGTGTGGGCGCGGGAGTCCGGCGAGCTGACCACCTCGGCCGTTGCCGGCGCGCTGTGGTGGCCGTATCGCATCCGGCCGAAAGCGCTCGCGGGTGAATGGGCCCTGCGATCACTCTCCGTGTACGAGGAGTTGGCGGCCCGGCCGGATGAGACGGGCGTACGCGTGGTCGAGGGCGTACAGGGCGAGACGCGATTGGACGCTCTGGAGCCGTGGGCCGCCCGGGTGCCGGGGCTGCGGGCGACGACGGCCGAGGAGTACGCGGGTACGGGGCTGTGGGCGCGGCTGCCGCTGATCGACATGCCGGTGCATCTGCGGTGGCTGCGCGAGCGGTTCCTGCGGGCGGGCGGGACGATCGAGACACGGACGGTGACGGATCTCGCGGAGGTCGAGGCGCCGGTCGTCGTCAACTGCACGGGTCTTGGCGCCCACACGCTCGTCCCGGATGCGGCCGTACGGCCCGTGCGCGGGCAGCTCGTGATCGTGGAGAACCCCGGGGTCCGTACCTGGCTCGTGTCGACGGACAGGGACGCCGGGACGACCACCTATGTCTTCCCGCACCCGGACCGGCTCGTGCTGGGTGGCACGACCGACGACGATGACTGGTCGCTCACGCCGGATCCGGCGGCGGCCGAAGCGATCGTCGAACGGTGTGTGGCGCTGCGGCCGGAGATCGCCGGGGCTCGCGTGCTGGGCCATCGGGTGGGGCTGCGGCCGGTGCGTGACACGGTCCGGCTGGAGCGTGAAGTACTGCCCGACGGGCGGGTGTTGGTGCATAACTACGGTCACGGCGGCGCGGGCGTCACGGTGGCCTGGGGCTGTGCGCGGGAGGCGGCCGGACTCGCGCTGGGCGAGGAACCGGCCGCCGTGCGCCCTTGAGGGGATCAGCGGATCAGCGGGTCTCCCCCGGGACCCGGAGGGCACTGCTCGGATCGCGTACGCCGTCGAGGCCGGCCGTGCTCGTCGCGGCGGCGGTGGATCCCGCCGTCGCCTTGGCGAAGGCCTCGGCGCCGCCGACGAACGGCACGCGGGCCGACGTACGGGACAGGTCGAGCGTGAGGGTCGGAGTGGTCGACGGCGGGTCGATGAGGTCCTTGTCGGTGCCCGCGACGATCAGAGCGAGACGGTGGCCCGCCGGGACGACGTGGTCGGTGGCGGCCAGGTCGAGCGTGATCGTGTACGCCTTGCCCGGGGTGAGCGGGACGCCCTTGAGGTCGGAGGCGTAGTTGCCGAGGTCGGCCCAGCCGCGGCTGAAGACCGTGGCGGCCACGTCGGTCTTCTTCGCCTGGGTGACCTTGTAGCAGGAGCTGTCGCCGGTCGTGCTCGGACCCCAGCAGGTGCGGTCGGTGAGGGTGGTGATGCCCTCGCCGCCGTCGGCGTAGTCACGGATGGTGTCCGGTCCCAGGTCGACCAGGACCGCGGAGAGGTGGGCGGTCGAGGTGGTCGGCGTGGCGGTGACGGTCACCTTGGAGGAGCCGGACAGCCGCAGGTCCCGGGTCAGCGGCTTGGTGACGAATCCGGCCTTCTCGGGGCTGGACCGGTCGATGTGGGCGGCCCAGTCGGTCTCGCTGAGCTGCGGGTCGTCGGTGAAGGTCTCACTTCCGGAGCCGGTACGCAGGCCGAGGGTGCCGACGCCCGCCTGGGTGCCCGTGCCGGGGCGGAGTGTCGTCGTCTGCGTCCCGCGGGGCGGCCAGACGCTGGAGGTGGTCCACTGGTCGGGGTGGCGCTCGATGTCGGCCATGGGCTCGTGGTCGATGCCGTTGTCGTAGCCGAGGAGTTCGTGGTCGAACCAGCGGTGCAGGGTGTCGACCCAGGCGGCGCGGCGGAAGTCGAAGGGGTCGACATGGCCGGTCTGGGAGAGCCAGATCTTGCGCTCGACGCCGTTCTTGGCGAGGGCGCTCCACCACTGGCCGAAGTTCTTGGTGCGGACGTTGAGGTCCTGCATGCCGTGCACCAGGAAGACGCTCGCCCTGACCTTGCTCGCGTCCTTCACGTAGTCGCGCTCGGACCAGAACTTGGTCCAGTCACCGGTGCGCGGCGCCCCGTCGACGAGCTTCTGCTGCACGGCGGCGCACTTGGCGGTGGCCTCGGGGCTGTCGACGTAGCCGGAGAGCCAGTCCGGGCCCGAGTCGTACAGCGGGGCGCCCTTGGCGAAGTAGTAGTCGTACCAGGAGGAGATGGCGCTGATCGGCACGATGGTCTTCAGGCCCTTGACGCCGGTCGCGGCGACACCGTTGGCGATGGTGCCGTCCCAGCTCTTGCCGATCATGCCGGTTCTGCCGTTGGTCCAGGTCGCCTTGGCCCGGTCGGCGCCGGTACGCGTCGTGTAGCCCTTGGCCCGACCGTTGAGCCAGTCGACCACGGCTTTCGCGGACTGGATGTCGGAGCGGCCGCCGACGTCCACACAGCCGTCGGAGCGATTGGTTCCGGCCAGGTCGACGCCGACGAAGGCGTAGCCGCGCGGTACGAAGTAGTTGTCGTAGAACAGCGGCATCTGGACGACGTCGCCGTTCGCGTCGTACGTCTTGAGCTGGCTCTCGTTTCCGCGCCCGCAGCAGGAGTAGTACGGGCTGGCGTCCATGATCACGGGAACCTTGTGGCCCTGCTGGGCGAGTTCACGGGGCCGGACGATGTCGACGGCGACGCGGTCGGTCTTCCCGTCGCCGTCGCCGTCGAGGCCGGTGTCCACCCAGACGGATTCGCGGATCGCGTTCTCGTACGAGTAGACCGGGGTGCTCTCCCGGGGCGCGCCGTGTGCGGCGGCGGGGGCGAGGAAGACGGCCATCAGGGCGGCGGTGGCCGCCGTCGCGAGCGATCTCCAGGTCGTGAAGCGCATACGGCGCGCTGGTTTCGGCATGCGCGGAAGGTACCCCGGTCAACTCCGGTACAAAAGAGGGTCCGTGGAGGCAGCCGGGCCCGAATCGGTCATGACGGCCGAATGGCGATCGTGTGACAGGAGGGGCGATGGACAGGGTGGCGGCACAGGGAGTCAATAGGCTCCGAACCGTCCTCGTTCCCCCACGACTTGGAGCTCTCCGTGCACCGCAGACTCATCGCCCCGGGCGCGCTCGCCGCCTCCCTGCTGCTGGCGATCCCGGCATCGGCGGCGGACTACACCCCCGGGGCGCCCGGTATCGGCGACCCCTACTACCCGGCCTACGGCAACGGCGGATACGACGTCTCGCACTACGACCTGCGGCTCCAGTACCAGCCGGCCACCGACGAGTTGCAGGGAACGGCGACCCTCCTGGCCACGACCACGCAGGACCTCTCACGCTTCGACCTCGACTTCCTGCTCCATGTGAGCGAGGTGCGGGTCAACGGGGCGAAGGCCTCGTTCACCACCTCGGGCCAGCACGAGCTGGAGATCACCCCGGCGACTCCGCTGCCGAAGGGCACGCCCGTCACGGTCGTCGTCCGTTACAGCGGGGTGCCCTCGACGAAGAGCGCGTACGGCTTCTCGACCTGGCACCGCACTCCGGACGGGGCCGTCGCGGCGGACGAGCCCGAGTCGGCCTGGTGGTGGTTCCCCAGCAACGACCATCCGAGTGACAAGGCCACGTACGACGTCTCGGTGGCCGTGCCGGACGGTACGCAGGCGATCTCCAACGGCACGCTCCAGTCGACGAGTTCACGGCTCGGCTGGACCCGCTACAGCTGGCGGTCCAACAAGCCGCAGGCGACCTATCTCGCCACGCTCGCCATCGGAAAGTTCGACATCACGACGGGCACGACGGCCGCCGGCGTCCCGGTCGTCAACGCGTACAGCAAGGACCTCGGCGACAACGACGGGGCCGCGCGGGCGAGCGTCGAGCGGACCGGGGAGATCGTCGACTGGCTGACCGGCTACTTCGGCCCGTACCCCTTCAGCTCGGTGGGCGGATACGTGCCGAACACCACCACCGGGTACGCGCTGGAGACCCAGACCCGCGTCTACTACAGCCCCCGGCAGTTCGCGAACGGCTCCAACACCTCCGTGGTCGTCCATGAGCTGGCGCACCAGTGGTACGGCGACGACGTGTCCCTGAAGGGCTGGAAGGACATCTGGATCAACGAGGGCTTCGCGCGGTACGCGCAGTGGCTGTGGTCCGAGCACGAGGGTGAGGGGACGGCGCAGGAGCTCGCGGACTACGTGTACGCCTCGCATCCGGCGGACGACGCCTTCTGGAAGGTCGCGCCGGGTGACCCCGGTCCGGACAACCAGTTCGACACCGCGGTCTACGACCGGGGGGCGGTGGCGGTGCAGGCGCTGCGCAACGAGGTCGGGGACGACACGTTCTTCGCCATCCTGAAGGGGTGGCCGCGGGAGCACGCGTACGGGAACGCGTCGGTCGGGGACTTCCAGAAGTACGCGGAGAAGGTGTCGGGCAAGTCGCTCGCCACGCTCTTCGACACCTGGCTGTTCGAGCCGTCGAAGCCGGCGGCGCCCGCGGCGCGGGGTGCGTCGATCGCAGTGGCCCCGGCCACGGCGGGGGCCCCGGCGCAACCCAGGTCGTGGAAGAAGATCGCGGCGACCGATTCCGTCCACTCCGGCTGAACCGGCACTCCGGGCCCCTCAGCGGGGCCTTCGCCCACTCGCCCGCCCCTCCGTCTCTCGGGGCGGGCGAGTGGGGGCCGTTCGCGTACGGGCGTCAGTTGCCCTGCTCCACCGGGGCCGCGATCCGCTCGCCCACGATGCGGCTCGCCAGCTCCGAGGCCAACTCCGAGACCGACATGCGGAGTTCGGCGTCGGCCGCCGCGCACTCGGACTCGATGCGGGCGCGACCGTCGGCCACCACGGCGTCACGTTCGCGCTGCCCGTCTGCGCGGGCCTCGGCGATCAGGGCGTAGCCCTGTTCGAGGGCCTGGTGGCGGATGCGGGCGGCTTCGTGGCGGGCCTCGGCCAACAGGGCCTCGGTTCCCAGACGCTCGCTCTCGGCGCGGGCGCGCACGGCTTCGGCGCGCTCCTTGGCGCCGTTGATCGCGTCGTCCCGCAGTTCGAGCGCCCGGTTCATCCGCGGGAGCACGCGGGCGACGAACACGTAGATGAAGGCGAACAGCGCCAGGGCGTAGCCCAGGTCCTGAACCTTCGGGTTGAGTGGACCTATCGGGTAGGGGATGAGTTCCATGGCCGTGACTTACCCGCTCATGCGTGCGAACCAACGCGCATCTGCGCCAGAGTTGACCGAAAACAGCCCCTCCGGCCGACCCCGGTGGCCCGTCATCGGCGCGAGCAACCGCGCGCCCAGCCTTCGGGCCCCGCTCACTCCCCGTGGTCGTACACCGTCACCGCCACCCCCCGCTCCACCAGCCGTCGCAAGATGAGCGGTTCCACCCGGGACCAGTCGCCGCCGGCCAGACCGCAGCCGATACGGGGCATGTGGACGGACGCGTCGAGTTCGGCAGCCTTGATCGCCACGTGGGCGAGGCCCGTGTCGACCGCCTCGTAGCGAACGGGGACGCCCTCAGCGGTGCACGACCTGCTACTTCGTCAGCTCGCTCAGTTCCTGGTCCGTGGTCTTCGAGACCCGGTGGCGGATCGCGAACCAGCCGCCGACCAGCAGGGCCGCGATCACCGGGATGAGGAGCAGGGTCTTGCGGCCGACCTCGGGGTCGTTCCCCATGAGGCCGAGCACGGCCAGCAGGAAGGCGATGGTGACGATCTCGGTCACGGGGCTGCCGGGGAGCCGGAAGGACGGGCGGGTCACCAGGCCCTCCTTGGCGCGGCGGACGAACACCAGGTGACAGACCATGATGATCACCCAGGTGCTGATGATGCCCAGGGACGCCACGTTCAGGACGATCTCGAAGGCCTGGCTGGGCATGAGGTAGTTCAGGCCGACGCCGAGCACGCACACCGCGCAGGTGAGCAGGATGCCGCCGTACGGGACCTGGCTGCGGTTCATCTTCGCGGTGAACCGGGGCGCGGAGCCCGCCATCGCCATGGAGCGCAGGATGCGGCCGGTGGAGTACAGGCCGGAGTTCAGGGACGACATGGCCGCGGTGAGGACGACCAGGTTCATGACGTCACCGGCGCCCTGGACGCCGATCTTCGACAGGACGGTGACGAAGGGGCTCTCGTCGGCCGAGTAGACCGAACCGGGCAGCAGCAGCGCGAGCAGCACGACCGAGCCGACGTAGAACAGGCCCACGCGCCACATGATCGAGTTCACCGCGCGCGGGACGACCTTCTCCGGCTCGGCGGTCTCGCCCGCGGCGACACCGACCAGCTCCAGGGCCGCGTACGCGAAGATCACGCCCTGCATCACCAGGACGACCGGCATGATCCCGTGCGGGAGCAGACCGCCGTGGTCCGTGATGACGCTCAGGCCGGGCTTCTGGCCGCCCACGTCGTGGTGCGTGGCCAGCAGGAAGATGCCGACCAGCATGAAGGAGACGAGGGTGGCGACCTTGACGATCGCGAACCAGAACTCCATCTCGCCGAAGATCTTCACCGAGATCAGGTTGACGGCCAGGACCACCGCGAGGGCGATCAACGCCAGCACCCACTGCGGGATGTCGGTGAAGAAGCTCCAGTAGTGCGTGTAGAGCGCGATCGCGGTGATATCGGCGATGCCGGTCGTCGACCAGTTGAGGAAGTACATCCACCCGGCGACGTACGCGCCCTTCTCGCCGAGGAACTCGCGCGCGTACGACACGAAGGACCCGGAGGACGGCCGGTAGAGGACCAGCTCGCCGAGCGCGCGCACGACGAAGAAGGCGAAGACTCCGCAGACGAGGTAGGCGATCGCCAGCGCGGGTCCCGCGGTGTGGAGGCGACCGCCGGCGCCGAGGAAGAGCCCGGTGCCGATCGCGCCGCCGATGGCGATCATGTTGACGTGGCGGGCCTTGAGGTCCTTGCTGTAACCGGCGTCGCCCGCGTCCGCGGGCGTGCGGGCCGCGTCCGTGCGGGATGCGACCTTGGCCGTGTCTACGGCGTCCTTGCTCACGCGTGGATCTACTCTCTGGTGCGCCCACGCACCGAGTACGCGGGTTTCCGGATGTGCCTCGGCCCGCACCACCCCTGACGCGGCGCAGACCAAGGAGCCACCTTCCCCGAGGCATCCCCCCGGATGCGATGGCACAGCTCACACCGCGGAACATCTCACATGGTGATCAAAGGGTGCAGAACTCGTCGACAGCGCTTTCACAGGACCGGTGAGACAGCAATACTGTTGCACCTGATCGCTGCACCATCGAAGAGGCGAGGACCTGCCATGACGACGGACACCGAGGAGCCGACGCTCACGGTCGACGAGCTGGCCGCGCGCGCGGGCGTCACGGTCCGTACGGTCCGCTTCTACAGCTCCAAGGGACTGCTCCCGCCGCCCGTGATCGGACCCCGGCGGGTGGGGCACTACAGCCAGGAGCACCTGGCCCGGCTCGCGCTCATCGAGGAGCTCCAGCGCCAGGGCATGACGCTCGCCGCGATCGAACGCCATCTTCAGCAGCTGCCTGCCGACCTGAGCGCCCAGGATCTCGCCCTTCACCGTGCCGTGGTCGCCTCCTGGGCGCCGGACGCGGCGGAGGACGTGCCACGCGAGGAACTGGAACGGCGGGCCGGCCGCCCCCTGGGCGAGGAGGACCTGGAGCGGCTGGTCGCGATGAACATCATCGAGCGGGCCGAGGGCGCCTCGGGCACCGCGCACTCCTCGGGCTCCCCGGCCGCCCCGGACTCCTCGGGCTCCCCGGCCGCCCCGGACTCCTCCGGCT
Source organism: Streptomyces diastatochromogenes (assembly GCA_001550305.1). Lineage (GTDB taxonomy): Bacteria > Actinomycetota > Actinomycetes > Streptomycetales > Streptomycetaceae > Streptomyces > Streptomyces mirabilis_D. The sequence goes on from LRTP01000153.1 coordinate 14,259, forward strand.
CCCCGGCCGCCCCGGACACCTTCCGCGTGGACCCGGCGCTGCTGGCGCTCGGCGTCCAGCTCCTCGACGTACCGCTCGCGCACGAGTCGATCCTCGCCGCGCGCGGCGTCCTGCTGGAGCACTCCCGCGCCGCGGCACGCGAGCTGTCCGCGCTGCTGCGCGAGGCGGTGGGCGAGCACGAGTCGGTGGCGGCGGTGAAGTCCCTGTCGGCCCACATGCAGCCGCTGGTGGTGCAGGCGCTGCTGACCACGTTCCAGCGCTCCCTGAAGGCGGAGCTGCGGGAGTGGCTCAAGGAGTCCTGAGCCACTGAGGACTCCTTGAGCCACACCCGCGCGCCTCCTGCTCGGCGATCCGTCAGCTGTCGCTGAACCTCTCGCCGTTCTCCGCCTTCTCGACGAGCAGCGCGGGCGGCGCGAACCGCTCCCCGTAGCGCTCGGCGAGTTCACGCGCGCGTGCCACGAATCCGGCCGGACCGCCGTCGTAGCCGTTGATGTACTGGAGCACGCCGCCGGTCCAGCCCGGGAAGCCGATCCCGAAGATGGACCCGATGTTGGCGTCCGCGACGGACGTCAACACGCCCTCCTCCAGGAGCCGGACGGTGTCCAGCGCCTCGGAGAAGAGCATGCGCTCCTGCATGTCCTTGAACGGGATCTCGTGGCCGGGCTTGGTGTAGTGCTCCCGCAGGCCGGGCCAGAGCTTGCCGCGCTTGCCGTCCGCGCCGTACTCGTAGAAGCCCGCGCCGCCGCTGCGCCCGGTGCGGCCGAACTCGTCGACCATGCGGTCGATGACCGCCTCCGCCGGGTGCGTCTGCCAGGTGCCGCCCGCCTCCTCGACGGCCTGCCTGGACTCCTTGCGGATCTTGCGCGGCAGGGTGAGCGTCAGTTCGTCCATCAGGGAGAGGACCTTGGCCGGGTAGCCCGCCTGGGCCGCCGCCTGCTCGACGGAGGCGGGCTCGATGCCCTCGCCGACCATCGCGACGCCCTCGTTGATGAAGTGGCCGATGACGCGGGAGGTGAAGAAGCCGCGCGAGTCGTTGACGACGATCGGGGTCTTCTTGATCTGCCGTACGAGGTCGAAGGCGCGCGCCAGTGCCTCGTCGCCGGTCCGCTCGCCCTTGATGATCTCGACGAGCGGCATCTTGTCGACGGGCGAGAAGAAGTGCAGTCCGATGAAGTCGTCCTGCCGCTCCACGCCCTCGGCGAGCACGGTGATCGGCAGGGTCGAGGTGTTGGAGCACAGCAGCGCGTCGGGCTCGACGACGTTCTGGATCTCCTGGAACACCTTGTGCTTGAGGGCCGTGTCCTCGAAGACGGCCTCGATCACGGCGTCGCAGCCGGCCAGGTCGTTCGGGTCGGCGGTGGGCGTGATGCGGGCGAGCAGCTCGTCGGCCTTCTCCTGGGTCGTACGGCCCCGGGAGACGGCCTTCGCGCAGAGCTTCTCGGAGTAGGCCTTGCCCTTGGCCGCCGCGTCCGCCGACACGTCCTTCAGGACGACGTCGATGCCCGAGCGGGCGCACGAGTAGGCGATGCCGGCGCCCATCATCCCGGCGCCGAGGACGGCGACCCTGCGGACCTGGCGCGGCGCGATGCCCTGGGGGCGGTTGGCGCCGGAGTTGACCGCCTGGAGGTCGAAGAAGAACGCCTGGATCATGTTCTTCGAGGTCTGCCCGGTGACCAGCTCGGTGAAGTAGCGGGCCTCGATGACCAGCGCGGTCTCGAAGTCGACCTGGGAGCCCTCGACGGCGGCCGCCATGATGTTGCGCGGTGCCGGGTAGGGGGCGCCGTTGAGCTGCTTCCTCAGGTTGGCCGGGAAGGCGGGCAGGTTGGCGGCGAACTTCGGGTTCGACGGCGTGCCGCCCGGGATCTTGTAGCCGGGCTTGTCCCAGGGCTGCTGCGACTCGGGGTTGGCGTCGATGAAGGCGCGCGCCTTGGCGAGCATCTCCTCGGAATTGGCCGCCACTTCGTGGACGAGCCCGTTCTCCAGGGCCCGCTGCGGGGAGTACTGGGTGCCCTGGAGGAGCACCTTCAGCAGCGCGTCGGTGATGCCCATGAGGCGGACGGTACGGGTGACGCCGCCGCCCGCGGGCAGCAGGCCGAGGGTCACCTCGGGCAGGCCGATCTTGGAGCCCGGGGCGTCGAGGGCGACGCGGTGGTGGGAGGCGAGGGCGATCTCGTAGCCGCCGCCGAGGGCCGCGCCGTTGATGGCGGCGACGACCGGCTTGCCCAGGGTCTCGATGCGGCGCAGGGAGGACTTGATGGCCGTGCCGGTGTCGAAGGCCTCCTGGGCGTTCTCCGGGCCTGCCTTGATCATGTCCTTGAGGTCGCCGCCCGCGAAGAAGGTCTTCTTGGCGGAGGTGTAGATGATGCCCCGGATGGAGTCCTTCTCGGCCTCGGCGCGTTCGGCGATCGCCGCGATCGAGTCCTTGAAGGCCTGGTTCATGGTGTTGGCGGACTGGTTGGGGTCGTCGAGGACGAGGGTGACGACACCGGTCTCGTCCTGTTCCCAGCGGATGGTGGTGCTCTCGGTCATGAGGAGGGTCTCCGTAGAAGCCGTTTAAGCCGTGGAAGTCTGGGGGTCCCGCCGGGGGTTACAGGCGCTCGACGATGGTCGCGATGCCCATGCCGCCGCCCACGCACAGCGTGGCCAGGCCGTAGCGCTTGTCCTGGCGCTCCAGTTCGTCGACGAGGCTGCCGAGGATCATCGCGCCGGTGGCGCCGAGCGGGTGGCCGAGCGCGATCGCGCCGCCGTTGACGTTGACCTTGTCGAGGGACAGGCCCATGTCCTTCACGAAGCGCAGGACGACGGCGGCGAAGGCCTCGTTGATCTCCACGAGGTCGATGTCGTCGATGGTCAGGCCGGCCTTGGCGAGCGCCTTGCGGGTCGCGGGCGCGGGGCCGGTGAGCATGATGGTGGGCTCGGAGCCGGAGACGGCGGCGGCGACGATCCGCGCGCGCGGGGTGAGGCCGTGGCGCTCGCCGACCTCCTTGGAGCCGATGGCGACCAGGGAGGCTCCGTCGACGATGCCGGAGGAGTTGCCCGCGTGGTGGACGTGGTCGATCTCCTCGACCCAGTGGTACTTCTGCAGCGCCACGGCGTCGAAGCCGCCCAGCTCGCCGATGTCCGCGAACGAGGGCTTCAGCTTGCCGAGCGAGTCGGCGGTGGTGCCGGGGCGCATGTGCTCGTCGTGGTCGAGGACGACGAGCCCGCTGCGGTCCTTCACGGGGACGACGGACTTCTCGAAGCGGCCGTCCTTCCAGGCGGCGGCCGCGCGCTCCTGGGAGAGGGCCGCGTACTCGTCGACGTCCCGCCGTGAGAAGCCCTCGATGGTGGCGATGAGGTCGGCGCCGATGCCCTGCGGCACGAAGTTGGTGGCGATGTTGGTCATCGGGTCGGCGAACCAGGCGCCGCCGTCCGAGGCCATGGGCACACGGGACATCGACTCGACGCCGCCCGCGAGCACCAGGTCCTCCCAGCCGGAGCGGACCTTCATCGCGGCCAGGTTGACGGCTTCCAGGCCCGAGGCACAGAAGCGGTTCTCCTGGACGCCGGCGACCGTGTCGGGCAGTCCGGCGGCGATCGCGGCGATCCGCGCGATGTCGGAGCCCTGGTCGCCGACCGGGCCCACGACACCGAGCACGATGTCGTCGATCGCGGCCGGGTCCAGGCCCGGCAAGCGGCGCTGGATCTCGTGGATGAGGCCGACGACCAGGTCGATGGGCTTGGTGCCGTGCAGGGCGCCGTTCGCCTTGCCGCGCCCGCGCGGGGTGCGGATCGCGTCGTACACGTACGCTTCGGTGCTCACTGATAAGCCTTTCGGGGAGGGTGCGGAGGATCAGCCGAGCAGGGAGCGGCCGATGATCTCCTTCATGATCTCTGTGGTCCCGCCGTAGATGGTCTGGATGCGGCCGTCGGTGAAGGCCCTGGCGACGCGGTACTCCGTCATGTAGCCGTAGCCGCCGTGCAGCTGGAGGCAGCGGTCCGCGACGCGTTTTTGCAGTTCGGTGGCCCACCACTTGGCCATCGAGGCGTGCACGGCGTCGAGTTCGCCGTTCGTGTGGTCGACGACGCAGCGGTCGAGGAACGTACGGGTGACGGCGCACTCGGTCGCCATCTCGGCTATCTCGAAGCGGATGTGCTGGAGCTTGGACAGCGGCCGTCCGAAGGCCTCGCGCTCCTTGACGTACTGGGTGGTTATCTCCAGCAGGTGCTCGGCCGCCGCGATCCCGGCGACGGCGATGCCCATGCGCTCCTGCGCGAGGTTCGTCATGAGGTGCCCGAAGGCGCCGTTGAGCTCCCCGAGCAGGTTCTCCTTGGGGACGCGTACGTCGTGGAAGAACAGCTCGGCCGTGTCCTGCGCCTTCTGCCCGATCTTGTCGAGATTGCGGCCACGCTCGAAGCCTGCCATGCCGCGCTCGACGACGAGCAGAGACAGACCGTGGGCGCCGCCCTCCGGGGTCGTCTTCGCGACGACGATCACCAGGTCGGCGAGGATCCCGTTCGAGATGAAGGTCTTGGAGCCGTTGAGCAGCCAGTGGTCGCCCCGGTCCTCGGCGTGCGTCCTGATGCCCTGGAGGTCGGATCCGGCGCCGGGCTCGGTCATCGCGATCGCCGTGATGAGCGAACCGTCGCAGAACCCGGGCAGCCAGCGCCGCTTCTGCTCCTCGGTGGCCAGGTCCGTCAGATACGGCCCGATGATGTCGTTGTGCAGCCCGAGGGCGAGACCGGCGGCCCCCGCGCGCGTGAACTCCTCGGCGAGTACGGCGCTGTAGCGGAAGTCTGCGTTGCCGCCGCCTCCGTACTCCTCCGGTACGGCGAGGCCGAGCAGTCCCTGTTTCCCGGCGGCGCGCCAGGCCTCGCGCGAGACGATGCCGTCCTTCTCCCACTGTTCGTAGTACGGCGTCACCTCCTTGGCGAGGAAGGTGCGCACGGTCTCCCGGAACGCGTCGTGCTCGGCGCCGAAAATCTGCCGCTTCATGCGCGAATGCCCTCCTAGAGCCAGCTCTTGACGGTCTCGACCAGGCGGGCCGGCTCCGGCCCCACCGGAGTGATGTTGAGCATGTCGACCCCGGCCTCCCGGAAGGCCTCGACACGCTCGCGCACATAGCTCTCCGGCCCGCACAGGGAGATCAGCTCGCAGAACTCGGCAGGTACGGCGGCCTCGGCCTCCTTCTTCCGACCGGAGAGGTACAGCTCCTGGATGAGCCGGGCCTCCTTCTCGTAGCCGTAGGCCACCGCGAGGTCGTTGTAGAAGTTCTTGCCGGGGGCGCCCATGCCGCCTACGTAGAGGGCGATTTTGGGTCGCGCGAGTTCCCGTACGGCCGCCGCGTCCTCGCCGATGGCGAGCAGGCCGCCCGCGACGGTCCGCAGCGGGCCGAGCGCCGGGTCCCGCAGTGCGGCGCCCTCCGCGAGGGGGCCGCCCCACACCTGGTGGGCCTTCTCCGGGACGAAGAGGGTGGGCAGCCAGCCGTCGGCGACTTCGGCGGTCATCCGGACGTTGGCGGGGCCCAGGGACGCCACGTACAGCGGGATGTCGGGGCGCACCGGCTTGGTGAGGAGCTTCAGGGGCTTGCCCAGGCCGCCGGGGCGGGGCATGTCGGTGATGCCGTGGTGGTCGATGACCTCGCGGCGCAGGATGCGGCGGGTCAGTTCGATGGCCTCGCGGGTGCGGCCCAGTGGCTTGTCGTACGCCTTCCCGTGCCAGCCCTCGACGACCTGCGGGCCCGAGGCACCGAGCCCCAGCATGGCGCGGCCGCCCGATAGCGCGTCGAGTCCGGCGGCGGTCTGCGCGAGGAGCGCCGGGGTGCGCGAGTAGACGTTGAGGATCCCGGAGCCGATCTTCATGCGCTCGGTGCGGGCGGCCAGATAGCCCATGATCGTGGGCGCGTCGAAGCCGTAGGCCTCCGCGACCCAGACGGCGTCCAGACCCGCGGACTCCAGTGCGGCGACCTCGTCGGCGGCCTGCCGGGGGTCGCCGGCGTAGTCGAGCGGGAGGGAGAGCTCCATCAGTCGCCGTCCTTCATCGAGTCGTCCTTCATGAGGTCGTGCCCCGTCAGCCGCGGTACGTCCCAGTCGCGGGCCACGTCCGCGGTGTCGGCGCCGGGCAGGGCCGGGCCGGTGCGGACGGAGGTACGGGTCAGGGAGAAGCGGGGTGCGGGGGCGGGCTGGGTGATGCCGCCATGGTCGGTGAAGGTGCCGCGGGCGGCGAGATGGGGATGGGCCGGGGCCTCCCGCAGCGACAGGACGGGGGCCACGCAGGCGTCGGAGCCCTCGAAGACCGCGGTCCACTCGTCCCTGGTGCGGGTCTTGAAGCGGGCCGCGACCGCCTCGCGCAGCTCGCCCCAGCGGGCCAGGTCCTTGCGGGCGTCGGCGTACTCCTCGATGCCGAGCAGTTCCACGAACTCGGCGTAGAACTGCTGCTCCAGGGCGCCCACCGCCATGTACTTCCCGTCGGCCGTCTCGTACGTGCCGTAGTACGGGCAGCCGCCGTCCAGGAGGTTGGCGCCGCGCCGGTCCTGCCAGCCGCCCGCGGCGAGCATGCCGTGGATCATCGAGGCCAGATGCGCGGCGCCGTCGACGATCGCCGTGTCCACGACCTGCCCGGCGCCGGTGGCGCGCGCGTGGTGGAGCGCTGCGAGGACGCCGACGACGAGGTAGAGCGAGCCGCCCGCGTAGTCGCCGACGAGGTTCGCGGGGACCGCGGGCGGCTCGTCCGGCCTGCCGATCATGCCGAGGGTGCCGGTGAGGGCGATGTACGCGATGTCGTGCCCGGCACGCGGGGCGAGCGGGCCCTGCTGGCCCCAGCCGGTCATCCGGCCGTAGACGAGCCGCGGGTTGCGGGCGTGGCAGGTCTCGGGGCCGACGCCGAGGCGCTCGGCGACGCCGGGGCGGAAGCCCTCGACGAGGATGTCCGCGCGTTCGACCAGATCGAGGACGCGGGCGGGGCCGTCCTCGGCCTTGAGGTCGATCACGACCGACCGCTTGTTGCGGTTGGTGATGTCGTACTCCGGGTCGACGGCGAGCCCCGTGCCGCCGGGCCGGTCCACGCGGACGACGTCCGCGCCGAGGTCGGCCAGGAGCATGGCGGCGAACGGGCCGGGGCCGATGCCCGCCAGCTCCACCACGCGCACTCCCGCCAGCGGGCCGTACGCCGGCGTCCCTGCCACTGCCATCGAGCCCCCAGCACTGTGACACCACTGATGTGACATCAGAGATGTTAAGAACGTGTTCCACGCCGGGCAAGCCCCCAGCGAGCAAGCGCTTAGTTAAATCCCGGGTGGCGGATCATGCCGAAAGGTCATGAAACAGGGCACGTCAGCGGCGTATGCCGCCGCACGGCCGGCGCGCGTTCCCCTGCACGGCCACGGCCACCTCCGACCTCTGTGTCGACCTCATCGTTCGGCTGCTCGTACCTCACGCTAGCCTCAGCCACCGACAACGGCGCTTCGCGCACGACTGATGGGGTGTCATGAGCAGGCTGAACGGGACGGTTCGCACGTACGACATCGTGCTCTTCGGAGCCACCGGGTTCGTCGGGGCCCTCACCGCGGAGTACCTCGCCGCCCACGCGCCCGAGGGGCTGCGCTGGGCGATCGCGGGCCGCGACGAGGAGAAGCTGGCACGGCTGCGGGAGCGGCTGTCCGGCGCCCCCGACGTGCTGGTGGCGGATGTCGCCGATCCGGCGTCGCTGCGCGAACTCGCCCGCGGCGCGCGCGTGGTGGCGACGACCGTCGGGCCCTACATACTGCACGGCGAGGAGCTGGTCGCCGCCTGCGCCGACGCGGGCACCGACTATTTGGACCTCACCGGCGAGCCCGAGTTCGTGGATCTGATGTACGTCCGGCACGACGCACGCGCGCGGGAGACGGGGGCCCGCCTGGTGCACGCCTGCGGTTTCGACTCGATTCCGCACGACCTGGGCGCCTATTTCACGGTGCGGCAGCTGCCCGAGGACGTGCCGCTACGGGTCGACGGTTTCGTCCGCGCACAGGCGATGTTCTCGGGCGGCACCTTCGCCTCCGCGCTCACCCAGTTCGCGCGCGGGCGGCACATCCTGGCCGCGGCGCGGGATCGCGGGCGGCACGAACCACGGCTGGTCGGACGGCGGGCACACGCTCCGCTGAGCACACCGCGGTTCGCCAAGGAGGTCGGGGCATGGGCGCTGCCGCTGCCCACCATCGACGCCCAGATCGTGCAGCGTTCGGCGCGGGTGCTGGAGCGCTACGGGCCCGACTTCCGCTACCGCCACTACGCGGCCGTCGAACGGCTGCCGGTCGCGCTGGGCGGGGTCACGGCCGTCGGCGCGGTGTTCGCGGCGGCCCAGGTGCCGCCCGCGCGGCGCTGGCTGTCCGACCGGATCAAGCCCGGCGAGGGGCCCAGTGCCTCGCGGCGGGCGAAGAGCTGGTTCTCGGTGCGGTTCGTGGGCGAGGGCGGCGGACGCCGCGTGTTCACGGAGGTCGCGGGCGGCGACCCCGGCTACGGCGAGACCGCCAAGATGTTCGCGGAGTCCGCGCTGTCGCTCGCCTTCGACGACCTGCCGGAAACGGCCGGACAGGTCACGACGGCGGTGGCGATGGGCGACGCGCTCATCGAGCGGCTGCGCGGGGCGGGGATCACCTTCAGGGTCGCCGCGTCCCGGTAGGTCCGTCCGGAAGGTGCTCTCTAGAGCGGCCAGCCCAGCACCGTGTAGATCATCCCGCCGATCCAGCCGACCCCGGCGAGGACGGAGAGGACCAGCGCGGCCATCACGGTGCGCTCGACGGGCGGGGTGGCGCCGGTGGCGGGCTTCGGGGAACGGTGCGTCGTCATGCGGGACAGCCTGCCGATCATGACGGCGCCGCCGCATCCGTACAGGTACTCAGAACACGTACTCAGGGCACGTACTCAGTCAACGGGTGAGGCTCCTGAGGGAGTTGTCTCCTTCAGGGCCCGTCGACACAGGGAGTCCGCTCTTCGGGTGGTCTCCGGGAGGCGGTATCGCGGGGTGAGCGCGAGGGTGTGCGCGCAGGCGTTGTCGAGGCTCACCCGGTGGCCGACCGAGACGAAGACCGGCTTGACGCCGTCCTGGGTGCGCAGTGCGCGACCGACCTCCTCAGGGTCCGTCGGTTCGCCCGCGAGCAGCGGGGAGGCGCTGCCGCGCCGGGCGCCGGGCTCCTCGTAGGAGAAGGTGAACGGGTTCTTGGCCACCCCGATCGTGGGGAGCCCGGTGAGGACGCCGAGGTGGCTGGCGAGGCCGAAACGGCGGGGGTGGGCGAGACCGTAGCCGTCGCAGACCACGAGACCCGGCGGGCACGGCAGCGCTTCGAGCACGGCCAGCACGGTCGGGATCTCGCGGAAGGCGAGCAGCCCGGGGACGTAGGGGAAGGAGACCTGTCCGACGGCGGTGGCCTCGGCGACGACGGTGAGGGTCGCCGCGTCGAGCACGACGGCCGCGGCCACGACGACGTCCCGCTCGTCGTCGTACGCCACGTCGACGCCCGTCACTCTGCCGGTGCCGGGCGGCGGCCCGGGCTCGTCGAGCACCACGCGCCCCCGCAGTTCGTCCTGCACGGCGCGGGCCTGCTCCTCGGTCGCGGGCCAACCCGCGGGAATCGGTACGGTGTTCAACGAGGTGTTCATGGTGCCGACGAGCCTAAGCCCACTGCACCGGACGAGGCCGTGGGGCGGTCACTTGTCGCCCAGCGCGCGCCTCAGCTCCTCCTTGTTCATGTCCGACCGTCCGTGGATGTCACGCCGCTTGGCCTCCTCGTACAGCTGGTCGTACGTGGGTCCCTGGGCGCCCTGGTGGGAGCGCAGGCCGCCGCGCCTGCCGGAGGAGATGTCCTCGGTGGACGTGCGGCTCGCGGTCTTCGACTCGCCGGCCCGGGCGCGCTCCTTGTTGACGGTGCGCGCGGCGATCTCCTCGGCGCGTTCCCTGCCCTCTCCCCGGTCGAGAGCGCTCTCCTTGATGTGCTCGTACTGGCGTTCGCGCTTGGGGCTGGAGCCACGGGGCATGACGGCTCACTTCCTTCCGTGTCGCCGATCGCTTGCTTGCGCGTCGGCGACACGGGTACCCAGCTCGCCACGGGGCACGCGGCGGTCAGCGCTCCAGACGTGCCACCCGGCCCTTCTCCCCGGACGCCCAGCAGCCCAGGTCGGGGGTGCAGTCCACGGTGTCGTACGAGCCGGTGTCCAGGGTGCGCCAGGTGCGGCCGCCGTCGGTCGTGAGGTCGGTGCCGGTCGGGCCGACCGCGAGCGCGGAGGTGCGGCTGTGCGGGAGCCAGGCGACACCGGAGCGGTAGGCGGGCGGCGGCTGGGCGGCGGACACCGGGACGTGG
>LRTP01000154.1 GCA_001550305.1 Streptomyces diastatochromogenes
GCCGACCGGTCGTACGACCGGTCGGCGCCCTCTGTGTTTCCACGTTGCCACCGTACGTACAGCGATCCCGTCAGCGGCGGCCCGACCTGCCCAACAGCCAGAGCAGATAGGGGCCGCCCACCAAGGACGTGAGCGCCCCGACCGGGATCTCCAGCGGCGGCACCAGCGTGCGGGCCACCAGGTCGGCGCCGACCACGATCAGCGCGCCCGTCAGGGCGGAGGCGGCGAGGGGGAGTTGCGGGGTGCGCGTGAGCCGGCGGGCCAGTTGGGGGCCGGTGAGGGCGACGAAACCGATCGGGCCCGCCGCGCCGGTCGCGACCGCGGCGAGCACCACCCCGAGCACGGTCAGGCCGAGCTGGGTGCGCTGCACGCGGACGCCGAGCGCGGCGGCAGTGTCGGCGTCCAGGCCGAGCGGGCGCAGCGCTCGGCCCGCCCACACCAGGGCGGGCAGCGAGAGGAGGAGGACCCGGGCGAGGGGCCCCGCCTGCTCCCAGCCGCGCCCGTTCAGACTGCCCGTCAGCCACAGCTTGACCTGCTCGGCGGCGGCCAGTTCGCTGTCGGTGAGGTAGAGCTGGACGACGGCGGAGAGGGCGACACCGATGCCCACCCCCGTCAGGACGAACCGGCTCGGCTGCATTCCGTGCCGCCAGGCCAGTACGTACACCAGGGCGGCGGCGGCGAGTCCGCCGGTGACGGCGACGGCCGGCAGCGCGCCGGGGGAGGCGACGGTTCCGGTGGCCAGCGCCAGTACGGTCGCGGCGGCGGCCCCCTGCCCG
>LRTP01000155.1 GCA_001550305.1 Streptomyces diastatochromogenes
CTGAGGCTCGCCGGGGCCGGGGTCGGGTCGACGGCCGTGGTGTCGCGGCCGCGGGCGTGCTCGTGGAGGGCGCGGCCGGCGCGGGCACCGAGGAGGCGCTGCAGTGTGTGCTGAGGGACGTCGGCGACGTCGCCGACGGTGTGCAGTCCGTACTCGCCCAGCAGTGCGGCGGTCTTCCCGCCTACGCCGGGCAGTTCCCGCACGGGCCGGGGCCGAAGGAAGGCCGAGACCGCCTCGGGGGAGTCCTCGATGACGGTGCGCCGCCCGAGCGGCGTGAGGGCGCAGGCCATGCCGGCGAGCATCGGCGTGCCGGCCACGGCCGCCGCGCTGCGCACCCCGAAGTAGGCGAGCACGCGGAGCTGGACGAGTTCGGTGATGCCGCGGGCATCGCGCTGCCACCATCGGGTCGCCCCGGTGAGGTCGAGGAGGGCACCGTCCTCGAGTAGTTGCACGCGCGGCGTGAAGTCCTCCAGCAAGCGGCGCAGCCGTTGCGGGAGTTCGGCGTCGGCGTCGGGCGGCAGGTCGAAGGAGAGGCGGAGGATGCTGCGGCCGCTCATCATGATCACCCTGCGCTTCCTTGACTGCGGTGGCCCAGGCGGCGCAGGTCGGCCGAGCGGGTGCCGGCGGGCTGTAGATCAGCCCACGCCGACAGGGTCGCGCCGGCCGTGCCGTCCTCCAGGACCCGCGGTTTCGGTGTTCCCGGTCCGGCAGGCGTGGGCGCGGCGGTGTCGTGGCCGAGGAGGTCGAGGGCGGCCTGCGGGCCGTGGTCGCGGC
>LRTP01000156.1 GCA_001550305.1 Streptomyces diastatochromogenes
TACCCGTCGTCGATCGATCTGTCCAGCCGCACGCTGCGGCACCTGACGAGGCAACTGGCCGCTCACCGGCGGGAGATAGGTACGCGATGGCGGCGTCTGCCCGTCGGCCGTCAGGCCCTGCTCGCCCTGGCCCACCTGCGATGCGGCGACACGTACGCCCAGCTCGCCGCAGGGTTCGAGATCGGCATCGCGACCGTCTACCGCTACATACGCGAGGCCGTCGAAGTGCTGGCCGCCCAGGCGCAGACCCTGGCCGAGGCAATGACGACCGTCCGGACAAAGGCGTACGTGATCCTGGACGGCACCCTCCTGCCCATCGACCGGATCGCCGCCGACACCCCGTACTACTCCGGAAAACACAAGCGTCACGGCATGAACGTCCAGGTCATCACGGATCCCTTCGGCCGACTGCTGTGGGCTTCCGCGGCCCTGCCCGGCTCCACCCACGACCTGACCGCCGCGCGCGAACACGGCATCATCGACGCGCTCGCAACGGCAGGGCTGAAGTGCTGGGCGGACAAGGCGTACCAAGGGGCCGGCCGTCATGTCCGCGTACCTTTCCGGGGCCGCCGGCTCAAGCGCTGGAAGCGACGGCACAACAGCACCCACGCCAAAATCCGGTGCCTCGGCGAGCAGGCCATGGCCGTCCTGAAGGGCTGGCGCCTGCTACGCAAGCTCCGCTGCAGCACCAACCGGATCACCAACATCGTGAAGGCCGTCGTCGTCCTTCACCACGCCTCAACCTGAGGTTGGAAAGGGCTCA
>LRTP01000157.1 GCA_001550305.1 Streptomyces diastatochromogenes
CGCCACCGTCCCCGGCCGGCCCTGCGCCCGTGCCGGCGAGCAGACCGAGCCCCTCCTCGGCCATGCGCAGTCCGCGCCGTGTTCCGGGGGAGCGCAGGACGACCGGCTCGTGGTCGGGCGCGGTGAGTTCGGCGACCAGCTCCGCGGCGATGTCCTCGGGCGCGGTGCCGGGCGCGTGCTCGACGACCCGGGCGACCGTGTCGGGGTACTCCCGCGCGAGGGAGCGGAAGAAGCCGCGCAGCCCGGCGGAGGCGCCCGCGGCCAGCACCCAGCGCGGGTTGCCCGCCAGCACCCGCTGGTAGGCGGGGAAGACGTCCGGCAGGACGGGCGGGGCGTCCGGCGCGACGAGGTGTACGAGCCCGTCGAACTCTCCCTCGGCCGGGGGTTCTTCGGCGGTCACCGCATGGGCACCGTGCACGGTCAGGCGGGCGGTCAGCGCCTCGGCGACCGGTCCGGGGCCGAGCAGCAGGAAACTGCGGCCGATCAGCAGGTCACTGGAGGGCGCCGGATCGGCGGGGGCGAGGTCGAACTCCCGCATCACGAGACGCTTGGGCGCCACGACGACGGGTTCGGGGGCGGCCGGCCCGGCTTCCGGGCCCGCGGGTTCGGCCGCCTCACCCCGGGCGCCCGCCACCAGGGCGGCGATGCTCGCGGCGGTACGGGCCTTCGTCAGTTCTTCGACGTCGGTGTCGCCGGTCGTGGTGAGGCCGAGGCGGGTGGCGAGTTCGCCGGCTATCTCGGCTCTCTTGATGGAGTCGACG
>LRTP01000158.1 GCA_001550305.1 Streptomyces diastatochromogenes
CGCAGGGCCGACTCGTCCAGGATGACCCGCAGTGTCAGCGGGCCGTCCTCGCGGGTGATGAGTTGCTTGCGTTCCATCCGCAGGCGAACGTTGTTCTCGACGAACGCGGTCGTGGTCTCCTCCACCGGCTTCGCCGCCATGAACTGGGCGCGCGCGTAGTTCTCAGTCTGAAGGAGCCCGAAAACATACATGGGCTGCCACGTTCGCACCTCACGCGCATCCGATTCCAACCCAACGTACATCGGCATGCCGGACGGCATCGTATCCCTGTAGGGGGTGTAGGGGTCACGGCTCAGAGAGTCACGGTGCAGGGTCAGGACGCTGTCACGGTCATCAATGTCGTCGACACCATACCGATCAAGCAACTTCTCCAGATCCTCCACGCGCGGAAGGCTGTTGTGCCCCGTCTCGACGCGGCCCAGCTTCGTGTCGCTGAAACCGAGTCCCGAAGCAGCGTCCTGGATCGTCAGGTCAGCCTTCTCACGGAGACGTCGAAGCTCCTTACCCAGTGCCCGCCTGCGGAATGTCGGACCCCGTCGTGCTGCCACCTCTGCGTCCTCCCCGAAGCTGTGTCCACCCATGGCGCGCGCGTGTGCCGAGTGTCCCACTCCCAGTCCCCCCTTCCACAAGCCATGCAGGTGCACTGGCATATTCCAATTTTCCTGTGTTTGCAGATTTCCTTGCAGGTTAATTCTCAGATGCAGCACGGTGGTTGTGCGCGCCGAACCGGACATCCCGTTCGGGCTCGGAGCGCA
>LRTP01000159.1 GCA_001550305.1 Streptomyces diastatochromogenes
CGGCGATCCCGTCCGGCTGCCCGCGCGCGGCGCCGGCTGGGACCCGCTCGCGGTCTCCCGAGGTGCGGCACGGCGGAACGCGCGCGGACTGGCCAGGGTGGACTGAACCCCGAAGGCAGGGGGTCCGGTCAGCGCTTCACGGCGAGGGTCAGACCATCGGCGAACGGCAGCATGGACAGGTGCACGCGGTCGTCCTCGTAGAGTTTCGTGTTGAAGGCGCGCAGCGCGCGGGTCTCGTCGTCCTGCACCGACTCGTCGATCACCAGGCCCGACCAGAGCACGTTGTCCGCGACCAGGAGTCCGCCGGGCCGCAGCAGGGTCAGTCCGTACTCGTAGTAGGTCTCGTAGCCTTCCTTGTCCGCGTCGAGGAACACGAAGTCGAACGAGCCGGCCGCGCCCTCCTCCTGGACGAGGGCGGCCAGGGTCTCCCGGGCGTCGCCGACCCGGAGGTCCACCTTGTCCGCGACCCCGGCCCGCTCGCAGTGCCCGAGCGCGACCTCGGCCCACTTCGCGCTGATGTCGCAGGCCGTGACGCGGCCGTCCGCCGGCAGGGTCAGGGCCGTGCGCAGCAGGCTGTAGCCGGTGAAGACCCCGACCTCCAGCGTCCGCTTCGCCCCGATCGCGCGCAGCAGCACGGACAGGAACTGCCCCTGCTCGGGCGAGATCTGCATATTGCGCTCGGCGAGCAGCGAGGTCTCCTCGCGCAGCTCACGCAGCGGCGGCGGTTCGGACAGGGACACGTCCGCGACGTAGTTCTGGAGCTTCTCGGTCAGGTTGACCTGAATGCGCATATCTCCGCTCTCCGTGTGAGGTCGCCCGGCACGAGGTTCACAGCCGGGTCAGGAATCGGTTCAGCTCGGTGACCAGGTGGTCGACCGACTCGACGGCGAAGAGCACCGGCATGCAGTGCATGTCGTCGAAGTTCTGGGAGACGATCTCGGCGGTGTCGAACGGCCGCAGGTCCACCTGCGACAGCGACTCCATCTCCGCGACCGAGGACAACAGGGCCGCGCCGTAGACCCGCGGCCGGCCTCCTTCGAGCACGACGCCGACCTCCAGGGTGAACCAGAACACCTGGATCAGGGCCCGCAGACCGTCCGGTGAGGAGACCCGCTTGGCGGTCTGCCCGAAGCGCCGGTACAGGTCCGCGAAGACCGGGTCGCCGAGCATCACGGCGTGGCCGACCAGTTCGTGGAGGACGTCCGGCTCGGGGGAGTGGTAGGGCGATTCGGGTCGCCGCAGGTACTGCGTCGCGTAGAACCCGTCCTCCTCGAAGGCGCCGAGGAACCGCTCGACGGGAACAGTGCCTTCGGCCGGTCGCAGATGGAATCCGGTCGACGCGGTCAGCACGGGCGAGACCTCGGCCAGCTGCGGCACCCGCTCCCGTTCCAGGACGACGGACTCGCAGGCGCGCCGGTAGTGCGCACACGCCACGCCCTCGTGCAGCGACCGAAGCTTGGCGGTCACCGTCTCCCAGAGAGCGTCCTCCTCGGGCGTGTACGAGATGGTCGGCAACGGCTCGCCGAGCCGCCATTCCCTGGCCTGCCGCTGCCGCCTGGCCTTCTCCTGCTCGTATTCATCATTCATCGCAATTCTCTTTCGCTGATCCGTTCGCAGCGGCGGAGCGGCCTCGGGAGTTTTCACTCGAACCAGGCGCGACTAATGCTCCGGGCCAGCCGCGGAAGCGCCCCCATAATCGCTTTTCGATATTAGCCCGCGACCCTGCGGCGAGGACACCGTGAACAGCCGTCTCATTCCGTCCCGTAGCGTCCATGATCTTGCGGGACACCGCCCGCGCAGGTGAAATCTGATTACTGAATCGATGCTCTACGCCCATACCGGAGAACGGGGTTCCGACAGTGGTCAACATCGCGGAGAAGAATTTCGAGAAGATTAAAGAAATCGTCTGCGACATCCTTGAGCTCGAAGAGGACGAAGTCACGGACGAGGGCCTGTTCAAGGAGGAGTACGGCGCGGACTCGCTGCGCGCCATCGAGATCCTGGGGTCACTGGAGCGCGAGTTCGGCGTCGTCATCGACCAGGCCGATCTCGAGCGGATGACGAATCTTCGGGGCGTCTACGACGTCGTGGCCGGATCCGCGGGCTGGACGAAGTAGCGACCAGCTCGCACAGGGAAGGTGGAGCTGATGGCGTCATCCGACAGGCGGGTCGTCCTGACCGGCCTCGGCGTGCTGTCGAGCATCGGTACCGGGGTCGACGAGTTCGTCGCCGGCCTACGAGCCGGACGCAGCGGTGCCAAACCGATCACGGCGTTCGACACCGTCGGCTTCGAGCACTCCACCGGCTGCGGGCTCGGTGAGTTCGACACGGAGGAGTGGATCCGCGATCTTCCCGTCGGCTCGCTGGGACCGGCGAGCCGGTTCTCGGTGTCGGCGGCGCGGATGGCCGTCCAGGACGCCGGGCTGGATCTCGATGCGCTGCGCGGGCAACCCGGCCTGATCTCCATCGGCACCACCGACGGCGAGTCGCGCGACCTCGACGAACTGGTCGAGGCCGAACTGGCGGACGGCTCCGCGGCCATGGACCCGCGGGTCGCGGCCCGGCTGCGGGCCGGCCGGCTCTCCTCGGCCGTCGCCTTGGAGCTCGGACTGTCCGACGTCGAGGCAGTGACCATCCCGACGGCCTGCGCCGCCGGGAACTACGCCATCGGCTACGGCTACGACGCGGTCCGCTCCGGCGACGTCGACTTCGCACTCTGCGGCGGCGCGGACGCCATGTGCCGGAAGACCTTCGCCGGGTTCTACCGGCTGGGCACCATCGCCCCCGACTGCTGCCGTCCCTTCGACATCGAGCGCAAGGGCATCCTCACCGGCGAAGGCGCCGGCGTGCTGGTGCTGGAGAGCCTGGACTCGGCGCTCGCCCGCGGAGCCCGGATCTACGCGGAGGTGCTCGGCTACGGCCTCAACTGCGACGCCTATCACCAGGTCGCGCCGGACCGGTCCAGCGTGGCCCGGGTGATGGCGCTCGCCCTGGAGAACGCGAAGGTGAAGCCGCACGAGGTCGACCTCATCTCGGCGCACGGCACCGGCACCAAGGCCAACGACGTCACCGAGTCCCAGGCGATCCGGGAGGTCTACGGCGACCGTCCGCCGCGCGCGGTGTCGGTCAAGTCGATGCTGGGGCACACCATGGGCGCCGCGAGCGCGCTGGCCGCGATCGCCTGCGCGCTGGCGATCACCCACCGGTTCATCCCCCCGACCATCAACCACAACCGCACCGACCCGGAGTGCCGTATCGACTGTGTGCCCAACCACGCCGTCGAGGCCGATCTGCGGATCGTGCAGAACAACGGACTCGGCTTCGGGGGCAACAACGCGGTCGCGGTCCTGGGCCGGTACGAGGAGTCCGTGTGAGCGAGCATCCAGGCTGGCCGATCGCCGGCGCCGGCGCGGTGGCCGCCATCGGCCGGTCCCCCGCCGAGATCTTCGACGCCCTGTGCGCGGGCACGTCCGGGCTGCACCCCATGCGCGGCTTCGACCGGTCGCACTACACCGGCGACCGACTGTTCGAGATCGACGACCGCGTGGGCTCCGGCGACGTCCCGGGCCGGGCTTCCGCCTTCCTCCTCGACGCGATCGGACAGGCACTCGCGGACGCCGGGATGGGCGAACAGCTGGGAGACACCCCCGTCCTGGTCGGCACGGGGCTGCGTGAACTGCGCTCGGTCGAGCTGTGGGCACGCGAGGGCGTCCCGTGGTCCGCCGACCGGCTGCACTTCGGCCACGCGCTACGGGAACGCTTCGGCGCGACGGTGACGTACACCTTCTCGAATGCCTGTTCAGCCTCGCTCTACGCGCTCTCGATGGCCTGCGACCTGCTGGCCGGCGGTGCCGAGACCGTGGTCGTGGCGGGCGTCGATGTCGTCACCGAGAGCATGGTCGGGGTCGCCGACCGCCTGCAGTCGGTGGCGCCGGACACCGTGCGACCGTTCGACCGCAACCGGCGGGGCACGATCCTCGGCGAAGGCGCCTCGGCCGTGGTGCTGCGCCGCACCGGCGAGCCGGGCCGTCCGTACCTCGGCCGGGTGCGCGGCGTCGCCGTCAACTGCGACGCCCACCATGCCACCGCGCCGCACGCCGGGAACATCGCCGCCGCCGTCCACGACGCGCACCGGCGGGCCGGCACCGGACCGAAGGACGTCGATCTGGTGATGCTCCACGGCACCGGAACCCACGCCAACGACGTCGCCGAGGCACAGGCCATGCGTGCGGTGTTCGGCACCACCCCGGAGAAGACCCTGATGACGGCGATGAAATCGATGACCGGTCACACCTCCGGCGCTTCCGGTCTGCACAGTCTGATCATCGCGCTCAGAGCCATGGCGGACGGGCTCGTTCCCCCGACCCTGGGCCTCGACGAACCGATCGACGAGGTCGCGGACTTCAGGATCGTGCGGGGCGCTCCCGCACCGGCGGACCTGGCGCTGGCACAGGTCAACGCCTTCGGTTTCGGCGGGATCAACGCCGTCGCGCTCGTGGCCGGTGGCCGATGAACGCGGTCGTGACCGGAATCGGCCTGGCGATGCCCGGTGCCCTCATACCCTCCGACCTGACGACCGGGACCGCCGTCGGCGCGGCGCCGGTCGACCCGGCGGCCCGGATCGGCAAGAAGGGTCTGCGCCATCAGGACCGCGCGACCCAACTCGCGCTCTGCGCCGCCCGGGACGCGCTGAACTCCGCCGGGCTGATGCTCGGCGACGCGCGGATGAGCACCCAGCGCGGCGGCGCGCCGGTCGTCGACGCCGAACTGCTGGTGCCCGCCGAGTCGGTCGCAGTCGTCGTCAGCTCGAACTTCGGCAACCTCGACTCGGTGTGCGAGGTCGTCGCCGCCATCTCGGCGGACCGCGGCACCCGGCTCATCAGCCCGGTCCTCGCACCGCGGCTGTCGAGCAACGTCACCGCTTCCGAACTCGCGATCAGGTTCGGGCTGCGCGGCCCGAACGTGATGGTGTGCAATGGAGCGACCTCCGGTCTCGACGCCGTGCACTGGGCGACGATCTGGCTGTCGAGCGGCCGCGCCCGGCATGTCCTGGTGGTCGGCGTCGAGCCGGCCAACGACGTCGTCCGGCAACTCCTCGGACACGACCAGCCGTTGGACGGCGCCGCCGCTCTGCTGCTGGAGACCACGAAAGCCGCGGCCGGGCGCAACGCCCCCGCCCTCGCCGGAGTGGACGGCTACCTCCGCACCGGCGGGCTGGCCGACTGCGTGTCCGCGCTCGCAGGCTCCGCGCGCGCGTGGTTCGCGCCGCGGAACGCACCGGCCTCGGCCCTCGCCGGTGTGCTCCGGCACGATCTCGAAGACCGCTGGGGGCCGGCCTCGGGCGCGCTGGGGGTCCTTCAATGCGCCGCCGCCGTCGGCCACTTCGCCGTCGGCGGGGACGGTCCGGTGTACGCGGTGTCCGGCACGGATGCCGACGACGCCGTCGCGGGGCTCGTCCTCACGGCACCGGTTCACACCGCGGCCGGGGACACGGTGGGCCGCCCATGATGCCTACGCACCCGTCCCACCGGGCCGAGCGAGTGGCCCCGGTCCTGCTCCAGCAACGCACGACCGCCGATGCCGGCGAGGCAGGGCCTCGGGTGCTGCTGCTGCACGGCATGGCGGACAGCAGCGCCGTCTGGGACAGGCTGTGCGCGCTCGCGCCGCACCACGACGCCCTGCGGCGAGCCCGGCTTCACTCGGCCGCACTGCCCTGGCGCGGCACCGGACCGTCCGACTGGGCGCACCGTCCCGAGCCCACCACGTGGATCTCCGACACGCTGGACCAGATGGCCGCCACAGCCGGCCCGGCCGATGTCGTGGTGGCGCACTCGTTCTCCGCCATGCTGCTGCTCGACCTGCTCTGCGGACCGTCAGCACCCGCCGGACACCGCATCGGGGGAATCGTGCTGGTGTCCCCCTTCTTCCGACCCCGGCCCGAGGACTTCGACTGGGACACCCTGAAGGGACTGCCCGAGCAGTTCGTCCGCACCATGGAGGAGGGCATTCGCGTCGCGGCCGGGTCGCGGGCGAAGCCCGAACTGCACCGCGCCATGGCGGAACGGCTGTGCGAGACGATCGGCCCCTACGGCTGGTCGCGGTTCCTCGAGACGTACCTCCATACACCGTGGCTGCGCACGGCGGAGCTGCGGACCCCCACGCTGGTCGTGTCCGGCGCCGACGACCGCATCGCGGTGCCCGCGGAAGCGGAGACCCTGGTCGCGCGGACGCCCTCGGCGGCCCTGCACACGATCGAGGGGACCGGGCACTTCCCGATGTCCGAGCGGCCCGCGCAATTCGCGGCCGTGCTCGACGGGTTCCTGCGCCGGATCACCGCCCACCCCGAAACGGCCCGGATGCGGCCCCTTTCAACGCTAGTGGAGCGCACCTGATGACTGACACCGAGACCGCGGTCAAGAACGTCCTGACGGAGACCACCACCGTTGCGCTCACGCCCGGGTACGAGGGCGCGAACATCGGAACGTACATCGGTTTCAAGCACGTCAACTACCTTGCCGAGAAGGCGGTGATCGAGCACTTCCGGCGCTCCGGGCTGCCGGTCGGAGAGCTCTATGAGCGCTATGGGCTCGGCTTCGACCTCGTAGACCTGGAGGCCCGGCTGCGCGGCGGCCTGTTCGTCGACGACGAGGCCTCGCTCCAGGTGCAGCCAGTGACCGAGCACCACGACACCGTGTTCCGGTTCAAGATCGCGATCACCGTGCTGCGCGACGGGGAGCCGAAGAAGGTCGTCACCGCCTCGGTGTCGGCCGTACTGCGCCGGGACGAGGACGACCGGCGGCTGCCGGACCGAGTGCCCTCCCCCGCCGTGCTCGACCGCTTCACCGTTGCCGCCATCGGCACCCCGGAGCCCGGCGAAGAGGTTCCCGCCGCCGGTACGGACCAGCTGGTGTCCGGCGGCTCCACCGACCGGGACCCGGTGCTCGAACACCTCCTGGCCGGCCGCAACGGCTACGGCTGGAAGTTCAGGATCCCCTACCCGTACGTGCACTTCTTCAGCCGGATGCACATGTCGTCCTACCTCCGGCAGATGGAGGAGGCCAAGCACCGCTTCGTCGACGCCCGCGGCATCTCCATCGGAGCGCAGCTCGCCGAACGCAACTGGATCCCCGCGGTGACCCACTCGCGGATCGAGATCCTCGGCGAGGCCCTGCTCGAAGAGGATCTCTACACCGTCTACACGGTCGAGGACATCTTCAAGAACCTGCTCTACACCGCGCGGATGGACTGCTACGTGGTGCGTGACGGCCGACCGGTGCAGGTGGCCACCGGTGTCATCACGCACGGCTACGGTGTCGTGGAGAACGGCAACCGGGCGAAGGTCGTCGCCTGGGACGAGCGGATCGACAGCGCCCTGCGGAACCTGCCCGGCGAGGGCGCATGACCACGCCGGTCATCTCCGCCTGGTCGGCGATCTCGCCGTACGGCGTCGGCCGAGAGGCGTTCGTGAACGGAGTCGCGGCGGGGACGCCCGCGGTGACCCGGCTCAGCCCCGACCGGTGGCCGGTCCCGCAGCGCCAGACCGCCCGGGTGCCCGGCTTCGTCACCGAGGAAGTGCTCGGGCGCAAGGGCACCCGGTCGATGGACCGGGTCTCGGCACTGGCCGTCGCAGCGGTCGGCGAGCTGCTCGACTCGGCCGGTCGCCATCGCACGGTCGCCACCGGCGAGCACGCGGCGCTCGTGCTCGGCACCACCGCCGGCAGCGCCAGGAGCATGATGGAGATCACCCGGGACACACTCACCCGGGCACGGCCGTACCACATCGACACGGCGCGGATCCCCAACGCGATCATGAACAGCTCGGCCGCGCAGTGCGCCATCCGGCACGACCTCAAGGGCCCCAACACGACCGTCGCGGGCGGCCGGGCGGCCGGACTGTTCGCCCTGCGCTACGCCCTGCGGCTGCTCTCCTCGGGCCGCGCCCGCTCGGTGCTCTGCGGCGGTGCGGAGGAACTCACGCCCGAACGGGCTTGGCTGGAGTACCACTCCGGCGACCCCGCACGGCCGGCCGTGCTCGGCGAGGGCTGCTCACTGCTGCTGCTCGAACCCGAGGCACCCGCCGACGCGCCGGTGCTCGCCGAGGTCCTCGGGGTCACGCTGGGGGTGTTCCGGGACGGCGATCTGGCTGCCTCACTGACGCGCTGCCTGTCCCGCTCGCTGGCACAGGCCGGGGCAACGGCAGCGGATCTGTGGGCCGTCTCCCCCTCGGCCGGGCAGGACCCGGTCCTTGTCGACGGGGCCGACCCGCTGACACTGCCCGGTGAGGACGTCTGGGGGGACGCCGGTGCCGCGGCCGCCCCCTTCCAGATCGCCTCGGTGCTGGCAGCAGCCGAACGAGACTCCGCCGCCCGGGGCCGGATCGCGGCGGTGCTGTCGGCCGACCGCGACAACGTGCTCGGCTGCGCACTGTTCCGGCTGCGATGAGGAGCAGGACAGCAATGCCGTCCGCAGAACCCCGCTGCCCCACGCCCACTCTTGACGAACTCGCGAAGGAATATGGGAGCGCGCATGTCTGAGACACCGTCACCGGTCGCGCTGGTGAGCGGCGGGTCCCGCGGCATCGGCCGTGCGATCGTGCACCGCCTGGCGCACGACGGCTACGACGTCGCGTTCTGCTACCGCAGCAGCGAGGATTCGGCCCGGGAGCTGGAGAAGGAGGTCGCCCGGCTGGGAAGACGGGCGGTCCCCACCCGCGTCGACGTCGCGGACGCCGACGGCGTGCGGGCGTGGGTCCGCGGCACCGAGGACGAACTCGGCCCCATCGACGCCGTCGTGACCTCCGCGGGCGTGACCAAGGACGGCGCTCTGGCCCTGATGCCGGACGAGAACTGGCACAGCGTCCTCGACGTCAACCTCGATGGCATGTACAACGTCTGCCGTTCCGCGATCTTCGAGATGATGAAGAGCAAGTCCGGGGTGATCGTCAATCTGTCCTCGGTCGCCGGTGTGCACGGCCACGCCCGGCAGACCAACTACGCGGCGGCCAAGGCGGGGATCATCGGCTTCACCCGGTCGCTGGCCAAGGAGGTCGGCCCGTACGGGATCCGCGCGAACGTCGTGGCCCCCGGGTACATCGACACCGACATGACCGCCGTCCTCAGTCCGAAGGTCACCGAGGACGCCGTCGGGCGGACGGCGCTGCGGCGGATGGGTCAGGCCGGGGAGGTGGCCGACCTGGTGTCGTTCCTCGTCTCCCCCCGCGCGGCCTACATCACCGGGACGGTGCTGGAGATCGACGGCGGCATCTCGCTCTGAACCCCACCGGAAAGGAGGCCACCCGACATGGCCAGGAAACCACCCCGCTGGTACTTCTCCCTGCGCAGCCCCTACTCGTGGTTCGCCTACCACGACCTGCTGAGCCGCTACCCCGACGTGGCGGACACGATCGAGTGGATCCCGTTCTGGGAACCGGACGAGCAGACCCAGGAGCTGCTGGACGCGGACGGCGTCCGGCTGTCGATCGTGGAGATGTCGCGGGCGAAGAACTTCTACATCCTCCAGGACACGCGCCGGCTGGCCGAGGCCCGCGGACTCGCCGTCACCTGGCCGGTGGACCGGGACCCCAACTGGGAAGTCGCCCACCTCGGCTATCTGGTGGCGGAGGAGGCCGGGCTGGGCCGGGAGTACGTGGCCCTCGCCTACCGTGCCCGCTGGCAGCAGAGCCGGGACATCACCGACCGTGCCACCATCGCCGAACTCGCGGTCGAACTCGGTCTGGACCCGGGCCCGTTGGCCGACGCCTCGGATGATCCGGCCGTACGGCGCCGGGGCGCGGACACCCTGATCCGCTCGCACAAGGACGGTCTGTTCGGCGTCCCGTTCTTCATCCACGGCCACGACAAGTACTTCGGCGTGGATCGGCTGCGCGCCTACGTCGCGAAGGCCCGGGGCCAGGAGCCGGGCGAGGAGGTCGAACTCGGCTGGCTGGACGAGGCCGGTCCGCTGCCCGAAACGATCCGCGCCGGCGGGGACGCCGGCCACGCGGGCGGCTGCGGCTGACCTTTCGGTCGGCCCGGAGACGAACAACGGAGGGGAATCCCATGAGTGTCGAGGCCACCTTCGACGTGGACGAGCTGCGCGAGATGATCGCCGATGTGCTGGAGGTCGACGGGGAGTCGATCACACAGGACATCGATTTCATCCGCGACCTCGGCGTCGACTCACTGCTGGCCATGGAGCTGGCGGTCACGCTGGAACGCCACTATCGAGTCAAGATCGAATCGCATGAGATAGCGGATGTGCGGACGTTGCCGGACATCTGCGCGCTGCTGAACCGGAAACTGCGGAAGGCGACGTGAGCCAGGACCCTGCGGCCACGTCGTACCTGCTCGTCGAAACCCGCTTCGACGGCACCGCGGAACGCTTTCTGGCCGACGCCGCCACGCTGGTACACACCGGCGGTCGGGTGCGCCTGTTTCTCGCGGCCGACGCCGTCGCACTCGGCATCCGGGGAGCGAGCGCGGAGCTGCGCGAGTTCCTCGACGCCGGTGGGCGGGTCTGGATCGACGAGTTCACTCTCGACCACCGGACCCTGCGCGCCGCACCGCTCGAGGCGGGCGTGACGTCCGCCGGTATGGCCGAAGTCGCCCGGTTGCTCCTGGAGACCGGCACCCGGGTGGTGTGGCACTGACCATGAGTCCGATCGTCGAACGCCGCACCTGGGACGTGCTCGTCATCCTCACCGCGCCGCCCCACACCACCGACACCCTGACCACCGTGCTCCGACTGGCACAGGCCGTACTGGACCAGGAGCACACCATCCGGGTCTGGGCGTGCGGGTACAACACGATGCTGACGCAGAGTTCGCTGGGCGACGTCAAACCGGCCGACCTGCGGGACCCCACGAAGTCGGCGCCGACGGCCGCCGCACTGATCCGGGGCCTGCTCACCGCGTACAAGGGCCGTTTCAGCTGGATCGTCTGCACGGCGTGCAGCGCGGAACGGGGAGCCCGGGACCACATCGCCGCGGTCCGGCTGCGCTCCGACGCCCGGCTGGCGGCCACGATCGCCGCGGCCCACCGGACCGTCTACATCGGAGGTGCGTAGATGGCCTATCTGGTCATCGTCGACCGCGGTTACCGCGGAAGCGCGGAAGCGCAGTTCTTCGACGCGCTCTACGGAGTCCAGATGCTCGGCGACCAACTCGGCGGCATGGATGTCGTCCTGCGCGGGACGACGGTCACCGCCGCGTTGGACGATGCCGGCCCTCTGCCCGAACTCCGCGTGGGTCCGACGGTGTTGGACTCCCTGCCGGACCCGCGGCGGTCCGTGCGCGCACTGGTGGACAAGGGGGCCGCGGTCTTCGTCGACCAGCCGGGGCTGGCGGCCTTCGGCCTGGACGACGCCGCCCTGCTGCCCGGGATCACGCGGCTGGACACCGCCCAACTCGCGCATCGCTGGGGGGACTACGACGGGGTGTGGTTCCTGTGAGAGGGGAACGGACCTACGCCCGGCCGCTCGATGCCACCGACCGGATCACCGCGCGGGCCGACGCGGACGCGCTCCTGATCGAGGCGGCCAAGACCGTCCGGGCGACCGATCCCTATCTCGCCGGTCACTTTCCGGGGATCACGCTGTACCCGGCGATCTTCCTCCTCGACGGCATCCGGCAGGCGGTCGGCGCCGAACTGCACCGCTCCCCCGTGCTCGCCGCCCATCTCGGCCGGGGCGGCCCGCACGGCGACTGGCTCGAACTGGGGAGGCTCGGGTCGGCGCGGGTGCTCAGGCCCATGCTCGAGGGGGACGAACTCCTCCTGCGCATCAACGTCACGGCGGGGCCGCCGGGGGCCCTGCGGGCCGTGCTCGACTGCCGGCGTGCCGACGACACACAGGTCGCGAAGATGACCACCGAGCTCGTTCGGGGAGGGATCGCATGAGGTCCGGATACGGGCAGATCCTCGCGTCCCTCCCGGTCCGTCACCCGATGGTGCTGGTGGATCGGATCACGGAGTTCGACGCGGACCGCAGCATCGAGACCGCGAAGGCGGTCGCGGGCAGCGAACCGTGCTACCAGGCCATGGCCGACGATCTCCCGCCCGAGCGGTACGCCTATCCCCGGTCGATGATCCTCGAGTCGTTCGGGCAGTCCGCGGCACTGCTCTGGCTCGGCAGCCACGGTGGCCCGGACGCCGCCGGGGGCGGCCTGCCGATGGTCGGCCGCCTCCGGAACTGCCGGTTCACCGGCTCCGCTTTCCCCGGCGACGTGATCCGGCACCGTGTCCGCATCGACCGGCTGGTGGACGACAACGCGTTCATGTCCGGCGAGAGCCTCGTCGGCGACCGTGTCGTCCTCACCGTCGGATCGCTGATCGCCGTGGCACGCCCGTTGTCCGTCGTGGCCGGGGGTGGGGCAGCGGCATCCATCACCGCTGCCCCACCCGCCCCACGTCGCCCGGGAAACCCACCGAAGTAAGGAGATGGGAGTACCGCTCACCCCGCCAGCATCGTCCGGCTCTCGCAGGTCGCGCGCCTCATGGTCCGGGCGAAGGCCTGGAGGACTCGGTCCATGGTGAAGCGGCTTCTGCCCACCCCCGCCACGAAGTGTTCCGACTCCAGCAGCCCGGTCAGCCGGTCGGCCTCGGCGACCGAGATCCCGGCGAGCGCCGCACTGCTTTCCAGGGTGAACTCCGCATCCTCGGCGAGCGCGAGCGTGCGGAAGAAATACCTCGCGTCGAGGTCGAGCATCCAGTAGGAGGACTCCAGTGCCGCGCGGACCGAGCTGTCCCGGTCGTCGTCGAGTTTCAGCGAGAGCAACTGGTCGTTGTCACGCAACGCGCTGACGAAGTTCTTGAAGCCTTGACCGGGCCGGTCGGCGAACTTGACCGCGGCCAGCCGCAGCACGAGCGGCAGGTACGCACACAGCTCGGCCAGTTCCTCGAGCTCGGCCCGTGCGTCACGCACGTACTGCTCACCGATGATGGCGGTCAGGACCGTGCAGGCGGACTCGGCGCTGAGCACGTCGAGGACCAGTCGGCGCGCGCCCTCCCTGGCCACCAGTCCCGACATCCGGTTGCGGCTGGTGACGATGGTCCGGCAGCGCCCACCGGTCGCGAGCAACGGGCGCACCTGTTCGGTGTCGCAGGCATTGTCGAGGACGACGAGCATCCGGTGATCGGCAATCAGCGACCGATAGCACTCCACCCGCCGCCACGGATCCGCCGGCCAGTCGTCCTCGTGCAGGCCCAGGCCGCCCAGCAGCACCCCGAGGGCACTCTCCGTGGTCAACAGGCCGTCGGCACCGCGCAGATCGACATACAACTGGCCGTCCGGAAAGTCGTTGATCAGCCGGTGCGCCCACCGGATCGCGAACGCGGACTTCCCGACGCCGACCGGGCCCGAAACGAGGACGACGTTGTCAGGCGCCTGCAGTCGGCTCACCTCGTCGGCCGCCTTGAGCTCTGCCTCACGGCCGACCAGGAACCCTACGTCGAGGGGGAGATGCCGTGGCACGTTCACGGCTCTCGACGGCTCGACGGTCATCTCGCCGTCCGTGGTCTCCCCCACCTCGCCCTCCGCCGCTTCGGCCGCGTAGAGCGTCCGCCAGCGAGCCAGCCAGCGCTCGGTGGTCTCCGCCACCTTGTCGGGCGGATGATTTCCGTGTACCAGACAAGCTGTCACGAATGCGGAGACGAACTCCGCACGCGGCAGTTTGCTGCCCCGCAGGATCGTCGAAATCGTACTTCGCGGCAACGCGTCCACCACGTCACCACTGGGCGCGGTGGTCTGCCCGCCCAGTTGCTGCAGACGCCGCATGGAAGGCTGCCCAGCCCTCAGACGAAGCTCTCGCAAATTCTGAACAAATTCCGTCACACTGTCAGACGTTGCCCAAGACAACTAATCCCCCGTAGTGCCGAATGCTCACCTGGACCAGGCCCGGTGAATTCACCCTTCCCTCAGTGAGCCGTTATGCTTCTCAATTCAACTTCTCCGGTCATTCCTTTCCCGAAGCTCCGCGCCGCCAGCCCGAACAGCACTCCGCCGAGAATGAACCAGGGGTTCCACAAGGCGAGTGTCCAGAATTTCTGCGCGGAGCTGACTCCGTCGACTTCCGCCACGCCCGTGATGAGCAGCACCTCTACGAGGATCCCCCGGACGAGCAACAGCCCGCCGATACCCCAGCCGAGCACCTTGAGATATCCCCACAGGCGCCCGTCGACACCACGTCGACGCAGGCCCAGCGCCACCGAGGCGCCGATCAGACAGAGGCAGCCGACTCCCCACAGGCCACCGGCCACGAACCAGCCCGGCCGCTCGTCCGCGAGCCGCTGTCCCGCGGAGATGTCCAGCCCGACTTTCCCCCCGAGCGCCCAGAAGAAATGCGCACTCGCGAAAATCGTCGCCCAGCCGGCGGCGAGATACCCATACCACCGCGAACTCTTCAATCGCAATCCGTCACCATCCCCCGATTTGTGACTGTTCTGCGTACGGCCTGAAATGCACGATGCCGCACACCCGGCAACGGTGCAATATCCCGACAACGCTCCGTCAGTGACATGCGCCACGTTGACAGACCCTCGGCGCCATTACCATACGATCACCCGGAAACCCTTGCAATGGCATTTTCTGCATGGCCCGGCCGATGGACCGAAAGGATTGGCGGAGCAAGCCCGGCAGGCTCCGCGTCCCGCAAGGGACAGCTCGGTCGGCGCGGGATGTCGGCCAGGCGGCTCCGGCACGTCCGCTGATCCGCCCGGTCCGCGGCGAGCTACGCGGGTGACTCCTCCTGCGGACCCTGCCCACGTCCGGACTCGGATTCCCCTCCGGCTTCCTCTCCGGCGCCGGACGGGGCCGCCGACCGCGGACCGGTCGGCCCTCCCGCGGGCAGGATGACTATCCGGGCCGTGCCGGAGGCCAGGTCGATGCGCGTGCGTGGCGGAGCACCGTCGCCCTCCTCCTCACGGCGTCCTTCATCCTGTTGCTGCTGTTCGATCTCGATCGACTTGTTGCCGTTGAACATCAGGCCGAACTCGTCGAACGCGGAACCTGTCAGGGGGCGTCTCGCGGGCCCCCGCCGGGAGCGCAGGACACTGCGCCCCTTGAAGCCCCGCATCGCCAACTCCGCTCCGCAGCAGACGAACAACAGTAACGCCAGCGCGGGGAGTGCAGCCTCTGCCCACATGCCTGTCATGTGATGTAAAACGCCTTTCCTGTCCGGAAGGTTCCATCCCCCGGTCCGGGTCCGGCGGTCGGAGTGGCTCGAACTCGCCCAAAAGTAGAGGCACTTCAGGTCCGAACTTGCCCTCCGCGTTGTCTCGTTCCGTCCGGTGCTGTCCCGAAGCTTGCAACGACGAGCCGACGCGACAGAGTCTGCAGTTGTCCGCACGGTGCACGTATGCCGGCCCCCGTGGCCATCCGGCGAGGGGAGCCGAGCGGGGAATCCGGGGAAACCGCCCGCGCCGTCATCCCGGGCGCGGTGGGCACGGGCCGGATGGAGCCTGCGCGAGGCGTGCTTGCCACGGTCGCGGGCCGGATCGCCGGACACGCCGCCGGCGAAGGTGACGAAGTAGCCGCGAACGTGCTGCGACCACGGGCGCAGACTGAGGAGATTCGATGATCCCGCTCTCGCACGCACAGC
This sequence comes from Streptomyces diastatochromogenes, assembly GCA_001550305.1. Taxonomy (GTDB): domain Bacteria; phylum Actinomycetota; class Actinomycetes; order Streptomycetales; family Streptomycetaceae; genus Streptomyces; species Streptomyces mirabilis_D. The sequence goes on from LRTP01000159.1 coordinate 15,593, forward strand.
AGCGACTGTGGTTCCTCAACCGGTTGGAAGGTCCCAGCGCCACCTACAACATGCCGGCGGTGCTGCGGCTGACAGGCGCGCTCGACCGGACCGCGCTCGCCGTGGCGCTCCAGGACCTGGTCGACCGGCACGAGCCGTTGCGCACGGTCTTCGTCGACCAGGAGGACGTGCCCTACCAGCGCTTCATCGAGCCGGGCGACGCCCGACTCGATGTGCCCGTCACCGAGGTCGGGTCCGCGGACTTCACCGACCGGATTGCCGAGCTGGCCGCTCGCCCGTTCGACCTGGCGGCCGAGATCCCCATACGGGCCGAGCTGTTCGCGGTCTCCGGCCGTGAACACGTTCTGGCTCTGGTGATCCATCACATCGCCGCGGACGGCTGGTCGATGGCCCCGTTGGCCCGTGATCTCACCGCGGCGTACGAGGCCCGCCGCGCCGGGCGGGCGCCGGACTGGCCGGACCTGCCGATCCAGTACGCGGACTACACCCTGTGGCAGCAGGAGCTGCTCGGCGGAGAGGACGACCCGGAGAGCCTGATCAGCGAGCAGATCGAGTACTGGCGCAAGGCGCTGGCCGATCTGCCGGACGAGCTGCGGCTTCCGGTGGACCGGCAGCGGCCGGCCACGTCGAGCAACGAGGGCGGCAACGTCCCGTTCCACGTCGACGCGAGGCTGCACCGGAAACTGTCCGAGCTGGCCGTCCGGTCGGACGCGAGCCTGTTCATGGTGGTGCAGGCGGGGCTGGCCGCCCTGCTCAGCCGGTTGGGCGCCGGCACGGACATCCCGATCGGCTCGGCCATCGCCGGCCGTACCGACGAGGCGCTCCACGAACTCGTCGGGTTCTTTGTCAACACCCTCGTTCTGCGCGTCGACACCGCCGGGAACCCCACGTTCCGCGAGCTCATCGCCCGGTCCCGGGAAACGGCTCTGTCTGCCTACGCGCACCAGGACCTCCCGTTCGAGCGGCTGGTCGACATCCTCCGGCCGGACCGGAGCCTGGGCAGGCACCCCCTGTTCCAGGTGATGCTCGCGTTCCAGAACAACACGCTGCCGCAGCTGCGGCTGCCGGGGCTGGTGGTGGAGGGCGAGCAGCTGTACACCGCCACATCGAAGTTCGACCTGGCGTTCAGCATGGGCGAACAGTTCGACCAGGAGGGCGCGCCCGGCGGCCTGGCCGGCACCATCGAGTTCGCCACCGACCTGTTCGACCGGGAGAGCGTGGACCGACTGGGCGCCCGCCTCATCCAGGTGTTCGAGGCCATGGTCTGCGACCCCGACCGGCCGCTCGGCTCTCTGGACGTGCTGGCGCCGGACGAGCGACAGCGGGTGCTGGACACATGGAACCGGACCGCGCACGAGGTCGACGCGGCAGGGTTCGCGGAGATCTTCCGGTCCAACGCCCTCGCGCACCCGGACGCGCCCGCGCTGGCGTCCGACACGGTCACGCTGACCTACGGTGAGCTCAACACCGCCGCGAACCGGCTGGCGCGGCTGCTCACCGAGCAGGGTGCCGGACCGGGGCAGCTGGTGGCCCTGGCGATGCCCAGGTCGCCCGAGCTGATCACCGCGATGCTCGCCGTGGCCAAGGTCGGGGCGGCCTATCTGCCGGTCGATCCCGACTACCCGGCCGAACGCATCGCGTTCATGCTCGACGATTCCCGTCCCGCGCTGGCGGTGACCGTCCGGGAACTGGCCGAGCGCCTCCCGGCCGGCATCCCGCGCCTGGTGCTCGACGAGGAGGGCACCCGCGCCGAACTCGACCGGCAGAGCGCGGACGACCTGCCTCCGAACCGGTCGCTCGACAGCCCTCTGTACGTGATCTACACCTCGGGGTCCACCGGGACCCCGAAGGGCGTTGTGGTCTCGGACGCCGGAGTGGCCAGCCTGGCCCGCAGCCAGCAGGAACGCTTCGGCGCGGGGCCGGGCAGCCGGGTGCTCCAGTTCGCCTCGCCGAGTTTCGACGCGGCGTTCTGGGACTGCTGCCTGGCGTTGCTCTCCGGGGGCACGCTGGTCATCGGATCCGCCGAGCAGGTCACGCCCGGGCCGCAGTTGGCCGCGTTCGTCCGGGCCATGCGCGTCACGCACGTCACCATGCCGCCGTCGGTGCTGGCGGCACTGCCTTCCGACGGCCTGCCGTCCGGTACGACCGTGGTGGTGGCCAGTGAAGCGTGCCCCGGCCCCCTGGTGGCGCGATGGGCTCCGGGCAACCGGATGTTCAACGCCTACGGCCCCACCGAGTCGACCGTCTGCGCGACGGTGAGCGAGCCGCTGTCCGGCTCCGACGGCCCCCCGATCGGCAGGCCGCTGGACAACACACGCGTCTACGTGCTGGACGAGGCCCTGCGTCCGGTGCCGGTGGGCGTGGTGGGAGAGCTGTACATCGCGGGCGCGGGCCTGGCCCTCGGCTACCTGCACCGGCCCGGGGTGACCGCGGAGCGGTTCGTGGCCTGCCCGTTCGGCGGGCCCGGGGAGCGCATGTACCGCACCGGCGACCTGGCCCGCTGGCGGGCCGACGGGCAGGTCGACTTCGCCGGGCGCGCCGACCAGCAGGTGAAGATCCGCGGCTTCCGGATCGAACCGGGCGAGGTCGAGGCGGTGCTGACCGGGCATTCCGCGGTACGGCAGGCGGCCGTGGTGGCGCGCGAGGACCGCCCGGGCGACCTGCAGTTGACCGCGTACCTCGTCCCGGCCGAGGACGACGGCCGCCGTGACCAGGCAGGGGAACAGCAGCAGCTCGGCACCTGGCAGGCGACCTACGATGCCCACCACGCGGGCTTGTCCGCCGGACTGGGCGAGGACTTCTCCGGCTGGAACAGCAGCTACACCGGCCAGGCCATTCCGGTCGAGGAGATGCGGCGGTGGCGCGACGCCACCGTGGACCGGGTGCGGGAGCTCGACCCCCGCCGGGTGCTGGAGATCGGGGTCGGCAGCGGCCTGATCCTCGCGCCGCTGGCACCGCACTGCGACGCCTACTGGGGCACCGACATCTCCGAGGTGGTCATCGACCGGGTCCGCGGCCAGCTCGCCGACAGGCCCGAACTGGACGGCCGGGTCGAACTGAGGGCGCAGGCGGCCCACATCTTCGACGGCCTGCCCACCGGGTTCTTCGACACGATCATCCTGAACTCCGTCGTCCAGTACTTCCCCAGCTCCGGCTATCTGACCGACGTACTCACCCGGGCGCTTGACCTGGTCGTTCCCGGTGGCGCCGTGTTCGTCGGGGACGTACGCAACCTGCGGCTGCACCGCGCCCTGCGGACCGCCGTCGAACTCCGCTCGGCCGACGCCGCGGACGGTGACGCCGCCGAGCTGCGCAAGGCCGTCGACCTGGCCGTCTCCCGGGAGACGGAACTGCTCGTCGATCCGGACTACTTCGCCACCGTGGCCCCGTCCTTCGACCTGAGGATCAAGCCCGGCACGGACCGCAACGAGCTCACGGGCCACCGCTACGACGTGGTGCTGCGCGCGGAGCCGACCCCCGCACCGGCTGTCGGCCGGGAAGCCGTGTGGGGCAGGGACGTCACCGACGTCGACGCCTTGCGGGCACTGCTGGCCACCCGGCCGGCCGGCCTGCGTGTCACGGGCATACCCAACCGCCGGGTCGCCGGTGAGATCGCCGCCGTGGGGGCCCTCGAAGCGGGCGACCTCGCGGCCGCCCTGGCCGTGCTGACGGGACCCGAGCCCGAACTGCCCGATCCCCAACTGCTCGCCGGGCTGGGCGCCGAGAGCGGCTACCGGACCGACCTGACCTGGTCGGGCGCCGACCATCGGGGCGGCGTGCTGGAGGCCGTGTTCAGCGCGCCCGGGACGACGGGAGGCGCCTACCGCCCCGGCCCGTCACCGACCCCCGACTCCCGTTCGTACACCAACGCCCCGGCCACCACGCTGACCTCGGCGGCGATGGTCGAGTCGGTGCGCGAGCACCTTCGGAACGTGCTGCCGGACTACCTGATACCGACGGCGTTCGTGGTGCTGGACCGGATGCCGTTGACGCCGAACGGCAAGGTGGACCGGCGCGCCCTGCCGGCGCCCAGCGTCTCCGCCCGGGCCTCCAGCCGTGGCCCGCGCAACGAGCGGGAAGAGGTCCTGTGCCGGATCCTCGCCGAGGTGCTCGGCCTGCCCCGGGTGGGGATCGACGACGGGTTCTTCGACCTCGGCGGCCATTCGCTGCTGGCGACCCGGCTGATCTCCCGGGTGCGGGCCGCTCTGGGAGTGGACCTGTCCATCCGCGACCTCTTCGCCGCGCCGACGGTGGCCGGGTTCGCCCAGGTGCTGGACCGGGTCGGCGGCACCCGGCGACGGCCGGTGGTGCGGGCGCGGCGCCCGGAGCGGACCCCGCTCTCGCACGCGCAACAGCGGCTGTGGTTCCTGAACCGGCTGGAGGGCCCGAGCGCCACCTACAACATGCCGATCGCCGTGCGGCTGAAGGGCAGCCTCGACCGTGCCGCACTCACCGCGGCGATCCAGGACCTGTCGGACCGGCACGAATCGCTCCGCACCACCTACCCGGACATCGACGGCACCCCCTACCAGCGCATCGTGCCGCCGGAGCAGGCCCAGGTCGAGCTCCGGGTCACCAGGACCACGGAGACCGAACTGGCCGAGCGGCTCGCCCTCGCCGCCGGTCGCGCCTTCGACCTCGCCGACGAGCTGCCGCTGTGGGCGCACCTGTTCGCGGTGTCGGCGGACGACCACGTGCTGATGCTGGTGCTGCACCACATCGCGGGTGACGGATGGTCGATGGGGCCGCTGACGCGTGACCTCACGGATGCGTATGCCGCCCGGCTCGACGGCCGTCGGCCGCGGTGGACGGAACTGCCCGTCCAGTACGCGGACTACGCGCTGTGGCAGCGGGAGCTTCTCGGTCGCGAGGACGAGCCGGACAGCCTGATCAGCGAACAGATCGCGTTCTGGCGCGAGACGCTGGCCGACCTGCCCGAGGACCTGCGGCTGCCCTACAGCCGACCTCGAAGCACGAGCGGCGAGTACCACGGTTCCACCTTCTCGTTCCGGATCGGGGCGGAGACCCATCGTCGCCTCGCCGCCCTGGCCAACGACTCCGGCACCAGCCTGTACATGGTCAGCCAGGCCGGGCTCACCGCCCTGCTCACCCGGCTCGGCTCCGGCACCGACATCCCCATCGGCACCCCGGTCGCCGGACGCACCGACCAAGCCCTCGACGAGCTCATCGGCGTCTTCCTCAACACCCTCGTGCTGCGGACCGACACCAGCGGAAATCCCACGTGGCACGAGCTGCTCGGCCGCATCAGCGAGACCAATCTCAACGCCTACGCGAACCAGGACCTGCCGTTCGAGCGACTCGTCGAGATCCTGAACCCCAGCCGATCCAACGGGCGCCTGCCGCTGTTCCAGATCCTGCTGTCGCTGCACGGCGCCACACCGGAGCCGGCGTTCCCCGGCCTGGTCGCCCGGGGCGAAGCGCTCGACCGGATCGTGCAGAACAAGTTCGACCTGGCCATCCACCTCCGCGAGGCCTTCGACGAGGACGGTGCCCCGGCAGGCCTGGACGGCATGGTCGAGTACTCGACCGACCTGTTCGACGAGGCGGCCGTCGAGCAGCTGTCCGACCACCTGGTGCGCCTGCTCTCCGCGATGGCCACCGATCCAGGGCAGCGGATCGGTGCGGCCGAACTGCTCGATCCGGCCGGTCGCGAGCGGGTCGTAGCGACCTGGAACAACACGGCGCACGAGGTGCCGCGCACGACTCTGCCCGAGCTGTTCGCCGCGCAGGCGGCCCGGACGCCCGACCGGACAGCGGTGGAGTTCGAGGACACCTCACTGACCTACAGCCAACTGGACCTGCGGGCAGGCCGACTCGCCCGGCTGCTGGCCGAACACGGTGCCGGCCCCGAGCAGTGCGTCGCGGTCGTGCTGCCGCGCTCCGAAGCCCTGGTCGTCACGCTGCTGGCCGTGCTGAAAACCGGTGCCGCGTACCTGCCGATCGACCCCGGCTATCCGGCCGAGCGGATTCAGTACCTGCTCGACGACGCCCGACCGGTGCTCACACTCACCGAGGACCATCCGGTCTTCGGCGTCGAGCCGGCGGGCCCCGTACTCGGCCGCGACGAGGTCGCATGCGTTCCGGAGCACCCCGCCTACGTGATCTACACCTCGGGATCGACCGGGCGGCCCAAGGGCGTGGTGGTGTCCCACGCGAGCATCGTCAACCGACTGCTGTGGATGCAGGACCGGTACCGGCTCGACGAGACCGACCGGGTGCTGCAGAAGACCCCCGCCGGGTTCGACGTCTCGGTCTGGGAGTTCTTCTGGCCGCTGATCACCGGCGCCACGCTGCTGGTGGCCAAGCCCGACGGGCACAAGGATCCGGCGTACCTGGCCGAACTGATCCGCGAACAGCGGGTCACCACAGCGCACTTCGTACCGTCGATGCTGGCCGCGTTCGTCGCGGAGCCGGGTGCGGCACGGCTGCCGGACCTGCGTCGGCTGATCAGCAGCGGAGAAGCGCTGCCGGTCGAACTGGCTCAGCGGGCCCGCGCGACGATCGGGGTCCCGATGCACAACCTGTACGGGCCGACCGAGGCGTCGGTCGACGTGAGCGCCTGGGAGTACCGGGACGAGCCCGGCGCCGTCTCCGTGCCGATCGGCCGTCCGGTGTGGAACACCGCGCTGTACGTGCTCGACGCCGCGCTGCGTCCGGCGCCGGCCGGGGTGGTCGGCGAGCTGTATGTCGCCGGTGCCCAGCTGGCCCGCGGGTATCTGCGCCGCCCGGCCCTGACCGCCGAGCGGTTCGTGGCCTGCCCCTTCGGCGAAGCCGGTGAACGGATGTACCGAACCGGCGACTTGGCGATCTGGCGCGCCGACGGGCAGCTCGAGTTCGTCGGCCGCGCCGACGACCAGGTCAAGGTGCGCGGCTTCCGGGTCGAGCCCGTCGAGATCGAGGCGGCCCTGGCCCGGCACGACGGCGTCGCGCAGGCCGCGGTCGTGCCCCGCGCGGACGAGTCCGGGGACACCCGGCTCTTCGCCTATGTCGTCCCGGCCCGGCAGCCGGAGACCGACCAGGACACCGCGGACCGCCCCGAGCCCGCTGCGTTGCGCGAGTTCCTCCTCCGCTCCCTGCCGGAACATCTGGTCCCGGCGGCGTTCGTGGTGCTGGACGCACTGCCTGTCACACCGAACGGGAAGCTGGACCGACGGGCACTGCCGGCGCCCGACTTCGCCGGCCGGGAGGTGGGACGGGGGCCGCGCGATCCGCGCGAGGCCGCGCTCTGCCGGATCTTCGCGGAGGTCCTCGGTCTGCCCGGAGTGGGGATCGACGACGGGTTCTTCGACCTCGGCGGCCACTCCTTGATGGCGACCCGGCTGATCTCCCGAGTACGGGCCACGTTCGGCGTCGATCTGGCGATCCGCGACCTGTTCGGCACACCGACCGTGGCCGGGCTCGTCCGGGTGCTCGACCGGGCCGGCGACACCCGACGGCAACCGGTCGTGCGGACGCGGCGGCCGGACCGGGTGCCGTTGTCGCACGCGCAGCAGCGGCTGTGGTTCCTGAACCGGCTGGAAGGCCCGAATGCCGCCTACAACCTACCGATGGCGGTGCGGCTGATCGGTTCGCTGGACCGGTCGGCGCTGGCCGCCGCGATCGCCGACGTCATCGCGCGGCACGAGACGCTGCGCACGGTCTTCCCGGACGTCGACGGCGTTCCCTACCAGCTCATCCTCGACCCCGACCGGGCACAGGCGGAACTCGTGGTGACCGAGGTCGGCCGGGACGAGCTGGCCGCGGCGATCGCGGAGACCGCCGAACGGGGCTTCGACCTCCAGAGGGACCTGCCGCTGCGCGTTCGGGTGCTCACCGTGTCGCCGACCGAGCATGTGCTGGTGCTGGTCGTGCACCACGTCGCCGGCGACGGCTGGTCCCTGGTCCCGCTCACCCGCGACCTGAGCACCGCGTACGCGGACCGCTGCGCGGCCCGAGCGCCCCGGTGGACCGAACTGCCCGTGCAGTACGCGGACTACGCGTTGTGGCAGCGGGAGTTGCTGGGCCGCGAGGACGATCCGTCGAGCCTCATCAACGAGCAGGTCCTGTACTGGCGTGACGCGCTGGCCGGGATTCCGGACGAGCTGCCGTTGCCGACGGATCGTGCGCGGCCGAAGACGCCGAGCTACGCCGGCGGCAGTGTCGCCTTCGGCTACGGCCCGGAGCTGCACGCCCGGATCAACAAGCTGGCCGTCGACTGCCACGCGACCGCGTTCATGGTCGTCCAGACGGCGCTCGCGTCCCTGCTGACCCGGCTCGGCGCCGGCACCGACATCCCGATCGGCTCGCCCATCGCCGGGCGTACGGACGAAGCCCTCGACGAGCTCGTCGGGTTCTTCGTCAACACGCTGGTGCTACGCACCGACACCAGCGGCGATCCGACGTTCCGCGAGGTCGTCGACCGGGTGCGGGAGGCCAACCTCAACGCCTACGCTCACCAGGATCTGCCGTTCGAGTACCTGGTCGAGGCTCTCAACCCGGACCGGTCGGTGGCCCGGCATCCGCTGTTCCAGGTGATGTTCGCCTTCCAGAACACCCGGGACACCGAGCTGCGGCTGCCCGGCCTCGCCGCCGAGGGCGCTCCGGTCGGCGTCGAGGCCGCCATGTTCGACCTGTCCGTCCACCTGGAAGCCAGGTACCACGCGGACGGCCGGGAGGGCGGTGCGCGCGGCGCGCTCGTCTACAGCACTGACCTGTTCGACCGGGAAACCGCTGAGGCGATCGTCGCCCGCCTGCTGCTGATGCTTGAGGCGATCACTGCCGATCCGGGGCAGCGGATCAGCCAGGTCGAGCTGCTCGAACCGGCCGAGCGGACGCGGATCCTGCGGGAGTGGAACGGCGAGACCGCGGAGGTCCCGGCAACGACCCTGCCGCGGCTGTTCGCCGCCGCGGCCTCCCGTGACGGCACCGCCACCGCGGTCCGCGCGGCCGGC
>LRTP01000016.1 GCA_001550305.1 Streptomyces diastatochromogenes
CGACGGCCGCCGTCACGCGGCCGCCGAACCCGGCCGCGACGGCCGTGGCCACCGTGGCGAGCAGGCCGAAGACGCCCGGGACGGGCATCCGGCGGTCCCCGAAACGGTGGATCTGCCCCATGGTGCTGGTCAGCACCGCGTCGTCGACGTGCGCGAGGGCCGGCCGCTGGACGATCGCGGAGAAGACGTCGGTGCCGTAGACCACCGCGTTGGCCATCGTGGCCACCACGGCCAGGGTCTGTACGAGGGTTTCCATCACAACCACCCTTGTCCGTCTGCCGGTTGCCACATGGCCTGCCGCCACGTGGATTTATCAACGCTAGATGTACTGCCGACACTATCAAGTTCAGTGCTTCGAATGCTAGCGTTGACAACTCCAGTGGTCCGCAGGGGATTCCGCAAGGACGAGGGAGCACCCCGGGCCGCAGCGGAGTGCCGTCCCCTCCCCGCGGGGACATCCGCCCGGACAGCCACGAGGAGACAGACCCATGGCCCTTGGACGTGCCCGTCGCGTACTCATCGCCGGCGGAGGGATCGGCGGCCTGGCCGCGGCCCTCGCGCTCCAGCGCGCCGGTCTTGAACCCGTCGTCTTCGAACGGGCCGAGGCACTGCGCGACGGCGGCGCGGGCCTGCACATCTGGACCAACGGCGTGCTCGCGCTGGACTGCCTGGGCGTGGCCGGACAGGTCCTCGAGACGGCCCCGGCCCAGCAGGTCGCGCACTTCAGCACCCACCGCGGCGAGGTGCTGGGCGCCTGGCCGGTCGGCGACTTCGTCGAGCGCTACGGCGCACCCACCATCGCCGTCGAGCGCTCCGTCCTGCACGGCGTGCTGCGCGAGGCCCTGCACGGCTCCCCGTTGCGCACCGGGGCCCACGTGACCGGCTTCGAGCAGGACGAGGACGGGGTCACCGTACGGTTCGCGGACGGCGGCAGCGAACGGGGCGACCTGCTGATCGGCGCCGACGGCATCCACGGCACGGTCCGCGACGCCCTCTTCGGCCCCGCCCGCAACCGCTACAGCGGCTACATCGCCTGGCGCGGCCGTTCCCCCCTGCAGCACCCGGACATCCCGCCGGGCACCTTCAACGCGATGTTCGGGCCCGGCACCCGCTTCACCTACTACGACGTCGCACCCGGCCTGGTCCACTGGATGAGCGTGGCCAACGGGCCCGCGGGCGGCCGGGACGCGCCCGGCGTGCGGGAGATGCTGCTGCGCCGCCACCGCGGCTGGGGCGGCCCGGTGGCCGACATCCTCGCCGCCACCCCGGAGGAGGGCATCATCCGCGGCGACGTCGAGGGCCGCAGCCCCGAACGCCGGTGGGGCCAGGGCCGCGTCACCCTGCTCGGCGACGCCGCGCACCCCATCACCTTCAACATCGGCCAGGGCGCCTGCCAGGCCCTGGAGGACGCCCTGGTCCTCGCCGAGCACCTGGAGCACGCCGACGACCCCGTCGCCGCGCTGCGCCGCTACGAGCGCGAACGCCGCGCCCGTACCGCGCCGTTGCAGCGCATCGCCTGGCGGATCGGGCGGATGGGCGCGGTGCGAAACCCGCTGCTGATCCGGGCGCGGGAGGCGTTCATGCGCAAGAACTGGAACACGAAGGCCTTCGCCGCCGCGGAGAAGGGCCAGGTCGCCTACGGCACCCGCTGGGCCCCGGCCCGCCGCCCGGCCCCCGCCCCG
>LRTP01000160.1 GCA_001550305.1 Streptomyces diastatochromogenes
GACGCCGCGCGGCCCGCCTCCGTGGCGTTGCCGGTCGCGACGACGACCGCGCGGCCGCGGCCGGCCGCGACGGTGGTGCCCTCGTACACCATGGACGCGCGGTCCCCGAGACACGAGGCCAGAACGGGCGCCACATCCTTGGCAACCGGCAGCGACTCGCCGGTCAGCGCGGATTCGTCGACCTCCAGATGGTGCGTCTCAAGCAGTCGGCCGTCGGCCGGCACCACGTCACCCGGGTTCAGGCAGACGACGTCGCCCACGCCCAGTTCCTCGGCGGGAACGATGGTCTCCTCCCCGTCCCGCAGCGCCCTGGCCGTCACGGCCGACTCCCGCCGCAGCCGGGCCACCGCGCGGTCGGTCCGGTACCGCTGGAAACCGCCGAAGAGCCCGGACAGAACGGTGACCGCCACGATGACGACGGCGTCGAGGACGGCGCCGACCGACGCCGACATGACCGCCCCGGCGCCGAGGACGGGCGTGAGCGGGTTCGCCATCTCGGTCAGAAAGGCACGGCCGAGCGAGGTGGCCGGCGTCCGCTCGCCTGGGGGCGTGGCCCGCGCCCGCGCCTCCTGGGCCGAGAGTCCGTCCTCCCTGCCACCGGTCCGTGCGAGCACGGTGGACGAGTCCATCGCATGCCAGGGGTGCCGGCCGGCGGTGACCGGCGGGGGTCGCCGCAGCAGCCGTACCGCCGACCAGACACCGACGGCGCTTCCGAGTGCGGCCGCCGTGTTGAACGCCGTCACCCCCCGGGCCG
>LRTP01000161.1 GCA_001550305.1 Streptomyces diastatochromogenes
GGGCTTCGGTGTCCGGCTTCGGCTCCGGCTCGTCTCCGCGGTGGCCGCACTCGTCCTCGCCGTCGGATTCGGTGGCTGGGTGGCCGGAACGGCGATCGAGAACGTGGTGGCCGGTGCCCCCCGGTCCGCGGGCGGCGCGGCCGACCTGCTGCATGGCGATCTGACCTCGGTCGCGGCCCCCAGGCAGTCGGCCGGCGAGGTGTACGCCCACACCGGCTCCCCGGGCTGGATCTACATGACGGTCGACCTCACCGGCACGCATGCCTCGTACAGCGGCATGGTCTCCTGCCTGCTGGAGCGGCGCGACGGCGGCACGGTCCGGACGGGCACCTTCACCCTGCACCAGGGCCGCGGGTTCTGGGGCGGCCCGACCCCCGTCGACCCCGCGTCCGTGTCCGGCGCCCGCTTGACGTCGCCCGACGGCACCGTGCTCGCCACCACCCACCTCACGTCGGGCGGGGAAACGTAGCGACGTCCCCGGCTCCCGGGTTTCCGGAGGAGGGCACGCGAGGGCCGTACGCCGGCCTCGTCGCGGCGGTCCGGACGTACGACCTTGACGACACACCGGCAGGCCCGCTCCTCGCTCCACGTGTCGTACAGGTCCAGCCATCCCGTGCGCGTGAGGTGTCGCAGGATCTTGTAGCCCGGCGCGGGACGGGTGCCCGGGGCCAGGGGTGGGGGAGCCGGGCCCCCGGTCGCGGGCGCCCGTACCCGGGTGCGCGTCCCGGTCACGACGGCACCGTCCCCG
>LRTP01000162.1 GCA_001550305.1 Streptomyces diastatochromogenes
CCGCGTACCGGCTGGCCGCCGTGCTCGACGCTCGGCGGCCGCCGGCGCCCGCGCACGAGCTCGGGGAGCCGACACAGGAGAAGAGCGAGTGCGAGGAGTGGTACGAGCGGGCTGCCTCCCTCGGGCATCGGCGGGCGCAGGTGCGGGTCGGGATGCTCGCCGCGGCTCGGGGCGATGTGGTGGAGGCGGCTCGGTGGTACCGGTCGGCCGCGGAGGCCGGGTCTCGGAACGGGGCCTTCAATCTGGGGCTGCTGTTGGCTCGGGAGGGGAGTGAGCCGGAGGCCGCGTTGTGGTGGACCCGGGCGGCGGATGCGGGGCATGGGCGGGCGGCGCTTCGGCTCGCGCTCGTGTATGCGCGGCGGGGGGAGTTGGCGGAGGGGCAGCGGTGGGCTGATCGGGCGGTTGCGCTGGGGCCTGCGGAGGTGGCTGAGCGGGCGGCTCGGTTGCGGGATGCGTTGCGGCAGGAGTTGTCTGCGTGAGTTTGTGGCGGTGGGTGGGGGCTGGTCTCGGGTTGTTCTCGCCCCCGCCGCCCCTACCCGACCCATCCCCGGGGCTCCGCCCCGAACCCCACCAGGGGCTCCACCCCTGAACCCCGGCGGGGCTGCGTCCCTGCGCCCCGCCGGGGCGAGCCCCCTGGTCTCCTGCGGGGTTGCGTCCCTGCGCCCCGCCGGGGCGAGCCCCCTGGTCTCCTGCGGGGTTGCGTCCCTGCGCCCCGCCGGGGCGAGCCCC
>LRTP01000163.1 GCA_001550305.1 Streptomyces diastatochromogenes
GGGGCCGCACCGCGACGGCGCGGGCGCGCCGGGCGGCCGTCATGGTCACCGCGCCCGTGGGGCTGTGCTTTCTTCCCGCGTTCCTCGCGATGGGCGTCCTGCCCGTGGTGATCGGGCTGGCGGACGGGGTGTTGGGAGGGGGCGGCGGATGACGGGCGGCGGCGTGCGGTGAACGACGGACGATCAACAGGTTCGAACCTTACGGGGGTTGAGATGTGCAAGACGGTGGGCGTACGGATGCGGGCGTGGCTGCTGGGTCTGGCGGCGCGCAGGGACGCGGGAATGGTCACCTCCGAGTACGCGGTGGGTGTCCTCGCGGCGGTGGCCTTCGCGGCGGTGCTCTACAAGGTGGTGACGAGCGGCCAGGTAGGCGAGGAGTTGCAGGGCATCGTGGGGCGGGCGCTCAATGCGCCGAAGTGAACGCGGGACGGCGGGCCGGGATCGGGACCGAGACCGGGACCGGGATCGGGATCGGGACCGGGATCGGGATCGGGACCGAAGCCGGAGTCGGAGTCGGAGCCGCGGCCGGAGTCGGAGTCGGAGTTGGGACCGGAGCGGGGATCGGGGATTCGTGACCGCCGAGGCCGCCGTGGTGCTGCCCTCGCTGGTGCTCGTCGGAATGGCGCTGGTCTGGGCCCTGCTCGCCGCGTCGGCGCAGATCCAGTGCGTGGACGCGGCCAGGGCGGGCGCCCGCGCGGCGGCCCGCCAGGACCCGCCGGACACG
>LRTP01000164.1 GCA_001550305.1 Streptomyces diastatochromogenes
GGGCGGGGGGAGACAGGGGCGGGGGAGTGGGGGAATTCGGGCGGGGCGGGCGGCGTGCTGATTCCCGCCGGCCGCGGGGGAGCGCGGTGCGGAATGCGTATTTCTTTCACCGGATTTCTCGAGGGTGCCTCGCATTCCGGTGGACGCGGCGCAATGCGCCTTGACGGGCGGTGCGGACCTTCGTGAATCTCAGTACGGTATTGGCCGCTCACGCCCGAAGGGACACCACCGTGGTCAGCAAGAAGAAGAATCCCGCAGGAAACGAGCCGGAGCTCGGCCCCGCATTCGGCAGTGAGATCACCGACGGCCCGGACGAGGACACCGAGATGTCCGTCCTGGGCAGCATCGCCCTGCAGTAGGGCCGCCGCGGACGGGAAGCGGGAGGCGGGAGGCGGGAAGCGGGAAGCAGGGGTGGGGCAGGGAGACCCGCGGGTTTCCCTGCCCCACCCCCCGCCCGTCCTTCGCGGCGGCCGCCTCCCGCGGTGTCAGGACGCCACGAGTGCCACGCACATCGCGCCCAGCGCCACCGCCTGCAGCACGACCCGGGCGTTGATGACGCTGTCCCAGGTGCGCTGCAGGCCCCGCGCGTTCGGCGCGGTGCGGCAGTCGAGGGCCGCGTCGGTCAGCTCCTTGTTCACCGGCGCGCTGACCTTGTTGTAGACGGCCAGCCACACCACCAGGGCCGCCGCCGCGACGGCGGCCGCGACGGCCGGCGTCA
>LRTP01000165.1 GCA_001550305.1 Streptomyces diastatochromogenes
CTGCGGCCCGACCCGCGGCGCCGCGCGCTCGCCGCCGAGCAGGCGGTCGGGGAGGCCCTGGACCGTCTGGAGGGCGCGGGCTGGCACACCGTCCACTCCATCCCGCTCCCTGGCGGCGACCGCGTCCACCACTTGCTGATCGGCCCCGGCGGCATCTTCACCCTGCGCTCCCTGTACGCCCGCAAGCAGCGGGTTCTCGTCGCCGACCCCATGGTGACTGTCGGCCGCCGGGAGCCGTATCCGCTTCTGCGCCGGGTCCGAGCCGACGCCGACCGGGCCTCGTACGCGCTGACTGCCGAGGTCCACGCCGTCCTGGCCGTGGCCGGCCCCGCCGACCTCGATGTCCTCGCCCCTCTCCGCGAGGTCCGCGTCCTGCAGGACACCGACCTGTCCTCGCTGGCCCGACTCGGGGGTGTCCTGAAGCCGGCGGACGTCGAAGCCCTGCACGCGATGGCCCGCGACCGCCACACATGGCTACGAACGTGACCCTGTAGGACCGGTATCTGTTCGGCTGCGGGTGGGTGGGGGCTGGTCGCGCAGTTCCTCGCGCCCCTGGGGCCGGGGCTGCGCCCCGGATCCTGCGTCCGCTGGAGGGTTCTTTGGCTGCGGGTGGGTGGGGGCCGGTCGCGCCGTTCCTCGCGCCCCTGGGGCCGGGGCTGCGCCCCGGATCCTGCGTCCGCTGGAGGGTTCTTTGGCTGCGGGTGGGTGGGGGCCGGT
>LRTP01000166.1 GCA_001550305.1 Streptomyces diastatochromogenes
CTTCGACCGCCCCGACCTCGTCGTCTGGGCGCGCGGCGACCGCGTGATGCCGCCCGAGCACGGCCGGCGCCTCGCCGCGCTGCTTCCGCGGGGGCGGCTGGTCGAGATCGACGACAGCTACACGCTCGTCCCGCTGGACCGGCCGACGGAACTGGCCCGAGCCATAAGGGAGTTCACCCGGTCGTCCGCGGCCACCTGACAGCCCTGCCGGTCCTGACGCGCTCGGCAGCCGTTCGGCAGCAATGCAGCCGCAGAGCCCTAGAGCCGTACGGGGTCACAGCGCCGTACGGGATTCGAGGTCGGCCCGGGTGTCGTTGCCGTAGACGCCCGTCTCGTCGCCCCGGATCCCGTACCAGAGCTGGAAGCGCGCGACCGCGGCCGTGAGCGTGGCGTCGTAGGTGCCGTTCGTGGAGCCGTGGTCGTAGACGTTCGGGATCCGGAGCAGCCGTTGCTGTAGGTCCTTGACCGCGGGGCCGCTGTCCCCCTCGCGGAGGGTGCCCGCGCCGTCCGGGTCGGCGCTCGCGGACGGGTCCTGGGCGGCTGCCGTCGTGGGCGCGCCGGTCGGGGCTCGTCCGGCCTGTGCTCCGGCCTCCTGCTCACCACCGGGCAGCAGGAGCGCGAGGGCGAAACCGACGAGGGCCGCCCCTGTGACCCCGATGACGACCGCCGCGCGGCGCTGCCCCGTGCCCCACCCGGACGCCCGCGCGCCCACGGG
>LRTP01000167.1 GCA_001550305.1 Streptomyces diastatochromogenes
GCCGCCGCGGTCGAAGAAGTGGTCGCGGCGTCCGATCCGGTCCTGCGGGACGCCGAGGACCTTCGC
Organism: Streptomyces diastatochromogenes; assembly: GCA_001550305.1. Classification (GTDB taxonomy): domain Bacteria; phylum Actinomycetota; class Actinomycetes; order Streptomycetales; family Streptomycetaceae; genus Streptomyces; species Streptomyces mirabilis_D. Next base: position 67 of record LRTP01000167.1, read on the forward strand.
CCAGGCGGCCGCCAGCCGGTGTTCGGTCGGTGTGTTCGGCGCGTGGTAGTCGTCCTGGACGACGTCGAGCTCTCCGGCGAGCGCCTGCAGGGTCTTCCTGTCGATCTTGCTGTTGGCGGTCAGCGGCAGGCTTTCACGCCAGTGGAAGGCCGACGGGACCATGTACTCGGGCAGCGACTCGGCGAGCCGGGCCGGCAGGACGTCGTCGGCGAGGGCTTGCGGGCCCGAGTAGAACGCCACCAGGTGCTTGCTCTGGTCGGCCCGCTCGGCGACGACCACCGCGCCGTCGCGCACCCCCGGCACCCGCAACAGGGTGTTCTCGATCTCGCCGATCTCGATCCGGAAGCCGCGGATCTTGACCTGGGTGTCCCGGCGGCCGAGGAACTCCAGCTTGCCCCCGGGCTGCCAGCGGCCGTAGTCGCCGCCCCGGTAGAGCCGGGCGCCCTCGCGGTGCGGATCGGTCAGATAGGCCTGCCGGGTGCGCTCGGGGTCGTTGATGTAGCCGCGACCGACGCAGACCCCGGAGAACACGATCAGACCTGGGGCGCCGAGCGGCACCGGGGTGAGGTGCTCGTCGACGACGTAGACGCGTACGTTGTTGACCGCGCGGCCGAGCAGGATGCGGTCCGGCGCCCGGTC
>LRTP01000168.1 GCA_001550305.1 Streptomyces diastatochromogenes
GGCGGGCCGTCTCGTCCGTGCCGTGCGGATGGCGGCCCAGGTGCAGGAATCCGGTGAGCGGGGCGCCCGCCGCCGACACCGCAACCGGCTCGACGAGGGTCGCGGGCAGCCAGACGCAGACGCCGTACACCCGACGGAAACGGCGCAGCGCGATCCGGGGGCTCTCCACCCCGTTCTGCGCGCAGACCAGCGGCAGCCGTTCGGCGGCCGTTCCGCCGCCCGCCACGGGGGCCGGGCCCCACGCCTCCAGGGCCGCCTCGCTGTCCTGCGTCTTCACCGCCAGGATCAGTACGTCGTCGGCACGCAGCTCTCCGAGCGCGGCGGGCCCGTCGACCGTGGGCAGCCGGTGCGTACGTGTCCCCTCCGAGGTCATGAGCCGCAACCCGTGCGTGCGCAGCGCCTCGTAGTGCGCTCCCCGCGCGACCAGAGCCACCTCGTGGCCCGCCTCGGCCAGCCGGCCGCCGATGGCGCCGCCGACCGCTCCCGCTCCGATGATGATGTAGCGCATGGGGACGAGCCTCGCACAGTCGTGTGTACCCTCCATTAAATGGTCTCGGAAAGCTTCGCCCTCGGCGGTCGGCCGCCGGTGCGGCGGCTCGGCTACGGCACCGCCCAGTTGACCGGTCCCGGCTACTGGGGGCCGCGCGGGGACGCCCGGGACGCGGTGGCCGTGCTGCGGCGGGCCGGCGGGCGCGGGGGCACCC
>LRTP01000169.1 GCA_001550305.1 Streptomyces diastatochromogenes
CCACGCCCGGCACGACGCCGAGCCCCGGCAGCGGCGCGAGCAGGGCGCCCGTCGCGCCGCCCAGGAACAGCGCGGGGAACACCGGACCCCCGCGCAGGCTGCCCAGGCAGAGCGCGTAGGCGACACTCTTGAACACCAGGACCGCCACCAGGCTGCCGACCGACCAGGCGTGCGGGTCCGTGGCGAGCTGCCCCAGCATGGACTGGCCCGACAGGGCGACGTCGGACGGCGAACGGCCGGTGAGGACCGCGTAGAGCGCCGCGCAGACGGCCGCGCCGAGTGCGCAGAGCACCGTGTTGCGCAACGGGTGCGCGACCACGAGGCGCGCCGCGATCCGCCCGCCCACGATGATCCAGTGGATGGCCGCCCCGATGACGACCGCCATGAGCACCGACCACACCACGTCCCCGGCGTCGAGAACGGAGGGCGCGGGCAGTCCGATCTCCAGGCTTCCGGTCTTCAGTCCGGTCCAGTGTCCGAAGCCGGTGAACACGATGGCGCCGATTCCGCCGGCCAGCAGGACGGGGAGCATCACCGCGAACAACTGCGGCCCGCCCACTCCGGACACCTCCATCAGGAGCACGGCCGCCACCAGCGGACTTCCGAAGATCACGGAGATGGCCGACGCGGCGCCCGCGGCGCCGAGCAACTCCGTGTTCGCCGCGGTCGCGGGAACACGTACGAGATCCCGGAACATCAGCGCCAGACCGCCGCCCAGGGCGATCAGGGGCGCCTCGGGCCCGAGCACGGCTCCCAGCGGCAGACTCGCCAGCGCGGCGAGGACCACGCCGGGAACGGCGGCCTTCGACGCGCCTCCGGGCTGCAGGCCCCCGGCCGGGACGTGTCCGCCCCGGCCGGGAAACCGCAGGACGACCAGGGCGACGACCGCACCCGACACCAGAGCCGGCGGCAACGGCCACCACCACGGCGGATTCGACCACCCGAGACGGTGCGGCCAGTCCACCCAGATCAGGCGTTCCAGCTCGTGCAGCAGAACGAGGAACCAGAACGCCACCAACGACACCGGGATCCCGATCAGGCCGCAGAACAGCAACGTCCGCCGGTACGCGGGCTGGCGCAGCATGTCCCTCAGCTGCTCGGCCTCGCGGGGCTGATCTCCCGGGGCGGGCTCCGCCTGTACGGGCTTCGGTTCGGTGATGGGTCTTCTCCTGGGTCCGCTCGCAGCGATGCCGCCGGTCGGAGCGCGAGATTACCCACCACGTCGCCCATGCCACTCCAAGCCACGCGACACCACCCGGAAACCCTCCGGGTGGACGCGCCCCCACCGATGCCGCACGGCCCCCGGACCGTCGGTGGAGAAGCCGCTCAGCGGGCGCGGGGGCCCGCCGCGCCGGACTCCGGCCGGCCCGAAGTACGCAGCGTGCCGACCGTCTTCAGCAGCCGGTCGGCCGGATCCCGCAGCCTGGGATGGGCCAGGACCGTGTTGCGCAGGCCCCGCACCGGCCTGCGCCAGAGCCGGTGCGCCGTGGCCATCGGGTGGGGACGGGTCGCGAACCCTTCGCCCACGCGCAGCTCCCGGGTCTTGAGCCAGTCCTTCCACTCCTTGTCGCCACGACCCAGGTCCATGAGCCGCACGCCCTCCCGCCCGGCGGCCTCGGCCATCCGGAGGTGCATGATCAACCCGGGCGAGTAGTAGCGGAGTTCGGGGTCGTACGCGGTGAACCAGGCCGCGAACAGCGTGCGCGAGGTGGGTCCGAAGTGTGCGGCCACCGGCCGGTCACCGGCGTACACCACGGACAGCACTCCGTTGAAGTGCTCCTCACGGACCCGGAAGAGATGGTCCACCAGGTCCACGATCCAGGGCCGCGCGAACCGGTCCATCCGTCCCGTCCTGCGGTACTGGGCGGACTTCCAGCGCATGAGGGTGCGCAGCACCCGCGGGTCGCGCTCGTCGTAGACGAACCGCATCTCGCCCAGGTCGCGGCCCAGGCGGCGTTCCTTCTTCAGCGTCGTCTTGGCCAGTCCCGGGTAGGCGCCGCGCAGCCACTCGGCGTAGGTGCCCTCGCCGACCTTCAGGTCTATCGCCGGTGAGGCGAACGTCCCGGTGACATGTCTGCCGAAGGGTTTCTGCTCCTCGACGAGGTGGTCGAACTCGAAGACGGACAGCCCGCAGGCCCGCAGTAGTTCCTGTGTGTCCCAGGTGACCCCGGGGCGGTGCACCAGGGCCTGACAGTCGGAGAGACCGAGACCGATGGCCCGGCCGACGCCCAGGGAGTTGCGCTCGTACGGGAAGAAGCCGACGGGCTCCCCTCTCTCGTGGAGGACCGCCACGTGGGCCCCGCCTCGGTACCTGTCGATCCCCGCCGCGAACTCCGGGGCCAGGAACGGGTTGGCGTAGTCGGGCGACTCGTCCATCACCCGATGCCAGGCCAGGAGGAGCGAACTGCTCAGCTCCTCCGGTCTGTGGATCATGATCTCCACCTCAGATCAACCGCCCTTCCGCGGGCTCCGCGAGGGACGTACCGTTCGCAGCGCGGACCCCTAAGGCGTGAGGATCGTTGTTCATCGATCGCACGGCCGACCGCCCCCCATTCCCCCATGACGCGTCTCGAACTGTTCCGCGAGGCTCAAACGTCGCGAATCAGTACGCAAGCTGTCAAGGGTGTCTGTCGTAACGGAAGAGTGGGAATTGGCTTGTCCGGACCCGAACAGGCCACCGGCGCTCGGGTCCCGACGGCGGATCGGAGCCCGATGCACTCCTCGTCCACCCGGCGCATGAGGCGCCGCAGGGGGTGGAAGCCGTCGCGGGAGAGGCCCGGTGGCGCACCGCCGGCCCGGCCGAGCGACACCACGCGCTGCACCCCGGCGCAGGCGAGGGCGTCGCGCGGTTCCGCCTTGCGCGTGTCCGGCTCGGCGCGACAGGCTCCTTGCCCCACCCCGGCCCGCCACCTACGCTGACTTTGTGCCGCTAATAAACAAAGCCCGGTCGCACAGTGCCGTGCGGGGCCCCGACGACCTCACCCGCCTGCGTGGCGCCATCACCGCCTTCTTCGCCCTCGACGGCTTCGTCTTCGCGGGCTGGGTCGTGCGCATCCCGGCCATCAAGGAGCAGACCGGCGCCTCGGTGAGCGCCCTGGGGCTCGCCCTGCTCGGCGTGTCCGCCGGAGCGGTGATCACGATGACGCTCACCGGCCGACTGTGCCGCCGCTTCGGCAGCCATCCGGTGACCGTCGTCTGCGGCGTCCTGCTGGCGCTGAGCGTGGCCCTGCCCCCGCTGACGCACTCGGCGGTCGCGCTGGGGCTGGTCCTGCTCGTGTTCGGAGCGGCGTACGGCGGTATCAACGTCGCCATGAACAGCGCCGCCGTCGACCTGGTGGCCGCGCTGCGGCGGCCTGTCATGCCGAGCTTCCACGCGGCGTTCAGCCTGGGCGGCATGATCGGCGCGGGGCTCGGCGCGCTGGTGGCGGGCTCCTTGTCCCCCACCCGGCACCTGCTCGCGCTCACCGTGATCGGCCTGCTGGTGACCGCCCTCGCCGGACGCACTCTGCTGAGCCACGAGCCTCCGGCGCCCCCGGAGCGCGGACAGTCACACGAGGAGCGCGCCCCGCGTCGCCCTGACGCACGCACCCGGGGGCTGGTCTTCGTCTTCGGCCTCATCGCCCTGTGCACCGCCTACGGCGAGGGTGCCCTGGCCGACTGGGGAGCCCTCCACCTGGAACAGGATCTGCGGGCCCACCCGGGCGTCGCGGCCGCCGGCTACTCCTGCTTCGCGCTCGCCATGACCATCGGCCGGGCCGGCGGTACGACGCTGCTGGAACGGCTGGGTCGCACCCGGACGTTGGTGGGAGGCGGCGCCACGGCCGCCACCGGCATGCTGCTCGGCGCGCTCGCCCCCTCCGTGTGGGCGGCCCTGCTCGGCTTCGCGATCACAGGGCTCGGACTCGCCAACATCTTCCCCGTCGCCGTCGAACGCGCGGGCTCCCTCGCCGGCCCGAGCGGTGTCGCCATCGCCTCGACGCTCGGCTACGGCGGAATGCTCCTGGGCCCGCCCGCGATCGGGTTCATGGCCGACTGGTTCTCGCTGCCCGTCGCCCTCACCAGCGTGACGGTACTGGCGGCGCTGGCCGCGCTCATCGGGTTCGGGACGCGCCGGGCGGCCGTGAGCTGACGGTACATCGCCCCTGGGTCCTGTCGGACGCCCCCGCGGACCGGGCGGGCGTGCTCCACCTCACAGCGGGCGACGGAGCCGGGCGGGAACAACCCAGGGGCATCGGCCGTTGATCCGTACGTGGCTGCGGAGGGGACAGTGTCCCCGTGTCTCACCTACAGCCCATGGGGACGATCGTCCGGCTGAAGCCCCATGGAGCGTTCCGCCGCGAGGCGACCGCCCTCCGCCGGCCACGACATACGGCCCCGGCTGGTCTCCCCCGTCCAGCCGGGGCTTCTCCTTGCCCACCACCGGGCACACTCGCCGCATGGAGATTCCGGAGTTCGTGGAGACCCTGGACCAGGAAGGCCGGTCGCTCGCCGCGGCGGCCGAGCAGGCGGGGCCCGACGCCAAAGTGGCGACCTGCCCAGGGTGGCAGGTGCGGGATCTGGTGCGGCACACGGGCATGGTGCACCGGTGGGCGACGGCGTTCGTCGCCGAGGGGTACGCCGCGTACCACCCGGACGGCGGCCTGCCCGAGTTGGACGGCGCCGAACTGCTGGCCTGGTTCAGGGACGGCCACCGCCGCCTGGTCGACACGCTCGCGGCCGCTCCGCCCGACCTGTCCTGCTGGAGCTTTCTGCCCGCGCCCTCGCCGCTCGCCTTCTGGGCACGGCGGCAGGCGCACGAGACGACCATCCACCGGGTCGACGCGCAGTCGGCGCTCGACGCGACGCCGGACACGGTGACGCGGGGCTTCGCGGTGGACGGGATCGACGAGTTGCTGCGCGGCTTCCACGGACGTCCGAGGAGCCAGGTGCGTTCCCGAACGCCCCGTGTGCTACGGGTGCGCGCCACCGACGTGGACGCGGTGTGGACCGTACGGCTGTCGCCCGAGCCGCCGGTCACCGAGTGGGGCGTGGCGGTGGGCGGAGACGTCGACTGCGAGCTGGCGGGGTCCGCGGCACAGCTCTATCTGGCGCTGTGGAACCGGCTGCCGTTCCCCGACTCGACCGGTGACACCTCGCTCGCCGCGCTGTGGCGGGAGAAGTCCGGCATCACCTGGGGCTGAGACACCGGGGACCGACCGGGTCGGTCCGGGTCGGTCCGCGTGCGATGGCGGTCCGCGCGTGGTGGCCTCCGGTCTGCGGTCGGCGCGTGGTGGCCTCCGGCCCGCGATCCGCGGTGTCAGTCGCCGACGGCCGTCCCGTCCGCCAGCATCCGCGTCAGCACCGCCCGCTGCACCGGCAGCACCTCGGCATGGAGCGTTCGTCCCTTCGGAGTGAGGCAGACGCGCACCCCCCGCCGGTCCTCCGCGCACATGCCGCGCGTCACGAGACCGTCCTTCTCCAGGCGGGCGATCAGCCGGGACAGGGCGCTCTGGCTCAGATGGACACGGTCGGAGATCTCCTGGACGCGGTAGGAGCAGTCACCGTCGGACGCGGTGCCCCCGGCCAACACGTCCAGCACCTCGAAGTCGCTTGCGCCCAGGCCGTGTCGGTGCAGCTCGCGGTCGAGCTCGCACAGGGTGCGCGCATGCACCGCGAGGATGTCACGCCACTGGTCCACGAGCACCTGCTCGGCCTTCTTCGCCGCCATGGCCGCACCGTAGCAAAGAATCGAGTTTGTTGCATCGGAATTAAATGCGCTTGCATTCGATGCATGTGCATGTACTGTCTCCCGCATGACCTCTCCGCTCACCACCCCCACCACCGAGGGACGCTGGACCCCGCGGCTGTGGGGCACCCTGCTGGTGCTCTGCGCCGCGATGTTCCTGGACGCGCTGGACGTGTCGATGGTCGGCGTCGCCCTGCCGTCCATCGGCTCCGAACTGGACCTCTCCACCTCGACGCTGCAATGGATCGTCAGCGGCTACATCCTGGGATACGGCGGACTGCTCCTCCTCGGCGGTCGCACCGCCGACCTGCTGGGCCGCCGCCAGGTCTTCCTGGTGGCCCTGGGCGTCTTCGCGCTCGCCTCGCTGCTCGGCGGGCTCGTCGACTCGGGCCCGCTGCTGATCGCCAGCCGCTTCATCAAGGGCCTGAGCGCGGCGTTCACCGCCCCGGCGGGCCTGTCGATCATCACCACGACCTTCGCCGAGGGCCCCCTGCGCAATCGCGCCCTGTCCATCTACACGACGTGCGCGGCCACCGGCTTCTCGATGGGCCTCGTACTGTCCGGCCTGCTCACCGAGGCCAGTTGGCGCCTCACCATGCTGCTGCCCGCGCCCATCGCGCTGCTCGCCCTGCTCGTCGGTCTGAAGCTGCTGCCGCGCAGCGAACGCGAGAAGGACCACAACGGCTACGACATCCCCGGCGCCGTCCTCGGCACGGCCTCGATGCTGCTGCTGGTGTTCACCGTCGTCCAGGCCCCCGAGGTCGGCTGGGCCTCGACCCGTACCCTCCTGTCCTTCCTCGCCGTGGCCGTCCTGCTCACCGTCTTCGTCCGTGTCGAGCGGCGTTCGGCGGGGCCGCTGATCCGGCTCGGCGTGCTCCGCTCCGGCAGTCAGATCCGCGCCCAGCTCGGCGCGATGGCGTTCTTCGGCTCGTACGTCGGATTCCAGTTCCTGGTGACGCTGTACATGCAGTCGTTGCTCGGCTGGTCGGCCCTGCACACCGCGCTCGCCTTCCTGCCCGCCGGCGCGCTGGTCGCGCTCTCCTCGACGAAGGTCGGTGCCGTCGTCGACCGCTTCGGGACCCCGCGGCTCATCGCGGTGGGCTTCGTGCTGATGGTCGTCGGCTACGCGCTGTTCCTGCGCATCAGCCTCGACCCGGGGTACGCGGCCGTGATCCTGCCGACCATGCTGCTGATCGGCGCGGCCTGCGCGCTGATCTTCCCCTCGCTGAACATCCAGGCCACCAACGGTGTCGACGACCACGAGCAGGGCATGGTCTCGGGTCTGCTCAACACCTCGGTCCAGGTGGGCGGCGCCCTCTTCCTGGCCGTGGTGACGGCCGTCGTGACCGCGAACTCCTCGGCGGGCTCCTCGCCGCAGGCCGTCCTCGACAGCTACCGGCCCGGTCTGATCGTGGTGACGGGAATCGCCGTGGCGGGGCTGCTGATCACCCTGCCGGGGCTGCGAACCCGGCGACCGAGGCCGACCGTCGTGGTCGCACGGTCCGCGGGGAACGACTCCATGGGGAACGGCTCCGTGGGGAACGAATCCGCGCGGGAGGACTCCGTACGGGAGGGCTCGGAGGGGCGGGTGGCGATCGGCGACTGATCCGGTTCGCCGTCGGCCTCAACTCACCGCGTCAACTCACCGCGTCGACACGGCACTTGGACCCGACGCTTCGACCCTACGCGCCCGGCGGGCAACCCCTTGTCCGCCGGGCGCGCTGTCGTGACAGACTCGGACCATGGGGAGACGCACGCAGGAGCAGCGGGACGCGATGACGATCGAGATCGGGTACGCGCTCCTCAGCGCGACCTTCGCGGCGGGCCTGGCGCTGGGCGCCGTTTCCGGCCCCGCGCTGCTCTTCGATCTCCCGCTCACCATCGAGAAGGGCCTGATCACCTCGGGAGTACTGCTGGCGACCGCGCTCTTCGCGGTACGCGTGGTCACGGTGCTCGTCCGCTTCGGCCGCGCGGCCGGCACTCACCCGAGCCACCCCGGCCGCACCAACCCCGACTCATAGGCCAGCACGACCAGTTGGGCCCGGTCACGGGCGCCGAGCTTCACCATCGTGCGGCTGACATGGGTCTTGGCCGTGAGCGGGCTGACGACCAGACGCCGCGCGATCTCGTCGTTCGACAGTCCGATACCGACGAGGGCCATCACCTCCCGCTCCCGCTCGGTGAGCCGGACGAGCGACTCCGCGGCCGCGGGCTCCTTGGAGCGGGCCGCGAACTCCGCGATCAGACGGCGCGTCACGCCCGGTGACAGCAGCGCGTCGCCGCCGACCACCGCCCGTACCGCGCGCAGGAGTTCGTCCGGCTCGGTGTCCTTGACGAGGAAGCCGGAGGCACCGGAGCGGATCGCCTCGAAGACGTACTCGTCGAGCTCGAAGGTGGTGAGCATGACCACCTTCACGTCCTTGAGGTCCGGGTCGTCGGTGAGACGGCGGGTGGCGGCGAGGCCGTCGAGCAGCGGCATGCGGATGTCCATCAGAACGACGTCGGGGCGCAGTTCGCGCACCTTGCGCACCGCCTCCTCGCCGTCGGCCGCCTCACCGGCCACCTCCAGGTCCGCCTGTGCGTCGAGCAGCGCCTTGAAGCCCGCCCTGACCAGTGACTGGTCGTCGGCGAGCAGGACGCGGATCACCGGTCGTCCCGCGCCGTCCACCGGTCCTCCCGCGCCGTCCATCGATCCTCTCCCGCCGTCCACCGATCCTCCCCCGCCACCCGCCGGCTCTCCTGCTCCGTCCGCCGGCTCTCCTGCACCGTTCACCGGTCCTCCTTGACCTTCAGCGGGAGCACGGCCAGCACCCGGAAGCCTCCGTCGTCGCGCGGGCCCGCCTCGATCGTGCCACCGAGGGCGACGGCCCGCTCCCGCATACCGGCCAGCCCGTTGCCGCTGCCGCCCGCGTCGGTGCCGGTCGCGGGCCCGTCGTCGTCGATCCGCAGCCGCAGCGTGCCCTGCGCGGCTTCGAGCCGCACGCGCGCGTGCCGCGACCCCGAGTGCCGTACGACATTGGTGAGGGCCTCCTGGACGATACGGAACGCGGCGAGGTCGGTACCCGGCGGAAGCTTCGGAACGCCGCCGGGTTTCTCGACCTCGACCGTCAGACCCGCGCTCGCCGCCTGTTCGACGAGTTCGGGGAGCCGGTCGAGCCCGGGCGCAGGCGCGCGCGGCGCCTCCCCCGGCGTACGGAGTGTGTCGAGCACCTGGCGGACCTCGCCGAGCGCCTCCTTGCTGGCCTCCTTGATGGTGGTGAGCGCCGTGCGCGCCTGTTCCGGGTCGGAGTCGAGAAGCGCGAGGCCGACACCCGCCTGAACGTTGATCACGGAGATGCTGTGGGCGAGGACGTCGTGCAGTTCACGGGCGATCCGCAGCCGCTCCTCGTCGGCGCGCCGGGCGGCGGCCCGCGCGCGTTCGGCGCGGTCGCGGGCCCACTGCTCACGGCGTATCCGGGCCAGCTCCGACACCACCACGACCAGCACGCCCCACGTGAGGAAGCCGAGTTCCTGGTTCCAGGAGGCGGCCCGGTCCCCCGCGGGCGGCAACCAACGGTAGAGCCAGTGCCCCACCAGCAGATGGCTGGCCCACAGCATGCCGACGGCCGTCCAGGCGGCCCAGCGGTGCCCCGCGACGACCGCTCCGAAGCAGCCGACGGCCACGGTGACGAAGACGGGCCCGTACGGATATCCGGCGGCCAGATAGACCAGCGCCGCCGCGGCCGTGCCGAAGGCGACGAGCACCGGGTGCCGGTGCCGCCACAGCAGCAGGCCGGTGCCGAGGATCAGCAGCGCCCTCCCGAAAGGGTCCAGGGGGGCGCGTTCGCTGTCCTGGGCATGCGCCGCGAACTGGGAGCCGCCCACCACGAAGACGGTCAGCAGCAGGGTGGAACGCCACGGCCACCGGTCACCGCGCCCGCCGCGCCCGTCACCATGGTCCTCGCCGCTCCATCGGCGCCACCCCGGTGGCCCGTGCCGCCACCACGGCGGTACCCCGGCCCACACCGGGGACCCGGGGGTTCGCTGCTCTTCCATGACGGTCACGCTAGACGGCACGGGCCGCCGGTGGCGTCAGCCGGGCGAGGTGATCACGCGTACTCCCCACGGAGTACCGCCCGGTCCCTCCACGGATCACCACCCGGTCGTCGTCAGGGACCGCCCGTGCCGTTCCCCTTGCCCGATGACCCGGTCGGCTCGGGGTACACCAGGCCCACGCCGTGGGCGAGTTGGTCCACCGCGTGCCGGAAGAACGGCTCGCGGTCCTCCACGAGCCGGTTGAACTGCCCGAAGAGCTCGAACCCGATCAGCCCGTAGAGCTGGGCCCAGGCGGCGACGAGCGCCGCGACAGCCTCGGGCGGCAGGTCGGGCGCGAGGTCGGCGGCCATCCGCTGCGCCTCGGCCTTCAGGTCGGGCGGCAGCGGGGTGCGGGCCACCCCCTTGCCCCGATACGCGTCACGCACGATGCCGACCAGCAGCAGCCCCACGCGGGAGGCGGCCGGGATGGTCGTGTCCGGCGCGGTGTAGCCGGGCACGGGCGAACCGTAGATGAGCGCGTACTCGTGCGGCTGCGCCAGGGCCCAACGGCGCGCCGCCATGCACACCGCGATCCAGCGTTCGCGCGGCCCTGCGCCCGCGACCTGCGCGTGCGCCGCCTCCGCGCTCTCGCCGAGGGAGTCGTAGGCGTCGATGATGAGCGCGGTCAGCAGGTCGTCACGGCTGGGGAAGTAGCGGTAGAGCGCGGAGGAGACCATGCCGAGCTCCCGGGCGACGGCTCTGAGCGAGAGCTTGGCGGCGCCCTCCGCGGCGAGCTGTCTGCGTGCCTCTTCCTTGATGGCCGCGGTGACCTCGATCCTGGCTCGGGCGCGTGCTCCGCGTGCGGTACTCATGCGGGAGAGTGTGCCACGCTTTCAGAGCAGTGCACACAAACGTGAGCACTGCTCTTGATTTGGATCACCGATCTCATGCAGACTGCTCTCAAGCGAGAGCGGTGCTCACAAAAGAGAGCAGCGCTCCCACTCAGAGAGCGGCGCTCTCGCAACCGATGGGGGTCATCATGTCCACGCACGTCCAGAAGCCCGGCTGGTTCACCGTCAACGTCTTCAACCGCTGCGTGGCGTTCATGACCCGCCGCGGTCTCAGCATCTGGGGCTCCCGGGTCCTGGCCGTCCGTGGCCGCAAGAGCGGCGCGTGGCGCACCACCCCGGTCAATCTGCTCACCGTGGACGGACAGCAGTACCTGGTCGCCCCCCGCGGCCACGTCCAGTGGACGCACAACATGCGGGCCGCGGGCGGCGGCGAACTGCGCCTCGGCAAGAGGGTGGACACGTTCACCGCGACCGAGGTCGGCGACGACGACAAGGTTCCGCTGCTGCGCGCCTACCTCAAGCGCTGGAAGGCGGAGGTCGGTGTCTTCTTCGGAGGCGTCGGCCCCGACTCCTCCCCCGAGGAGCTGCGGCGCATCGCCCCCGACCACCCGGTCTTCCGGATCACGGTCACGAGCTGACCGGCCGGGAGCCGACGGTCACTCCGTGGTCGGAGTGCTCTCGGCAACCGTCGTCGCGGCGACGGCGGAGCGCCGGTCGAGCGCGGACAGGGCGCGCCCTGCCATCGGGTGGGAACGCACCAACTCGCCCAGCGTGGTCGAACCGCGGGTGATCCCGGCGAACGCCCTCCAGGCGGGCCGGAAACTGGTGATCGCCGCGTGGAGCATGCCCGGCCGGCGCTCGAAGGCCGCGAGCATGCTCTTGCCGACGGCCATCTCCACGCCGAGCCCCGCCTTGATCGCGAAGGCGTAGTTGAGCGCCTGGCGCCGGGTGTCCACCGCGTCGTGCGCCTCGGCGATCCGTACCGCCCACTCCCCCGCGAGCCGACCGGAGCGCAGCGCGAAGGAGATACCCTCGCGGGTCCAGGGTTCGAGCAGCCCCGCCGCGTCGCCGCAGACCAGCACGCGCCCGCGCGACAGCGGGGAGTCGTCGGCGCGGCAGCGCGTCAGGTGTCCGGAGGAGATGCTCGGCTCGAAGCCGGCGAGCCCGAGCCGGGCGATGAAGTCCTCCAAGTACCGCTTGGTGGCGGCACCTTCGCCGCGCGCGGAGATCACGCCGACGGTGAGCGTGTCCCCCTTGGGGAACACCCAGCCGTAACTGCCCGGCATGGGACCCCAGTCGATCAGGACCCGCCCCTGCCAATCCTCGGCGACGGTCTCCGGCACCGGGATCTCCGCCTCCAGGCCGAGGTCGACCTGGTCGAGCTTCACCCCGACGTGCGCCCCTATGCGGCTGGCGCTGCCGTCCGCGCCGACGACCGCCCGCGCCAGCACGGCCTCGCCGCCCTGGAGGACGACGGCGACGGTGCGCCGGTCGGGCACGGCGGACCCGTGCTGTTCGACCCGCGAGACCGTCACTCCCGTGCGCAGCTCGGCGCCCGCCTTCTGGGCGTGCTCGACGAGCTGCTGGTCGAACTCGGGCCGGTTGATGAGCCCGAACAGCATCTGCTTGGAGCGCCGGGTGCGGGTGAACTTGCCGTCGAGCGAGAACGTGACCGCGTGCACCCGGTCCTGGAGCGGCAGTTCGAAGCCGGGCGGCAGGGCGTCGCGCGAGGGGCCGATGATGCCGCCGCCACACGTCTTGTAGCGGGGCAGTTCCGCCTTCTCCAGCAGCAGGACGCTGCGTCCCGCGACCGCTGCCGCATAGGCGGCCGAGGCGCCCGCCGGCCCCGCGCCGACCACGACGACGTCCCACACCCGCTGTTCGTCGTCCGCCGAAGAGTTCTCGCTGCTCACGATGGTCTACTGCTCCAGTCCAGCCGTCTGCCGCCACGGTCCCGAGCATCCTACGGCGGGCATCGCCGCAGGCCACTGTGGGAGGATCAGGGGCGTATGCGCCCTGCACACCAGGAACGCGCGTACGCACCACCCGATCACTTGTACACAGAAGTACAACGTCGCACCTACAAGGAGCGTGCCCATGTCGTCGAATCCGGTCGCCGAGACCGTCGCCTCGCTCATGCCCGGGGCGCAGGTGGAGCTCGCCGAACTGGTGGCCTTCAAGTCGGTGGCGGACTTCGACCAGTACCCCAGGAGCGAGAGCGAGGGCGCCGCGAACTGGATCGCCGGCGCGCTGCGCGCCGAGGGTTTTCAGGACGTGGCGCTGCTGGACACCCCGGACGGCACGCAGTCGGTGTACGGCTTCCTGCCCGGGCCCGAGGGCGCCAAGACCGTGCTGCTGTACGCGCACTACGACGTGCAGCCGCCGCTCGACGAGGCTGCCTGGACGACCCCGCCGTTCGAGCTGACGGAGCGCGACGGCCGCTGGTACGGGCGCGGCGCCGCCGACTGCAAGGGCGGGTTCATCATGCACCTGCTCGCGCTGCGCGCGCTGAAGGCGAACGGTGGCGTTCCGGTGGGCGTCAAGGTGATCGTCGAGGGTTCGGAGGAGCAGGGCACGGGCGGTCTGGAGCGGTACGCCGAACAGCACCCGGAGCTGCTGACCGCCGACACCATCGTCATCGGCGACGTCGGCAACTTCCGGCTGGGTCTGCCGACGGTCACCTCGACCCTGCGCGGGATGACGCTCGTTCGCGTGCAGATCGACACGCTGGAAGGCAATCTGCACTCGGGCCAGTTCGGCGGGGCGGCGCCCGACGCGCTGGGCGCGCTGATCCGCGTACTGGACTCACTGCGCGCCGAGGACGGTTCGACGACGATCGACGGGCTGACCGGGGACGCGCGCTGGGAAGGCTTGCAGTACGAGGAGGAGGCGTTCCGCAAGGACGCCAAGGTGCTGGACGGGGTCGAGTTGATCGGCTCGGGTACGGTCGCCGACCGCATCTGGGCGCGTCCGGCCGTCACCGTGCTCGGCATCGACTGCCCGCCGGTCGTCGGCGCCACCCCGTCCGTGCAGGCGGGCGCGCGTGCGCTGGTGAGTCTGCGGGTGCCGCCGGGCGTGGACGCGGTCGAGGCGACGAAGCTCCTGCAGGCCCATCTGGAGGCGCGCACGCCGTGGGGCGCGCGGGTGCGCACCGAGCAGATCGGCCAGGGCCAGCCGTTCCGCGCCGACACCTCCAGCCCGGCGTACACGGCGATGGCCGAGGCGATGGCCGTCGCCTACCCGGGCGAGGAGATGCAGTCCGCGGGCCAGGGCGGTTCCATCCCGTTGTGCAACACCCTCGCCTCGCTCTACCCGCACGCGGAGATCCTCCTCATCGGCCTGAGCGAGCCGCAGGCGCAGATCCACGCCGTGAACGAGAGCGTCTCCCCCGACGAGCTGGAGCGTCTCTCGGTCACGGAGGCGCTGTTCCTCCAGAAGTACGCGGCGAGCTGACCACCCGGCCGGGAGGGTCCTCGCAACCCGGCGAGGACCCTCTGGCTCGGTCTGGTGAACAGCCTGCCCTCGTGCGCCGTTGACCATCGGCGCCGGATCACCCCGTGTCCGTACGCCCTCGGCGTCGGCCGAGGGGTGGCCCGGCATCGACGTCAGCCGAGCGGTACACCGGCCTCCAGGTAGAGTGCGGCGCCGCGCTCCCGCGCCCGCAGGGCCCAGCGCAGCCGCTCGTAGCGCACCGGTGGCAGCAGGTCCGCGGCCTCCCGCTCGGTCACGAAACGCCAGGCGCGCAGTTCGGGGCCGGGGAGCAGCAGCCGGCGGGCCTCGTCGGAGTCGAGGCGGCCGCCGTCGAAGAGAAGGCGCAGACCGCCGTAGCCGGGGGGTGCGGGCGGCTCCCAGTCCACCACCAGCAGACCGGGTACGTCCTCGAGCCGTATGCCGGTCTCCTCGGCGACCTCGCGCATGCCCGCGCGCGCGGGAGCCTCCCCCGGTTCGACGACCCCGCCGGGAAACTCCCAGCCCGCCTTGTAGGTGGGGTCGACGAGCAGCACCCGGTCCTCCTCGTCGAAGAGGAGGACTCCGGCGGCGACGGTCTCGGAGGTCGGTTCGGGGGTCTGCACGATGTCGCACGCCGACGCGTCACCGGTGCGTACGGCTTCGGCGACGCGCACCGCGGTGTCGTACGGGGTGAGGGCGCTGGTGTCGACGGGGTGGGCGTCGGCGGTGAGCCAGGAGGCGAGCGCCGCGCGGTACGGCTCGATGTGGTCGTAGGACCACTGGCGCACCCGTATCTCGCCGTCGGGAAGGTTCTCGGGTATCTCCCGGTCGGCTATGCGCGCCCGCAGGATCGTTTCCGCCGGGGCGAGGAGCACATGGCGTACTTCGATCCGGCGCGAGGCGAGGCCGCCGAAGATCTCGTCACGGTACTCCTGGCGCAGCAGGGTCATGGGAACCACGAGCACGCCGCCGAGCTCCGCGAGCAGGGCGGCCGCGGTGTCGACCACCAGGCGCCGCCAGATCGGCAGGTCCTGGAAGTCGCCGACTTCGGCGAGGCGTTTGGCGGGCAGCAGATGCGCGAGCTCGCCGCCGATCACCTCGGGGTCGAAGAGCGTGCTGTTCGGGATCAGGTCGATCAGTTCCCGTGCGGTGGAGGTCTTCCCCGCACCGAACGCTCCGTTGATCCAGACGATCACGGACAGTTCCCCCTCTTCTATTGGCCCCCTGAGGCTTGCCCGCTTCACCCTGCCACGGAAACCAGCCGCAGATGAGGGAGCCGACGGCGCGGCGCCGGTGTTCCGGTCGCGGGGAGCACCGGCGCCGCGTGTCCGCCCCGGCGTTTCAGCCGTCCTTGCCGAGCGCGGTGTCGTCCACCGCCAGGCTGTCGCTGCTGAGCGTGTGGTCGAGGCTGCTGAGCGTGTCCTTGACGGGCAGGTCGCCCAGGGAATCGCCGTCGACGGCGTGGGACGGGGTGATCGCCGCGACGACGAACCCGGTGGCGAGGGAGGCGATGGCGAGCATGCTGCGCTTCTTCATGCCCGGTTCAACTCCCGAGGCGACGAGGAGTCACGGGTGGGTCACGCAACTCCCACTCCTCCCCTTCGGACACATCAGCGGCACTACCGTCATCCCACTCGAAAACACCTCAGGGGGGACGACATGACCAACCCGTACACGGCACCACCCGCCGCATCGGCCCGCACCGCCCCGGGCTGGGCCCGCAAGCGCTACGTACTGCCCGCGCTGGCCGTGGCCCTCTTCATCGGCGCCGGCATCGGCAACAGCGGCGGAAACACCACCGAGTCCGCCGCGGCGAAGCCCGGTCCGACCACCACCGTCACCGCGACGACGACCGCGACCGCGACGCGGACCGCCACGGAGACGGTCACGGCGACGCCCGCCGCGACCGTGACCGTGCGGAGCACGAAGACCGTACGCGCGACGGTCACCGCGCAGCCCGCCGCCGCGGGCGGTGGCGGCAGCGACGACAGCGGCGGGGGCTCCGTGTACTACGAGAACTGCGCCGCGGCCCGGGCGGCGGGCGCCGCGCCCGTCCACGTGGGAGACCCCGGCTACAGCCGCCACCTCGACCGCGACGGAGACGGCGTCGGCTGCGAGTGACTCGCGGATCAGCCCTCGGTGGACCCCGGTGTCACAGTCGGGACGCCTTGTCCCGCCGCTTCTGACAGCAGCGAGCCCCGCACCGGGCGCTGTTCCGGGCGGGGCATCAGCAACAACCCGACTGGATCGTTGGGATGTTGACGACAATGCTACGGGCGGCCACTGACAACGCGGGCCGGCTGCGCCGCCGAGCCACCAGCACACAGATCCGCTCGGCCAGGGTACTACCGTGCTCGTAGTCCGTTCACGTGCGGCACACAGCCAAGGGCCAGGCCGCCCAGTCCGGCTCCGACGATGGTGATGGTCGCCTCCGATCGCCGTATTGCCCTGCTCGCGGGAGATCGGCTCGGCGAGGCGCCGACGAGAACTGCGCCGGCGCATCGTCGCTCACCACACCCCCGTCCTCACCTGTCCCACCGACAGGTGCCGGCCCGCTGCTCAGCCGGTTCACCGGCGCAGCCGGGGCGCGAGGACCGTGCGCACGACCTTGGCCACGTTGCTCGCGGCGGATCCGTCCTCCTCTCCGGGTTCCGGTTCCAGCACACGCTGGATCTGCAGCAGCAGCTGATTGGTCGACCGCCAGAGCGGGACGAACATGCCGGCCGCCGGCCCGACGCCCTGGATCGGGCCGTTGGACAGCTCCGTGACCTTCTTGGCGATCGTGACCGTTGTCGGGTCCCGCAGGATCAGGTGCACCTCGTCGTCGACCAGCCGGATTTCCATCTTGCGTGCGGCGGCCTCCTCCGGGTTCGCGTCCGTGGTCGTCTCCGGATCCAGTTCGTCGATCTTGGCGGCGACCGCGTCCGGGTCGACCCCGAGTTCGCGCAGCACCCTGGCCGCCATGCTGTTCTCCGCCCGCAGCATCGCCTCGAGCAGGTGATGGCTGCCGACCGGTGCACCACCGGCCAGCGCGCTGGCGGCGGACACGGTGTCCTCGGTGGCAGGCGTGCCGGCCGGCCATGGGCCGGCCTCGATGTCCTGCGATCCCTCCAATGACGCCAGCACCGCGGCACGGATCTTGCTGACCGGATTGATCCGCTCGGCAAGCACCTTCGCGCCGACGCCCTCACCGTCCCCGGTGACCAGGGCGAGCAGGATGTGTTCCGTACCGATGGAGGTGTGGTGCAGCTGCTGCGCCTCTCGCAGGGCGAGGTCCAGCGTCTTCTTCGCGCTCGGCGCGAACGGGACATGACCCCTCAGCTCCTGCGTGCCGGGCTTGGCCACCGCGGCGATATCGACCTGCGCCGTCTCCTTGTCGTACCCGAGCCGGTGCAGAACTTTCGCCGCCATGCTGTCCGGCGCGTCGAGCAGCCCCAACAGGATGTGCTCCGTGCCGATGTGGTGGTGCTTGAGCAGCCTCGCCTCCTCCTGAGCCGTGACGACCACCTTGCGGGCTTCCACCGTGAACCGTTCAAATGGCATGGCTCCATAGTCCCAACCATGTCAATACACTGTTATTAATAGGGTCACTCTGCTGAAGGGAGGGTGTGATGGAGACACCGTCGGACTGGGAGGGCCGGCTCGCGCGCTGGCAGAACGAGCTGGAGCTGTTCGAGCAGCTGGACGAGACACCCTGGGTCACGCTGGCCAAGGCGGAAGCCGAGACCGGCGTTTCCCGCTCGGCCCTGCGGTCCTGGTACCGCAACGGCGAGATCCGGTCCCGGCTGGTGGACGGCCCGAACGGGCCGCAGCGCCTGGTCCAGCTGGACGCGGTGATCGAGCGCGCCGCCGCGTCACCGCGCATTCAGCGCAGGGCGGAACGGGAAGTCAGCCTGGAAGCCCAGGTCACTCTGCTACGGCACCGGGTTGACCAGCTTGAGATGCGGCTGGCCGCGCTGGAGCGGAAGTGACGCGCGAGCAGCACCCTGCCATCGGCCCGGGGGAACGGGCCGGCACCGAGGGCCGGCGCCACCGCTTGCCGGGAAGCTACACAGCCTACGAGCGCCCACGCCGTCCGGCACGCGTTGCCCGGGGGCGCTCTGAGCCCGGGCTCCGGATGCGCATCCGGGCGGGCCGGGCGAGTCTGAAACCATGCCCGGAGAGCTGCATGTGATCGTGTACCCACCATCCCCGACCGACGGCAGTCGGCAGGTGCGCGTCAACGGAGAACTTCTCACCGCACACTCACTGCGCGACCTGGCCGCCTTCCTCCGCTACGCCGGACTGGAAGGGATCGACGAAGTCGACGTGGCCAACTCAAGGGTGATCGAGTGGCACGGCGGCGGACCTGAAGCGTGGTCTCCACCGACCTGACGCGCGACCCAGCTGGAGGCCATTCGTTCGGCATGGCTGTTGCTGCCGGAGAGCTTGACGGCAGTCATGTACTGCTCGGTGGCCCCCGGCTACTGGAGGAAGGCCCTCGCAGGAGCGGGCGTCATCGCTTGTCAGGACCTACCCCTTGGTGGACCCCAGGGTCAGGCCCGCGACGAAGTGCCGTTGCAGGAGCAGGAAGACCAGGATCGTGGGGAGGGCGACCAGGACGGAGCCCGCGGCCAGCAGGTTGTAGTCGGTGAAGAACTGGCCGCGGAGGTTGTTGAGGGATGACGTGATCGGGAGCTTGTCGGGGTTGGAGATGAAGATCAGGGCCCAGAGGAAGTCGTTGTAGATCCAGGTGAACTCCAGGGTGCCGAGGGCCGCGAGGGCGGGGCGGCACAGCGGGAGGGTGATGCGCCAGAACTGGGTCCACACGCCCGCGCCGTCGACGATGGCGGCCTCGAGGATCTCCTGTGGCAGCGTCCGCATGAAATTGGCCAGCACGAAGACGCAGAAGCCCATCTGGAAGCCGATGTTGACGATGATGACGGCCCAGTAGGAGTCGTACATCGTCAGCGAGTCGGACATCCACCACGGCAGCGGGATCCTGTTGAACAGGACGTACAGCGGGGTGACGATGACCTGTTGGGGCAGCAGGTTGCCCGCGGTGAAGAACATCAGCAGGACCAGGCCCCCACGCAGCTTCAGCCGGGACACGGCGAAGGCGACGAACGAGGCGAGGAAGAGGGTCACGAGGACGGCGGGCACGGCGATGAGCAGGGTGTTGGTGAAGTACTTGCCCATGCCGGATTCACTGTAGGCGCGGCGGTAGTACTCGAAGGACAGGTGCTTCGGGAAGGAGAAGTAGCCGTTCTGCGCCGTCTCCTCGTACGGGCGCAGCGAGGCGTAGACGGCGAGCAGGAGCGGCGCGAGGAAGGCGAGCGAGACGCCCATCAGGAAGATGTGGACGCCGAAGCGGCCGGGACGCGGCCGGCGGCGGGGAGCGGGCGCCTTCTCCGGAGCGGGTACGGGGCGCACGGGGGCGCCGGTGCGGATGTCGGCGGTCATCGTTCGCGCGCACCTCGCAGCTCTTGGACCAGGAACGTCACGATGAACCCCAGGGAGACGGTGAGCAGGACGACCGCGATGGCGGAGCCGAATCCGATGCGGCTGGCTTCCCCGATGATGTTGTCGGTGATCAGGACGGAGAGCAGTTCCAGGCCGTTGCGGCCCTTGTTGACCGCGTAGACGATGTCGAACGCGCGCAGCGCCTCGATGACGGTGATGACACCGACGATCACGTTGACCGGGCGCAGGGTCGGGAAGACGACACGGAAGAAGGTCTGGCGGGCGTTCGCGCCGTCGATCGCGGCGGCTTCCTTCAGCTGCGGGTCGACGGACTTGAGCCCGGCGAGGTAGAGGATCATGACGTAACCCGTGTGCCGCCAGCTCGCCGCGATCATCATCATCCAGATGTTGAGGTGCGCGTCGCCGAGCCAGTCGATCGGGTTCTCGTGGTTGTTGAGGATCGTGTTGACCACGCCCTGGTCGGTGCCGAGGATCAGCTGGGCGATGAAGCCGACGATGGCGAGCGAGAGCACGACCGGCAGGTAGATCACGGACTGGTAGAAGCGGCTGAAGCGCACTCCGCGGTCGATGAGCACCGCGAGGAACAGTCCGAACGGGGTGGCGATCAGGCCGAGGAAGAGCAGCCACAGGACGTTGTGGCGGACGGCGGGCCAGAACGCCGGGTAGTTCTCGAACACGTTCTTGTAGTTGTCGCCGCCCACCCAGTGGATGTCGCCGATGCCGTCCCAGGAGGTGAAGGAGAGCCCGATGGAGGCGAGGGTCGGGCCCCAGACGATGACGATGTCGAGCAGGACGGGTATGCCGAGGAGCACGCCGAGGACGACGGTGTCGCGGCGGGTGAACCGCCGCAGCCGCCGTCGTCCGGCGCGCCGTGGGATGTTGAGCGCCACGGAACGTCTTCCCCCAGTGATCAGCCGACGGGCGACGAGAAGATGGTCTTCTTCTGTCGTTCGATGCTGTTGCAGAGACCGTCGACGTCCTTCGGGTTGCCGATGAAGTCCTGGATCGCCTTGATCATCACGGTCGAGGCGAAGTCCGGACGGGTGTCGCGGTCCATGAACTGCGAGATCTGCTTGGCGCCCGAGACGAGCTGGGCCGATTTCTTCTGCAGGGCGCTGTACTTGGTGGTGTCGGCCCCGTCGTTGACGGCCACGTTGTTGGGGTCGAGGGCGAGGTAGGTGTTCTCGGCGGTGGGGGTGCCCAGCCATTTCAGGAGGGCCTTGGCGCCGTCGAGGTTCTTCGACTTCTTGGCGACCAGGAAGCCGTCGATGGGCGCTTCCACGGCGTCCTGCGCGTACTGCGGGTCGATCTCGGGGAAGGCGAAGAAGTCGATGTCGTCGCGTTCGTTCTCGGGGAACTGGGTGCCCGGGTGCGGCATTCCGAAGACCGCCATCCCCGTCTTGCGCTGCTGCAGGCTCTGCCCGGCCTCCTCCCAGGTCCGGCCGAGGGCACCCTTCTGGTAGTAGGGCATGACCTCGCGCCAGGTGTCGAAGACGTTCTTCACCTTGGTGTCGGTCCATGACTCCGTGCCGGCCATCAGGGACTTGTGGAAGTCGTATCCGTTCAGGCGCATGTTGATGTAGTCGAAGGTGCCCATCGCGGGCCAGCCGTCCTTGTCGCAGAAGGCGACGGGCGTCCCGTCCTTCGACATCCGCTTGGCCAGTGCGATGAAGTCGTCCCAGGTCTTGGGCTGTTGGTAGCCCTTGGACTGGAAGAGGCTCTTGCGGTGGAAAACGGCCCACGGGTAGTAGTAGTACGGCACGAAGTACTGCTTGCCGGAGTGGGTGGACTGCTCCTTCAGGGCGTCGGAGAAGCCGGTGAATCCGCTCCACACGTCGCTGATCTCGTGCAGGAGCCCCTTCTCCGCGAAGTACTGCATGCGATACCCCGCGAACCACATGAAGACGTCGTCGGGCGTGCCCTGGAGATAGCGGTTGATGTTCTCCTGGAAGTCGTTGTGGTCCTTGGTGTTGACCTTGACCTTCTTGCCGGACTTCTTCTCGTACGCCGAGAAGGCCGCCGCGTACGCCTTCTTGGGGACCGGGTCCGAGGCGTTGGACCCCACGGTGACTTCGTTCTTGTTTCCGCCGGGTCCGTCGCCGCAGGCGGACAGCAGGGCGGGGAGCGTGAGCGCACCGGCGCCGAGAGCCGCACCACGCAAGAGATTTCGCCGGGACATCCGATGACCTGAGGTGCCTTCGGGCACGACAATCCCCTTCAACGATGACTGTGCCATGTCCCCCTCCTCGGGGTGCCACCCAACACAACCGAACGCGAGGCTTGGATCTCACTCCCATGTCGGAGTGTCGTCAAGGGTTCAGACGAGATATCGAACAACCGTTACCACTTCTCTTCCAACAGAGTTGGACAGGTCCTACCGTAAGCGCGCACCCTTGTCGCGGACATGCAGTCATCCTATCTTTCGCGAGTTCGGAGGAACGTAACGATGCGTCATCTTCCCACCCGCACAACCCGCCGAAGAGTGGTCGGAGCACTCGCGACGGCCCTGTTGTGTACGACCGGCCTGACCGCCCCGGAGGCCCTGGCCGCCCCCGCCTCCACCGAAGCCCCCGTGTCCCCCGCCTTGGCCGACGGCCTCGCGCTCACCCCTCCGATGGGCTTCAACAACTGGAACTCCACACACTGCCGGGCCGAGTTCAACGAGACCATGGTCAAGGGGATCGCGGACCTCTTCGTGGAGAAGGGGCTCAAGGACGCCGGG
Source organism: Streptomyces diastatochromogenes (assembly GCA_001550305.1). GTDB lineage: Bacteria > Actinomycetota > Actinomycetes > Streptomycetales > Streptomycetaceae > Streptomyces > Streptomyces mirabilis_D. The sequence goes on from LRTP01000169.1 coordinate 22,226, forward strand.
TACCAGTACGTCAATCTGGACGACTGCTGGGCCCTGCCGTCCCGGAACGGCGACGGCAAGCTGGTACCCGACCCGGTCCGCTTCCCGAACGGGATCAAGGCGGTCGCCGACTACGTGCACGCCAAGGGGCTCAAGCTCGGCATCTACACCAGCGCGGGCACGAAGACGTGCGACAGCGTCGGATTCCCGGGCGCCCTCGGCCACGAGTACAGCGACGCCCAGCAGTTCGCGGACTGGGGCGTCGACTACCTCAAGTACGACAACTGCAACAACCAGGGCGTGGACGCCAAGCTGCGCTACACGACCATGCGGGACGCACTGAAGGCGACCGGGCGGCCCATCGTCTACAGCCTCTGCGAATGGGGCCAGAACAAGCCCTGGGAGTGGGCCTCGGACGTCGGACATCTGTGGCGCACGACCGGTGACATCAGCGACAACTGGGGCTCGATGCTGTCGATCCTCAAGCAGAACCTGCCCCTCGCCCCGCACGCGGGTCCCGGTCACTGGAACGACCCGGACATGCTGGAGGTCGGCAACGGCGGCATGACCGACACCGAGTACCGCTCCCACTTCTCGATGTGGTCGGTCATGGCGGCTCCGCTGCTCATCGGCTCGGATCTGCGCAAGGCGTCGCCCGCCACCTTCGACATCCTCGACAACAAGGAAGTCATCGCGGTCGACCAGGACCCGCTGGGCAAGCAGGGCACCGTGCTCTCCTCCGAGGGCGGACGCTGGGTCGTCGCCAAGGAGATGAAGGACGGCAGCCGGACGGTGGCGCTGTTCAACGAGACCGGCAGCGCCCAGCACATCGCCACGACCACGGCGGCCGTGGGGCTGCCGGCCGCCCACGGCTACACCCTGCGCGACCTGTGGCAGCACCGGAGCTACAACACCGCCGGAGCCGTCTCCGCGACCGTCCCCGCGCACGGCACGGTCCTCCTCCGCGTCTCGGCCGACCGCCACTGGGCCAAGAACCCGCCCGCCGTCGAAGTCGGCCTGGACGGAAGCCTGTTGATGGAGGCGGGCAAGCCGGTCTCCCTGACGTCGGCGGTGACCGACCTCGGCCGTACGCACGCGCGGCGCGTCTCGGTGGCGCTGAGCGGCCCGACGGGCTGGAAGGTCGCGGCCGCCTCACCGACCACGGCGGGCACGGTACGCACGGGACACTCCCTGCGTACGAAGTGGCGGGTCACCCCGCCCGAGGGCACGGCCGCGGGATCGTACGACCTGACGCTCAGGGCCGCGTACCGCTCACCGAGCGGCATACGCGCCGAGAGCGTGCTCCCGCTCACGGTGTCGGTCGTCGTGGCTCCCCCTACGGGCGTCTCCTACCTCGGCGACCTGCCATGGCTGTCGACGACCAATGGATTCGGCCCGGTTGAGCGCAACACCAGCAACGGGGAGAGCGCCGCGGGCGACGGTCATCCGATCACTCTCGGCGGGGTCGTCTACGCCAAGGGGCTCGGTGCGCACGCCCCGAGTGCCATCGAGTACTACACCGGCGAGCGGTGCCGGACCATCACCGCGGATGTCGGCGTCGACGACGAGAAGGGTGCCAAGGGCACCGTCGCGTTCGAGATCTGGGCGGATGGCACGAAGGTCGCCTCGACCGGGGTCCTCACCAACGCGATGCCGGCCCAGCCGGTCTCGGCCGACGTGACCGGCGCCCAGATGGTTCGCCTCGTCGTCACCGACGGCGGCGACGGCGTCGACTCGGACCACGCGGACTGGGCGGACGCCCGACTGACCTGCTGACCGGTGCGCCGAGCCGGGGGTCTCCTCCGGCTCGGCAGCGGGGGAGACCCGGCCGATCGGCCCCTTGCCGGTCGCCGGGGCGCCCCACACCGGTACCCCGCCCGGACACTCCGCCCAGGTCACTCCGCCGGCAGCCGAAGTGCTCGGCACGACCGGGGCCGAGCCGACCGCGCCCGGAGGACTTGGCCCAAGCAGGCTCCCCGCAGGGGGCGTCGGTCCCGCACCGCAGGCCCGGTCACGGCTCGGGCCGCGACCGCGCTCCCTCACCCCCGGCGCATCACCCGCACCTCCGGTCGGCACGCCCGGCGCATCATCCACATCTCCGGTCGGCACACCCGGCGCATCATCCGCACCCCCGGTCGGCACACCCGGCGCATCATCCGCACCTCCAGTCCGCACCCCTGACGCATCACCCGCACCTCCGGTCGGCACGCCCGGCGCATCACCCGCACCCCCGGTCGGCACACCCGGCCAGGACACGCGAACCGCGGCGCACGCCCGCTCAGCCGACCGGCTCGGGCCATCGGCCGCCGACCCGGCG
>LRTP01000017.1 GCA_001550305.1 Streptomyces diastatochromogenes
CCGGCCAGCAGGGCGACCACCGCGGCCAGCGCGGCGAAGCCGATGAGCCCCTCGCGCCGCGTGAAGCGTCCGGCGAGCAGGCCGAGGACCGCGACCGTGCCCGCGACGCCGACGACGATCTCCGCGACGGTGTACAGCGTTCCGGAGCCAGAGACCCGCTGGAGCAGCACGATCGCCCAGGCCGCACTGGCCGCGACGGCCGCCGGGAGCACCCAGCCCCTCCCCCAAGCTCTCGACTCCGCTCGAGCAGGGGGCGCCCCCATCGCCGCCGAGCCCTCGCGGAAGGCCCGGTACAGGGTCACGCCGCCCGCACCGGCCAGGGCCGCGATGCCGGGGGCCATGGCGGTGACGTAGTAGGGGTGGAAGGTGCCCTCAGCGAGGGCGAAGGTCAGGTAGTGCAGGACGAACCAGCCGCCCCAGAGCATGAGCGCCGCACGCCTGGCGTCGGTGCGCGGGGCGCGGCCGCGCAGGATCAGACCCGCGATCAGGGCGATGGTCGCGAAGGGGATGAGCCAGGAGATCTGGCCGCCCATGATCTCGTTGAACAGCCGGTGGACGCCCGCGCTGCCGCCGAAGCTCGCACCGTTGCCCGCCGAGCCGACCGAGGAACTGGCGCCGAAGATACGGCCGAAGCCGTTGTAGCCGATGACCAGGTCCCAGACCGTGTTGTCGGTCGAACCGCCGATGTAGGGGCGGGAGGAGGCGGGGATCAGGTCGACGACCACCATCCACCAGGCGCTGGAGACGACCAGGGCCACGGTGGCGACGGCGAGGTGACGGATCCGGCGGCCCAGCGAGCCGTGCGCGGCCCAGAGGTACACCAGGAAGAAGGCCGGCAGGACGACGTACGCCTGCATCATCTTGGTGTTGAACGCGAAGCCGATCGCGACGGCGGACCAGACGAGCGGCATCAGCCGGCCGGTGCGGACGGCCTTGAGGAGACCCGCCGCGCCGAGCAGCATCAGGAAGACCAGGATCGGGTCCGGGTTGGTGTCCCGGTTGATGGCGACGGTGATCGGGGTCAGCGCCAGTGCCGACGCGGCGACGGTCGCCGCCACCGGGCCGAAGTCGCGCTTGACCATGCGGTGGAGCAGGGCCACGGAGCCGGTGCCCACCGCGACCATGGGCAGCGCCAACTGCCAGGTGCCGAAGCCGAAGGCGCGGGCGGACAGCCCCATCACCCACAGGGCGAACGGCGGTTTGTCGACCGTGATGAAGCTGCCGGAGTCCAGCGCGCCGAAGAAGAACGCCTTCCAGCTCTTGGTGCCGCTGTAGACGGCCGCGTTGTAGAAGCTGTTGCCGCTGATGGAGGTGATGTTCCAGGCGTACAGGGCCGTCGCCGCGAGCAGGATCGCCCACAGCGCGGGGCGCGTCCAGCGGGGGTCCTCTGCGGGGCCGGTGAAGAACCTTCGGCCACGGGCGACGAAGCCGCCGTCGGCGGGCGGTGCCGCCCGGTGTCCGCTGCTCGGTGAGGACGTGGGTGGTGGGGCGAGAGTCGTCATGACGCGGGCTCCAAGCGGGGAGAGGGAGTGCGACGCGGGCGGAAGGCCCGGAGCCGCATCAGGGCGAAGCCGGTGCGGTGGCGCCGAGGTCGGCGCCGACCGTGGTGATCAGGGGCGTGAGGCCGACGAGGGCGCTGCCCACCGCGGCGACGCGGCACCTGTCGCGCG
>LRTP01000170.1 GCA_001550305.1 Streptomyces diastatochromogenes
CGCAAGCAGGACGCCGGCCGCGCGGCCCTGCTGCTGGCCGGGGCTCCGGAGGACGCGGGGGCACGCGAGGCCAAGGGCGTCGACGGTACCGGCCAGCACCGGGCGGCGGGTGACAGCGCTTCCGGTGCGGTGCCCGTCGGCGGTCACCCCGACGGGCGTGACGCATCCGGCGGCGCGGGTCGCTCCGTGGCCTCTCTGGACGACATGACCCCAAGGGCAGCCTCCGGGGTTCTGCCTCCGAACGCCGCCTCCGGTGACGTAGCGCCGCGGACGGCCCCCACCGGGCCGCCGTACGCCGCCGACCTCGTCCGTGGTCCCGCCGAGCTCATGCCCGCCGTCCGGCGGCTGCTGCGCGGGATCGTCGTGGTGGGCACTCTCGAGGACGCCGAGGACCTGGTCTACGCGCGGCCGGAGTTGACCGCGGTCACCGCGGAGGGGGACCTGCTCGGAGCGCACTTCGCGCACGGTGGGTCCGCCGGGGCGCCCAGCCTCCTCGAGGTGCAGGCGTCCGTCGACGAGGCGGCTGCCGAGCTCGAGGAGCTCGCCGTGCGGTGCGAGGAACTCGGCGCGGCGCAGCACCGGGCCGCCGAGGAGCGGGGGGAGCGGGCCGCGCTCGTCGAGGAGCTG
>LRTP01000171.1 GCA_001550305.1 Streptomyces diastatochromogenes
TGCGCGTACGCCGCGGCTTGGCGACCGGCGCCTCGGCGACACCCTCCGCCGTGTCGACCGCGACCTCCGCGACCTTGCGGGTACGGCGACGAACCGGCTTGGCCGGAGCCTCCGCGACGGCCTCGACGGCGGCGGTCTGCGCCGGAATCTCGGCCTCGACGGGCGCCACGGCCTCGACAGTCGCGACGGGCTCCGCGACGGCCTTGCGGGTGCGGCGACGGACGGGCTTGGCGGTGGCTTCGGCGCTGTCCACGGCCGCTTCGGCGGGTGCCTCGGCCGTGGCCTTGGCCCGCGTACGCCGCGGCTTGGTGGCGGGGGCCTCCGGAGCGGCCTCGACCACGCCCTCGGCCGTGTCGACGACGGCCTCGGCGGCCTTGCGGGTACGGCGACGAACCGGCTTGGCCGGAGCCTCCGCGACGGCCTCGGTGACGGCTTCCACGACGGGCGCGGATTCCGCGACGACGGCCACGGTCTCGACCGGGGCGGGAGCGGCCTCCGCCGTCTTACGGGTCCGACGTCGACGCTGCTTCGCGACCGCGTCCTCCGGCGTGGCCTCGACCACGCCCTCGGCCGTGTCGACCGCGGTCTGTGCGGTCTGCGGGGTCTCGCTCACCGACGGCTCGGAGACCGTGGCGGCAGCCGCCACCGTCTCCGCCGTACCCCCGGCGCGCGTGCGGCGACGGCGACGCGGGGTGCGGGGC
>LRTP01000172.1 GCA_001550305.1 Streptomyces diastatochromogenes
CCTGGCGAGGTCGCGGTCGCGCACGGCACCGCCGCCCGGGAGCTGGCCCTGTGCTCCCTGGAGGAGATCGTGCTGCTCGCCGCCGCCCGCGCGGAGCGCCGCCGCCCCGATCTCGACGCCCGTGTCCGTCACGCGGAGGCGGTGATCGCCGCGGACCCGGGCGCGCCCCACACCGTCCGCTCGCTGGCCGGGGCGGTCGCGCTCTCACCGTCCCGGTTCGCCCACCTCTTCACCGAGCAACTCGGCCGCTCCCCGATGCGGGCGCTGCGCGAGGCCCGGCTGGTGCACGCGGCCCGGCTCCTGGAAGCCACCGAGCTCCCGGTGGAGCGGGTGGCCGCGGCCTCCGGATTCACCAGCGCGTTCCACTTCAGCCGCGTCTTCCGGCAGCGCTACGGGACTCCACCGGGCGCCTACCGGAAGGGCACCGCTAGGAGTGCGGGGGACGCGGGTGACGTGGGGGATGCGGGGGATCCGGAGAATGCGGGGGAGGCGGCGGGATCGTCGTGACGGCGGGCGTGGCCTCGGGCCAGATCAGCAGCACCGGGCACGGCGCGTGGTCGACGACGAACCGTCCGGCCCGGCCCAGGCTGTGCGGTCCGAGCCGGGCCCGGTCGCCGTCCCGGGCCACCATGAGCAGATCGGCGCCCTCGGCGGCGGCGACCACCTCGCGCTCCGTGCGCCCGGTGCGTTCCTGACGG
>LRTP01000173.1 GCA_001550305.1 Streptomyces diastatochromogenes
CTTGCCGTTAGTTCGGGGCAGCTGCTGTCTGAGAAGCAGAAAGCTCAACCCGCGAGGGAAGAATCCCCCTGCTTCAGCTGGGGGAGAAGTCAAGACCGTGCTCACGCCGGACTGCCTTGCCGCCAGCCTCGCCCGGGTCGGTGCAGTCCTGGCCGGCCTTCGCGTCGCAGAGCGGGCAGCGGCGGCGGATCCAGAACCGGCGGGCGACCTTCTCGTGCAGGGGAACCTTCCGGCCCGTCGGACGGGGCTGGACCGGCTGCACCGCCTGCGGGGCGCACTCGCCGGGCAGGTGCCGCCACGCGTCGTACCGGCGCTCCTTGCGCTGCCCTTCCTTGAGCTCCCCCTCGCAGCTGGCGCACGTCTTCGCCGACTTCCCCGTCTCCTGGGAGTTGGGGCGGGCCAGGTCGTACGAGCCCCGGGACAGCCGCGGGGCCAGGGCCGGCCGGGTCTCCTGCGTGCCGTCCCGGCGCACGATGGTGACGTCCGAGGCCGGTGGCCGGTCGTACGACGGGAGCTCCGGCGCGGCATGCACCTCGCCTCGAACAGGCTCACCCCTGCGAGAGTCCGGCGCGGGTTCCGACACCTGCGCGCCAAGATCCCGAGGCTGTCGCACGGCTCCTGCCCGGTGAACGTCAAGAGCGATTCTTGGGCGTGTGATTGATGAGCTTGTTGAGGTTGTGCACCGTGCCGAGG
>LRTP01000174.1 GCA_001550305.1 Streptomyces diastatochromogenes
CCCCCGCCCTTCCCCGCCCCTTCCCCGTCCCTTCCCCTTGCCTTCCCCTTTCCCGTCCCTTTCCTCCCGCAGTGGTCCGGCCGGGCGCGGGCGGCGCTCACGCCGGTTCGGCCGGGGCGGGCCGGGACTGGGCGAGGGCGTCCGCGAGGGTCCGCCAGATCTCCGCCGCGAGGTCGATGTTGGCGTCCGCCTGGGCCTGCTGCGCCAGGGTGCGCAGCCCCTCCACGCCGGAGGCGTCGCCGCCCAGGATCAGCAGCTGCTGGCGCAGGATCTCCAGCCGCACCCGGTCGCGGTAGGTCATCCTCGGCTCGTCCCCGGCCAGGTCGCCCAGCAGGGCGCGGGCATCGTCGTAGCGGCCGGTGGCGAACGCCAGATCGGCCTTCAGCGCGGTCAGGTCCTGGCGCAGGGCGGGCGTGCCGACGAAGGCGAGGGCGGCCTCGGCCTGGGCGGCGCAGGCCTCGGCCCGCGCGGGGTCGGGGGGCAGGGTCTGCAGGTGCAGCCGGCCCGCGGCCAGCCGCAGCCTGAGCCACAGCACCAGGTCCTCCTGGCTGCTGAAACGCTCCAGGGCCGCATCCAGGAAGGCCTGCGCCCCGGTGTGGTCGCCCTGGCGCACCCGGACGGCGGCGGCCGTCCACATGGCCTCGGCCCACAGCGCGTCGGTGCGGCCGGCGAGCAGCGCGGCCAGTT
>LRTP01000175.1 GCA_001550305.1 Streptomyces diastatochromogenes
GTGATGCCGTTGCGCTGGGACGACACCTGCCCGGCCTGTCTCGAGGGTCATCAGCACATCTGCCAGCACCTGGACTTCATCGGCATCGACTCCCCGGGTGAACCTTCCCCTTGATCGTGGACACCTGGAGACTGGGACCTGAGGTTCCAGAGGAAGTAGCACCAGGTGGGAAGCAAGTACACGAAGCGGTACACCGAGGAGTTCAAGCGGGACGCGATCGCGCTCGTCGACTCCTCGGGCAAGACGGTCACTGCGTTGCGAGGGAGCTCGGCATCAGCTCCGAATCCTTGCGCGGCTGGTACCGCAAGGCCAAGACGGACCGGGGCGAGGGCACCCCCGGCGAGTTGACCAGTGCCGAGCGCGAGGAGCTCAAGCAGCTGCGCAAGGAGAACCGCGAACAGCAGCAGACGATCGAGATCCTGAAAAAAGGTGTGCCACGAACGCGGGAGGCTGCTTGAGGTAGTTGAGTAGCTGAGCGCGGTGCTACACGAGAGATGAAGGATTTTCGGCCCTTCGGAGTCGCCCTGCGGGGGGAGGCTTCAAACCGCCACATGCTGCGGAAGCGGTGACGCGACCGTGGTGAGCGACTGAGCCCTTTCCAACCTCAGGTTGAGGCGTGGTGAAGGACGACGACGGCCTTCACGATGTTGGTGATCCGGTTGGTGCTGCAGCGGAGCTTGCGTAG
>LRTP01000176.1 GCA_001550305.1 Streptomyces diastatochromogenes
GTCCGCGACCCCGGCGAGGCCCCCGGCGGTGGCGAGGTCCCCGGCGGTACGGGGTCCCGCGAGACCGCGAACCCGTCCCGTTCGACGGCCGACGGCACGCGGACCATGCCCGCCGACGATCGCGACACCCGCGCAGGACAGGGCGCCGACATGCGGGCCGGGCAACAGAAAGCCATGCGCGCCATGCAGCCGGATTCCGCCCGCGCCGGGCAGCAGGAATCGGCCCGTGCCGGGCAGGGCGGTCCCACCTCCGCGGGGCAGCCCGGTACCGGTCCGCAGGGGGAAGGCGACGGGGCGTTGCTGTCGCACGACGAGTGCGACAAGTACGCGTTGCGGATGCAGCACGCCGTCGGTGGGTTCGTGGACGGCCCGCGGGCGTCCGTCGAGGAGGCGGACCATGTCCTGGAGGAGCTGACCACCGAGTTCACCGACGCCATGACCCGGCGCCGCCGCAACCTGCGGACGACCTGGCAGGCGGCCGGTGAGAGCGACACGGCCGACACGGAGAAGCTGCGGCTCGCCCTGCGCGACTACCGCGAGGTGACCGAGCGACTCCTGCACCTGTAGGTGACCGAGCGACTCCTGCACCTGTAGGAGAGCGAGCGCCTTCTGCACCGGTCAGGAGGCCGAACCGTCGAGTACCACCGTGAGGCCGCGCCCCGGACCATGTTCCGGGGCGCGGC
>LRTP01000177.1 GCA_001550305.1 Streptomyces diastatochromogenes
CAGGGACCGGCTCGCCGCGCTGGACGGGCTGCGGTTCCTGGCGGCGCTGTCGGTGGTCCTCTTCCACTTCGTCGGCCAGACCCCCGGGGCGATGGCGTTCGTCTGGGGCCGTCCGTACCAGAGCACCTTCCCGCAGGCGCACGCCTACTTCGCCTTCGGACGGCTCGGCGTCGACCTGTTCTTCCTGATCAGCGGCTTCGTCATCTGCATGAGCGCGTGGGGGCGCACCCCGCGTGACTTCTTCATCTCACGCGTCACCCGTCTGTACCCGATGTACTGGATCGCGATCGTGGTGTCGGCGTGCGTCATCTACTTCGCCGACACCCCGTTCGGGCACCCCAACCCGCGGGTGCTCTTCGCGAACTTCACGATGTTGCAGACCCCGCTCGGTGTGTCCAACCTGGACCCGGTCTACTGGACGCTCTGGCCGGAACTCTGCTTCTACCTCACGTTCGCGGTCGTGGTGTGGAAGGGCCTCACCCACCAACGGGTGGTGATCTTCTGCGGGTTGTGGACGGTCGCCGCGGTGCTGGCGCCCAGCGCCGACATTCCGCTGCTCACGCTGATCGTGAACCCGACGTCCGCCCCGTACTTCATCGCGGGCATGGCCTTCTACCTCATGCACCGCTACCGGCCGACACCGCTGCTGTGGGGCATCGTCGCCAT
>LRTP01000178.1 GCA_001550305.1 Streptomyces diastatochromogenes
AGCCACAGCGCCTGCCAGCGCAGCACCGCGCTCTCGTGGCCCTCGGCGGCCAGCGCCGCGCGCAGCGCCCCGATGGCGTCCGCGGAACCGGTGGAGGACGCCAGCGTCAGCGCGTGCGCCAGGGAACCGGTGACCGGCTCCTCGAAGTCGGCGACGTCCAGGCCCAGCCGGCCCGCCAGATAGCCCACGGCCCGGTCGGTGGGCTGGCGCGCCCCCGATTCCAGGCGGGAGAGATAGCCGGTGGACATGCCCTCGCCGGCCAGCGCCGTCTGCGACAGCCCCTGGGCCGTCCGGAGCTTTTTCAGGCGGTGTCCGAACGCGGGCTGTCGCAGCATGACCGAATCCCCTGGGGTGAGCGGGCAAGAAAGTTTCGCCGGGAGCCGCCCCGAGCGTAGGGCGCCGGGCAACACGCGGGCAAACCTTTGCCAGGCCCCCGCCGGGAATCTCGTGCCGCTCTCACGCACCTCTCACGCGCCTCTCGTGGACTCCTCCAGCGTTCCTCCAGCGCGGCGGGGCACGCTCGGCAGGACCCGGCCGGCGCACCCGGCCGGGCGCGGAGTCCTTGTGCAGGTCAACGCCCGGGAGTCGACGATGAGGCCATCGGTGTGCGCACCACCCCGGGCGGCGTGGACGGCCACCGCGGGACACGGCAGCGGCCCCTCCCCG
>LRTP01000179.1 GCA_001550305.1 Streptomyces diastatochromogenes
CCGGACGGCCGCGAGCGCCGGGGGCCGCACCGCCTTTTCCCGGGTGGACTGCGCGATCTCCAAGCCCGGCTGCGGCGTGCTCAGTTCCACCGAGGTGGCGGCCGGGGGCGCCCCGGCGATCTCCTGCCGCAGCCCTTTCGTCTCGTACGCGTCGAGGGCGCGCGGCAGCGCCGCCGCGAGGAACGCCGTGACCAGCACCAGCACTCCGAACGCGACGGCCGCCCCGGGGGCGGTCCGCAGCCGCGTACGCACCCAGGGCGCCACACCGCGCTCCGTGCGCTGTCTCCACCAGGCCATCTCAGCTGTCCCCCTGGTGGCGGAGCGCGACCGCCGGGTCGGCGCGGCGGACGGCCGTCGCGGCGCTGATCAGCACGGGCAGGGCCGCGACGCCCACGAGGAGCAGCGCCACCTGGGACACCGGGAGTTCGACGAGGACGCGGGGGACCGGTCGCGCGGCCCCCGGGGTCAGCACGATCAGCGGGACGACGGCCCGGGTCAGGACGGTACCGAGGCCGAGACCGGCGAGCAGACCGGCCCCGATCAACAGGCCCTGCTCCACGGCGACCAGCCGGGCGAGTTCCCGGCGGCCCGCACCCAGGGCCCTCAGCACGGCGAACTCCGCGGACCGCTCGCGCCGGGAGCCCGCGGTGGCCGCCGCGACGTCG
>LRTP01000018.1 GCA_001550305.1 Streptomyces diastatochromogenes
GTGCTCGGCGCCGCAGCGGCGGCCCGCCTCCGCGATGCGCAACTCCCAGACGGAGATGGGTCCGTGGGTGCCAGGGTGGTCGGCGGCCTCGTCGAGGGCCTGGTCCAGCCAGGCGCGGGCGGGCGGGGCGAGGGAGGTGTTCAGGCGGGCGTGCAGAGCGGCGAGGGCGGGTTCGGCCGGGTGGCTCGCCGTGCTGCCGTGGGGTGCGTGCGGGTGGTGGTTCACGGGGTGCTCCCTTCGGCGCCTGCGGGGATCGCCCGGGCCGCGCGGTGGAGGAACGGGAGGGACTGTGCGGCGAAGTGGGGGCCCGCGTGGGAGTGGCGGGGCAGTTCGACGACGGTCAGCGCCTGGTATCCGGTGGCGGCCAGGGCTTCGAGTACGGGCGGGAAGTCGATCTCCCCGTCCCCGAACGGGAGGTGTTCGTGGTGGCCTCGGCGCATGTCCTCGATCTGGACGTGCCGCAGCCAGGGGGCGGCGGCGCGGACGCAGTCGGCGGGTGACAGGGGTTCCAGGCACTGGCAGTGGCCGATGTCGAGGGTGAGGCCGAGGGCGGGCGGGTCGCCGAGGATGCGGCGCAGGTGGTGGAAGTCGGCGAGGGTGGCGAGGAGATGACCTGGTTCGGGTTCGACGGCGAGCGGGACGCCGGCGTGGGTGGCCGCGTCCAGCACGGGGGTGAGCGTCTCGGCGAGGCGCTTCCAGGCGGAGTCCTCGGCGGGGTCGGCCGTGGCGGCGGGATGGGCCGGGTCGGCTGGGTTGGCCAGGTGGCTCGGGTCGGCCGGGAGTACGCCGCTGAAGCAGTGGACGGCGTGGGCGCCGAGGTCGGCGGCGATGCGGACGGCGCGGATGAGGAGGTCGACGCGGCGGGCCCGGTCGGCCGGGTCCGGGTCGAGGAGCGAGGGGCCGTGCTTGCGGCGCGGGTCGAGCACATAGCGGGCGCCGGTCTCGACGGTGACGCCGAGTCCGAGGGCGTCCAGCCTGCGGGCTACCTTCCGGGTGCGGGCGGCGATGTCCGGGGCCAGGGGGTCCAGGTGCATGTGGTCGAGGGTCAGACCGACGCCGTCGTAGCCGAGGTCCGCGAGGAGGGCGAGGGCGTCATCGAGGCGGAGGTCGGCGAGACCGTTGGTGCCGTAGCCGAAGCGGAGGGGGTGGGCGTTCGTGCCCTGGGGCCGGGGGTTCGTGCGGTGGGGTGTCGGGGTCATGTGACGCTCACCTTTCTCGCGAATCTGCGGGCCGCCGGGGCGAGGGCGGCCGTGAGAAGGGCGGAGGCGAGGGCGCCGGAGCGGGCCGCGAGGGCGGCCTGGAGGGGGATCATCGCGCGGATTCCGCCGCCGACGGCTCGCTGGGTGAGCGGGGGTGAGGGGTTGAGGGCGGCGTGGAGGAGGGGGCGGCCCGAGGTGGCGACGAAGGCGGCGGCGAGGACGGTGCGCAGGGTGTCCGCGGCGGGGTGCCGGGAAGGGGCCGCGGCGGGGTATCGGGAGGGGGCCGTGCCCGGGGCCTGCGGGGTCCTCGTCAATGTCCAGGCGAGCGTGCCCGTCGTGGCGAGCGCGGCCAGCGGCGTGAGCGGCGAACCGCCCCGGGTCTCACCGCGGGACACCGTGGTCACTGCGAGGGTGTGGGTGGCCAGGGTCAGGGCGGAGGGCGGGGCGGGGCGGGCGCCGCCGCCGGAGTCC
>LRTP01000180.1 GCA_001550305.1 Streptomyces diastatochromogenes
AGGCTCCGACACCGGCACCCGCGGCGGCGCGGGAGCGGCCGCGGGCATCGCGGGAGGGGGTGCCGGCAGCGCGGGAGGGGTTGCCGGCAACCCGGGCACCTCGGCCGACGGCCCCAGCCGTACCGGCTCGCCCGTGTACCGGCTCGACCCGTCCCCGTACACCTCCAGCGGTACGACGAAGCCGATCCGTTCGTCGTGGATGGTGGCGCGCACGGAGTGACCGGCGGCGAGGGCGAGTCGGTGGAGGTGGTTCAGGACGCAGGCCTGGACGGTCTCGCCGGGCACGACGACGACCGGCACACCGCCGACCGTGGCGCCGCCCCCGCTTTCCCCCGCGGGCGCGGGGACCCATACCTCCACCGGGCCGGCACCGGGGCCGACCGCTGAGCGCTGCCGCTTGGATTCCCGCTTCTGTTCGCGGCTGAGTCGAGACATCGATTCCCTCACTCGGGTCGTACTTCCATGCGTCGACCTTGCCTCAAGATCCCGTCAGGTACATACAGTCAAGTCTCTCGGCTCACCACCGCTGCATGCGTCACTACGGCGTCACAGCCTCGTAAGAGTGGCCGACAACGCCGACAACGACCGAGGAGAGTGTCAGGTGATGCAGGTGAGCATGCGACAGGGGGCGGAGGGGCCCGAGATCTGGCTCCGCGGGCCGGTCGTCGACACGGTGGAACCCACTCCGTGGCCCGAACCCGGCGGGGACGAACCCGGACACCTCGCCGTCGGCCCACGGCGGTTCGCCTGGGTCGCGACGCATGGCGGGGCCGGCACCACCACGCTCGCCGCGGTCTTCGGCGGCCATGACGCCGGGCGGAACTGGCCCCGGCCCGACCTGGGAGAACCGGGGTCGGTGCTCCTCGTCGGGCGTACGCACGCGGCGGGACTGGACGGCGTCTCGCACACCCTGGAGACCTTCCGCCGGGGCGAGGCGCCCCCGGGGCTCGACCTCGAGGCCGTGGTGCTGGTCGCGGACGCGCCCGGACGGCTGCCCCGCCCACTCGCCCAGCGCGTCAAGGTGATCGATTCGATGATCGACGTGTATCAGGTGCCGTGGATCCCGGCGTGGCGCATCGGTGACCTCACCTCGGCGCCGCCCCGCGAGACGGCCGCGCTGGCCCGCCTGACGGGCGGCCCACGCCTGCCCTGACCCCATCCCTGCCTCTCGGCACGGACCCTGTCTCCCGGCATGGACGTCACATGCGTATGCATATATTGTGCACGCATGCAGTTGCACTCGCGGGTCGTGGCGTTCCGCGACCTGTCGCACACGCACCCTGGGGGGCCCATGAGCCGTCACTTCCTGTTCCTGCTGGGCAGCAGCCGTCCCGACGGCAACACCGAGCTGCTGGCCCGACGGGCCGCCGAACAGTTGCCCGCGGAGGTCGAGCAGCGCTGGCTGAGCCTCGCCGAGCACCCGCTGCCCGACTTCGTGGACCTGCGGCGCGACAGCGACCACGTACACCCGGCCGCGGGGAGCAATCCGGCGCTGCTGCTCGACGCCACCCTGGCGGCCACCGACATCGTGATCGCCTCGCCGCTGTACTGGTACTCGGTGTCCGGCCTCACCAAGCGCTACCTGGACTACTGGTCGGGCTGGCTGCGCACGCCCGACATCGACTTCAAGGCCAGGATGGCGGGGCGCACCCTCTGGGGCGTCACCGCGCTGGCGCACGAGGAGGAAGAGGTCGCCGACCCGCTGATCGGCACCCTCAACCACTCGGCCGCGTACCTGGGCATGCGTTTCGGCGGGGTCCTGCTCGGCAACGGCAGCAAGCCCGGTGACGTACTGAAGGACACGGCCGCGCTGGCGCATGCGAAGACGTTCTTCGCACGGGAGGCGCCGCTCGCCCGCTACCCCTACGAGACGCACGAGACGCACGCCACCGGCGACACGCAGGGCGCCCGGACCGGGCGCGACACACCCGGCACGCACGGCACGCGCGACACGCAAGGCATGGCAGCCGTGCGCTAGCGGCTACGCGGTGATGTCCTTCGCCGCGAACCGCGCCCACGCCGCCGAGCCGAACACCGCCGCGTACAGGCCCTGGAGTCCGAGATTGCGGACCATGTCGTCCCAGTACACCGGGTCGCGCATGAGGTCGGCGAAGGACAGCCAGTAGTGGGAGAAGAAGTACGGCTGGAGGGCGTGGAGCTGGGGTATCTGGTCGAGGATCTGGATGGTGATGAGAAGGCCGACCGTCGTCGCCATCGCCGCGATGCCGCTGTTGGTCAGCGTCGAGACGAACAGGCCGAGGGCCGCGACGCCGATCAGTGACGCGGCGACGACCAGCGCGATGAGAAGCGCCCGTAGGAGCCCCTCGGTGAAGCTGATACGGGTCCCGGAGATCGTCGTCAGCTCGCCCAGGGGGAAGAGCAGCGCGCCGACCGTGAGCGCCGAGAGCGCCACCACCAGGGTCGCGACCAGGCAGAACGTCATGGTGGTCGCGTACTTGGTGAGCAGCAGGCGGGTACGGCCGGCCGGCGCGACCAGCAGGTAGCGCAGCGTCCCCGCGTTCGCCTCGCCCGCGATCGCGTCGCCCGCGATGACGCCGATGGCCATCGGCAGGAAGAAGGGGAGGGTCGCGGCGAGCGCCGTGAACACCAGGAACAGGCCGTTGTTGGTGATCTGCGAGATGAACGCCGGTCCTTCGCCGCCACCACCGCCCGCCGTCGAGCCGTCGCGCGTCTCCATCTTGATCGCGATGCCGATGAGGATCGGCACGGCCGCGAGCACGGCGAGCAGCGCGATGGTCCGCCAGCGCCGGAAGGTGGTGAGGAGTTCGCTGCGGAAGAGTCCGAAGGTCCACAGGGGGCTCGGTTTCCGTACCGCCGTGTCCTCGACGCGTACCGCCCCGGCCCCGGCCTCGACTTCAGCCCGCGACATCGAACCCCTCCCCCGTCAGCGCCACGAACGCGTCCTCCAGTGAGGCCCGTTCGACGCCGAAGCCACGGACGCGGACGCCGGCCGTGACCAACGCGGCGTTCAGTTCGGCGAGTTCGCGGTCCGGAGGTTCGGCACTCACGCCCGTCTCCGTCACGACGAGATCCGCGACTCCCTGGTCCTTCAGTACGCGCGCCGCGTCCCCGGGGTCCGGGGTGGTCACGACCAGCCGCCCCCGCGCGCCCGCCGCGAGTTCGGCCACCGGGCCCTGCGTGATCAGCCGCCCCTGTGCCATCACGGCGGCGTGCGTGCACACCTGCTCGATCTCGTCGAGCAGGTGTGAGGAGAGGAAGACGGTCGTACCGTCCGAGGCCAGCTCCCTCACGAGGGAACGGATCTCGCGCATGCCCTGCGGGTCGAGGCCGTTGGTCGGCTCGTCCAGGACGAGCAGGCGGCGGGGCTGGAGCAGCGCGGCCGCGAGCCCGAGCCGCTGCTTCATGCCGAGCGAGTACGCCTTCGCCTTCTTGCCCGCGGCCGCGGTGAGTCCGACCCGGTCGAGGGCGGCCTCGACGCGGGTACGCCGGGTGCGCGGGTCGGCGGTCGGGTCGGCTGCGTCGTACCGGAGGAGGTTGTCACGGCCGGAGAGGAAGCCGTACAGCGCGGGGCCCTCGATGAGGGCGCCCACGTGCGGGAGCACGGCGCGGGTGGCGCGGGGCATGGGCTGCCCCAGCACACGCGCCGTGCCCGAGGTCGGCTCGATCAGGCCCATCAGCATGCGGATGGTGGTGGTCTTGCCCGAGCCGTTGGGTCCGAGGAAGCCGAAGACGCTGCCCGCCGGGACGGTCAG
The DNA here is from genome assembly GCA_001550305.1 of Streptomyces diastatochromogenes. Taxonomy (GTDB): domain Bacteria; phylum Actinomycetota; class Actinomycetes; order Streptomycetales; family Streptomycetaceae; genus Streptomyces; species Streptomyces mirabilis_D. The sequence continues at coordinate 3,735 of LRTP01000180.1, forward strand.
ATCGAGACCGTCCACGGCGAGCTGTCCGCCGCGGAAGCGCTTGGAGAGCGCGCGGGTGGCGATCACCGCGCCCTCGTCGGACGCGCCGGCGGTGCCCGCCACAGGCGGGTCCGTACCCTCGGCGGACCGCTCCTCCATGGGCTCCCTCGTTTCGGCTTCGTCCGTACGTCAGTTCCGTACGTCAATTCCGCACGTCAGTTCTGTACGTCAGTTCTGTACGTCAGTCCCGTACGTCAGTTCCGTACGTACGGTACTCAGTGGGCCGCGTTGGCCGCCTTGACCAGCGCGTCCTTGGTGACCGCACCGGCGTACACCTTGCCGTCGTCCGTGATCAGCGCGTTGACCAGGCGGGTCGAGAAGACCGTGCCCGAGCCGAACTTGCCCTTGACGTGGTCACCGAGGGAGTTCAGGAACCCGGAGACGTTGCCGCCCTGGGACGACGAGCCGGAGGGCATGCCCTGGCCGCCGGTGTCGAACTCCGCGATGGTGCTCCAGCCCTTGCCGACGGTCTTCAGACCGTCGAGCCCCTTGCCGAGGTCACCGCGGCTCGGAGCGGACTCCGGGGCCTTGGAGTCCTTGGAGCCCTTGAGGTCCTGGGAGCCCTTGGAGTCCTTGCCCTCGGTGACCTTCGCACCCTTGGGCGGGGTGAAGTCGAAGGTCGAGGCGGCCGGCTTGGCGAAGGCGACCTGGGTGAACCCGGCGTCCACGACGGCCGCGCCGCCACTCGTCGGGACCAGCGTGAACTTCAGCGGCACCCCGGTCTTCGCGTCCACCGCGACGGTGATCGCGCCGACCGTGGAACCGGACTGCTTCGGCTTGATGAGCAGCTTGTAGGCGTCACGGCCCGCGACCTGCGCCGTGCCGTCGACCGTCACGGAGGTCGTGTCGTCGACCGACTTCAGGGCCTCGTCTGCGAGCTGCTTGGGCGTCGTCGGGACGTCCTTCGGCGCCTTCTCCTGGCCCTTTTCGGCTGCGGGGGCCGTCGAGTGGTACACCTCGTTCGACTTGCTGTCGTACGCCCACACGTCGTTGCCGTTGTGGATGATGCTGTACTCGGCGGCGTTCTCCAGGACGGAGACCTTGGCCTTGTCCGGGCCGTCGGCCGCGACGCGCACCGTGTGCGTGCCGGAGGCCAGCTCCATGAGCTTGGACTGCGGGTCGGCGGAGGAGCCGCCGGACCCCTTGGTGACGCCGGAGAGCATGCCGCTCTCCAGGCCGCCCAGGCTGGGCAGTCCAAGATCGGTGCTGACCTTGACCGTGCCGGACAGCTGCTGGACGTCCGACTTGGCGATCTTCTCTATGAGCTGCTCTGCGGTGATCTTCGGCAGGCTGGGGTCGCCGGAGTCCGCGAGCGCCGGGACGAGCCCGATGGTCGCGGCCGCCACCCCCACCACTGCGACCGGAACGACGTAACGAGCCGCCTTGCGCCGACCGGCGCGGACGTCGTCGGCCTCGTCGGGCAGCCCTTCCGCCCCGGCGGTCCTGTCGGATTCGTACGGTGCCATGTGTGCCTTACCTCCGTCGTCGGCGGCGGCCTACCGTCCTCACTTCTCCACCCCTATAGCCGCCATTCTCACCCGAACCGGTGAGGAGTGGTGTTCTCAATCTGACCAAATCGGCCGACGAGATGCGTCAGACCCCGGACTCAACTCCACGTAGTCCTGCGGTATGACGTGAGGAGGCGGTGGCTCCCCCGACCCGTAGGGGTTGGGGGAACCACCGCCTGAGCCTCACAGAGCCCCGGTACCCGTCAGCGCTGCACGAACACGTAGTCCGCCTGGTAGGGCACGCCCACGATCGTGCCCGGTGAACAGGAGCCGGCCGGCGCGACGCCGCCCACGGTGTTGAGGCGCAGGATCTCCTGCGTGTCGGCCAGCAGACCGCGGTGCTTGCCGGACGGGGTGGCCTTGAGGTCCAGCTCGGCGATGTTCTTCTCGCCGTTCGGAGTCTTGGAGATCACCGCTCCGGTGACCGCGCTGCGGTCGGGCGCGACCCACTGCGGCGTACCGGAGTTGGGCTTCACGAACGTGTGCACGATGTCGCCGCCGAGCAGCGCCGCGACGTCACGCTGAGCAAAGGCGTAGCCACCGCCTTCGACGGGCTTGCACTCGTAGATCTGCTTGCCCTTGACCACGGACGCCTGGAAGTTGCCGAGGGCGTCACGGAAGTCGAAGGAGCCGGTGACCTTGTGGAGCTGGCCGCGGACGGCTCCGCCCGGGAACTCGGCGGTGTGCAGATTGGCGTAGAACGCCCCCGTGTCGTTCTTCAGCCGATCCAGCAGGGCGGCATCCTTCACCTTCACGGTGCCGACCACGTGGTGGCCCTTGATCCTGCCGAGCAGCTTGGTGAAGTCGATCTTGACGCCGCCGTTGGTGCCCTTGGCGCCCTGGTGGATGTGGAGCATGGTCGGCCTGCCGGTGCCGCGCCAGGTCACGGCGACGGACACCTTGTCGCCCTTGACCTTGATGAACTCCAGCGCCGCGCCGTCCTTGTCGGCGACGGCGGGGCCGCCCTGGACGGGCACCTCGTTGGCGCCGCGGAGGCTGGTGGCGAGGACGGTTCCGCCGCTGCCGCCGACGACTCCGCTCTGCGCGACGATGGTCTGGTCGCCGTGCGTCGAGTGGCTCATGCCGCCGTGGTCACTGCGGTGGCTGCCGCCGGCCGCGACCGCCGGGATGACGGCGGCGGCGACACCGGCCGCGGCCGCCACCGCGACGCCGGCCATGATCAGGCCCTTGCGGCGCATGTCCGGCATGGCATTGAACGTGGTGTTCGAATCCATGATTCTTTTTTCTCCCCGTAATGCAGCCGACGCCCCCTGCGTCAGCTTCTGTACGGGAGTACGGACTGATTCCTATCCTGGACTCAATCCAAGAATGTGACCTGCGTCACAGATGAGAGAGACCATTCGCCTGCACCGGGGAGGGCATACGCCGACAACCCAGGGAGGGCGTACGCCGACACCCGGGAGGGGCGTACGCCAGTGACTCGCTCCGGGCACCTATCCGGCCCGGTGCACCACCGCGTCCACCAGCTCCATGAGCGCCGCCTTCGCATCGCACTCGGGGAGCGGAACGAGCGCGGCGCGGGCTTCCTCCGCGTACCGCACGGTGTCACGGCGGGCCTGCTCCAGCGCGGGATGCGCCCGCAGCAGGGCCAGCGCCTCCGCGTGCCGGTCGTCGTCCGTGAGGTCGGAGTCGAGCAGCTCGCACAGCGCGATGTCCTCGGCGAGACCGAGCCGCTCCGCCCGCTCACGCAGCCGCAGCACCGGAAGTGTGGCGATGCCCTCGCGCAGGTCCGTACCGGGCGTCTTGCCGGACTCGTGCGAGTCGGAGGCGATGTCCAGCACATCGTCCGCGAGCTGGAAGGCGACACCCAGCCGCTCCCCGTACTGCGTCAGCACGTCCACGACCGTCTCGTCGGCACCCGACATCATCGCGCCGAACCGGCACGCCACGGCGACCAGCGAGCCGGTCTTGCCGCCGAGCACGTCGAGGTAGTGGTCGACCGGGTCGCGCCCGTCGCGCGGCCCCGCCGTCTCCAGGATCTGCCCGGTGACGAGCCGCTCGAACGCCTCGGCCTGGATACGGACCGCCTCGGGCCCGAGGTCGGCCAGGGTGTGGGACGCGCGCGCGAAGAGGAAGTCGCCGGTGAGCACGGCGACCGAGTTGCCCCAGCGGGTGTTCGCGCTGGGCACGCCGCGCCGCGCGTCGGCCTCGTCCATCACGTCGTCGTGGTACAGGGTGGCGAGATGGGTCAGTTCGACGACCACGGCCGAGGGCACGACACCCGGCGCGTAGGGGTCACCGAACTGCGCGGCGAGCATCACGAGCAGCGGACGGAACCGCTTCCCGCCGGCGCGCAGCAGGTGCTGCGCGGCCTCTGTGATGAAGGGGACCTCGCTCTTGGTGACTTCGAGCAAGCCCTCCTCCACAGCCGTCAATCCGGCCTGGACATCGGCTTCGAGAGCCTGGTCCCGCACGCTCAGCCCGAACGGCCCGACGACGGTCACGAGAGGTTCTCCTGTCTGCTGACGATCACATGGCGAACTCGGTCGATCATTCGGTCGATGACACGGTTTGTCGATGTGTCGCTGCCATCACTCAAGTCAGCGTATCCGGTCACGTTTCGATCACCACGAGCGCCCACCGTCCCCACTGCCGACTTCCTCCCGACTTCCCTCTCCCCCGCCATCCGATGTCCCCCGAGCGGCAGACAGTCCCCCACCCGGGCGGTGCGGGATCACGGGCGGTATGTTCTTGCTCAGTCGATATGACCCGATATGGGATGTATTAACTGATCGGACGTTGTTGACAACCGACCGCCGAAGACGACCGGGGCACCGAGGACGGCCACAGGGCACGAAGGACACCGAGGACACCCAGGACACCGTGATGAGCATGCACATCCGTACGTCCTTCTCGCACGAGACGACTCACGAGGATCTGTGGATCCCTCTCCCGGACGGCACCCGCCTGCACGCGCGCGTGTGGCGCCCGCTGACCGACGCGCCCGTCCCCGCGCTCCTCGAATATCTCCCGGACCGGCTCACCGACCGGACCGCGCCACGCGACTGGCAGCGTCACCCCTGGTACGCGGGCCACGGCTACGCCTCCGTCCGGGTGGACGCCCGCGGTCACGGCAACTCGGAGGGCGTGCCGGCGGACCCCTACGGGGAGAGCGAACGGGCCGACGGGGTGGAAGTGATCCACTGGCTGGCGGACCGGCCCTGGTGCAGCGGCGCGGTGGGCATGTTCGGCATCTCCAGGGGCGGCTTCGCCTCCCTCCGGATCGCGGCCCTCGCGCCCGAACCGCTCAAGGCGATCGTCACGGTCTGTGCGACCGACGATCCCTATGACAACGACGGGCACCGCTTGGGAGGTGCCGTCCTCGCCGTCGAGACGCACGCCCGGGCGGCCACGGCGCTCGCCGACGTCGCCCGTCCGCCGGATCCGGTGCACGTGGGCCAGGTGATGTGGCGCGACATGTGGGTGAAGCGCCTGGAGAAGGTGGAGCCGTTCATCCATACGTGGCTGTCCCACCCGACGCGGGACGCGTACTGGCGCCAGGCCGGTGTGCGCGAGGACGGGGGACACGGAGGAATCCGGGCCGCCGTGCTCGCGGTGGGCGGCTGGCACGATCCGTCCTGCGACACGGTGCTGCGGCTGGTCGAGAGCCTCCCCGCCGACCGCGTACGCGGCCTGATCGGCCCCTGGTGCCACCAGTACCCGGACCGGGGCCTGCCGCCGGGCCCGGCGATCGGCTTCCTCCAGGAGACGCTGAGGTGGTGGGACCACTGGCTCAGGCCGACCGCCACGAGCGTCCCCGGCCCCGGCCCCGGCCCCGGCCCCGGCGTGAACGACGATCCAGGGCCCGGCGTGAACGACGATCCGGACCCCGATGTGAACGACGATCCGGACCCCGGCGTGAACGACCGTGACGTCATGGCGCAGCCCCTCCTGCGCTCCTACGTCATGGCCGCGCACCCCCCGGCGACGACGTACCCGTCCCTCCCCGGCCACTGGGTGGGCGACACCGCCTGGCCCTCCCCCTCCGTGACCCCGATCGCGTACGCGCTGCGGGGCGCACCGGTGCTGGTGCGCTCCCCTCAGCACACGGGCGTGGACGCGGGCCGTTTCCGCCCCGTCGGGAACGACGCGGACCTGCCGCCGAACCAGCGGGAGGAGGACGCGAGATCGGCCTGCTTCGAGTTCGAGGTCCCGGGGGAGACCTGGGTCCTGGGGCGCCCCAGGGTCCGCCTCCGTCTGACGTCCCACTCCCCCTGGGGCCAGGTGATCGCCAGGGTGTGCGACGTCGCCGCCGACGGTTCCTCGACGCTGGTGACCCGGGGTGCTCTGAACCTGTCAGCGCGCTACGGCCCCGACCAGGCGGTCTCCTGGAAACCTGGCTCTACGGAGGACGTGGTTTTCGACCTGACCGCCACCGGCTACGCGTTCCCGTCCGGCCACCGCATCCGGCTCTCCCTGTCCTCCGCCTACTGGCCGTGGATCTGGCCCCAGCCGGGCTCGGCGGCGGGGTTCGTCCTGGACCCGGCGGGCAGTTCCCTCGAACTTCCGGTGCGCGCAAGGGAGTCGGACCCGAGGATCACCTTCGAGGAGCCGGAGCAGTCCGAACCCCTGGGAGTGACGTCCGCGGCCACCCTTGACGAGCCCCGCCCCGAACGCCTGGTCGCCCGTGACGTGGCTAGGGGCGAGTGGCGTCTGGAGGTCGACCCTCGCCAGGACGGCACCCGTGTCCACCCTGACGGCCTGGAATGCACGGAGGACGCCCGGGACACGTACACCATCGACGAGTCGGACCCGCTCTCCGCCCGTACCCGCTCGACGAGGTCGATCCGTCTGCACCGCCCGGAGCTGCCCTGGGACGCCCGGGTCGAGACACGCTCCGAACTCAGCTGCGACGCCCGGGAGTTCATCACCTCTAACGAGCTGATCTGCAAGGACGGCAACGAGGTGGTCTTCCATCGGACGTGGGAGAGAAGAATCCCCCGGACGACACCGGACTGGGGACCCGGCGGCGGCATGGGCAACCCCTGAGGAGCATGGCGCGGACCGATGAGTTCCTGATGGCCCTGGACGAGGGGATGCTCGCGTACTTCCGCGAGATGACCGACGAGATGACCGACGAGATGGTCACGCGTTTCGGGATTCCCCGGGCCGAGGCGGTGGAGAGGATCAACAGGCCATACGCGGGGCGGTAGTTCGGGGCACACCCGGACCTGATGTGCCACGAACTCCCCGAATACTGGGCCTACGGCCTCTACTTCAAGCCCCACGCCGGCCGGCTCCCCGACGACGACCCCGACACGGACCTGCCCGTGTGGGAGGTACGCCCGGCTCCGCCTACGGGCTCACCGGCCTGGACACTCGAAGCCGTATGTCCGATTTGCCGCCAGTGCCGCTTTATTTCTGCTTGGTCGAGTGAATTAGGTCACTCCCATGCAGAGTGGGCTCTTTATCCCCTCTTGACGACTCCCCCTTTGCATAAGGCAAGTTGAGCGTCACGTTCCGGATTAATCGGGCATTTTCTCCCCCTTATTGCACAGGTGAAAGCGATCTACACCGGGAAATGAGGGCTTGTTCCGGACATGTGCTCTCGCATACGTTCACGTCGATCCGGACGGACCGCCCAATCCTGCCGCCGACCGGAATATCCCAGCCACCCACACACACACGCACGGCAGGAGCGGGGGACCCAGGTAAGCCGCCGATCCGGACACCGGAACGGCTAGGGGTGAAGTCGCACACACCGTGCGGCCGGGCAGCTCCCGCCCGAACCCGACAGCTCACCTCGCAGGCGCCGGAGAGGAATTCGCCATGTCCGCACGAGGCAAGCACCGCAGCTTCAAGATCCACGGCATGCTCACTCGGGGCATCCTCGCCGCGGGAATGGGCGGAGTCGCACTCGCCCTTCCGCTCGCGGTGGCGACCTGCGCACAGGCCGCCACCGCCACCACCACCGATGTCCAGCTCATCACGTACAAGGTGACCGCGGGCGACACCCTGGCCAAGATCGCGCAGAAGTACCCCAAGAGCGGCGGCGCGGCGAAGCTGTACGCCGCCAACCGCGCGGTCATAGGCCCCGACCCGACGACGCTCCGTCCGGGCCTCACCCTGACCGTGGGCACCAAAACCGTCCAAATCCCCACCAAGGCGAAGACGGCGCCCACCACCTCGAAGACGTACGCGAACAACCTCGACGGATGGATCAAGCACTCGCTGGACATCATGGCCCGCGCCAAGATCCCCGGCAGCTACAACGGCATCCACCGCAACGTCATGCGCGAGTCCTCCGGAAACCCCCTGGCCATCAACAACTGGGACTCCAACGCCAAGGCCGGTATCCCCTCCAAGGGCCTGCTCCAGGTCATCGACCCGACGTTCAAGGCCTACCACGTGCCGGGCACGTCGATGAACATCTACGACCCGGTCGCGAACATCACGGCGGCCTGCAACTACGCGGCGGCGAAGTACGGCTCGATCGACAACGTCAACGGCGCCTACTGACAGGACTGGTGGGGCTGGCTGAGCCGGTAGGGCTCGTACGACTGCCGGGGCTGATGCGGCTGATACGGCTGATGAGGTCGGAGAGACTCGGAGAGCTGCCGGGACCCACCGGGCTCTCCGGACTCCCGGAATCGATCCGACCGGCACGGGAACAGCCGCTCCAGCACCACCGCGATCCCGTCGTCCTCGTTCGACAGCGTCACCTCGTCGGCCACCGCCTTCAGCTCCGGATGGGCGTTGGCCATGGCGACCCCCCGGGCGGCCCAGTCGAACATGGGGATGTCGTTGGGCATGTCGCCGAAGGCGATGGTGGCGGCAGGAGTGAGACCGAGGTGGGCGGCGGCGAGCGCCAGACCGGTCGCCTTGGTCACGCCGCATGGCTGGAGTTCGACGGTCCCCGGCCCCGACATGGTGACGGTGGCCAGCGAGCCCACCACACCCCGGGCCGCCGAGGCCAACTCGTCGTCGGACAGCGACGGGTGACGGAGCAGCACCTTGCTGATCGGCTCCGTCCACAGGTCGTCGCGGTGATGCACCCGTACCGCCGGAAGCGTCGGATGCGGCATCACGTACCCCGGCTCGATGAGCGTCAGCCCGTCCACGCCGTCCTGGTCCACCGCGGCGTAGAGCAGCCCGACCTCCGCCTCGATCTTGCCGAGCGCGGTCTCCGCGAGTTCCCTGTCCAGGGTCACCGACCACAGCAGGCGGTCCGCCGCCGCGTCGTACAGCTGCGCCCCCTGCCCGCACACCGCCAGCCCCGCGCCGCCGAGTTCGTCGAGCAACGGTCGTACTCTCGGCGCCGGGCGCCCCGTCACGACCAGGTGTCGGGCGCCCGCCTCGGCCACCCTCTCCAACGCGGCCCGGGACCGGTCGGAGAGGGTGTCGTCGCCGCGGAGCAGCGTTCCGTCCAGGTCAGTGGCGATAAGTGAATATGCAGTCGGAGCGGCCATGATCCGAAGAATACGGATCGAACGACTCATCGGCCCGGCGTGAACCGGACGACGTCCGGTATCCCGTCAGCAACGCCGTTCACCGTACGGGCCGTACCGGGCGTACAGAGTGCAGTTCCGCCCCGTCCACCGATGCGGACGGTACGAAAAGACTCCGAGCGGAATGTCACTCCAGAGGATGACGCTGCTGCGGTGACTGTGGCCGCCTGAACCCAACACGAGCTCCGACGCGGCGGGTTGGGCCCCACCCACGGCGTGGCCCACCAGTCACCGCCCCCCTCCGACCGAACTGACCCCGGTCACCTCACCCGTGCGCGCTCGCCAAGTGCCTGGCCAGCCGAGGCGAAGCGAACTCCGTACCGCACACGAACCGCATCACCGGCCCGTACGAAGCCGCCGCCGGCAACCCCGTGAAGTACAGCCCGGGCACCGAAGAGCAGTACCCCGCACCGAGCTTGGGAGTGCCGCGGCTCACCGCGAGCGCCGTACGCAACTCGTGTCCCAGAAAGTCCATCGCGGCGATGTCGACGCGATAACCGGTCGCCGCGATGACGTGGTCGGCGGCGAACTCCTCGCTCCGGCCGCCCAGGGTCTGCACGGAGAGGACCGGACGCCCGTCGGAGACGTCGGCGCGAACGATCCCGGAGACCTCGCTGACCTCGACCTTGCCCTCGAAGCGGTCGCGCAGCCACCACGCCCCGAGGGGGCCGAGCACCCGGCGGACCAGGTAGTGCCGGGCTTCGGCGGGCAGATAGCGGTAGGGGTGCGGGTAGTAGCTGAGCGCCCACAGGGACCAGGCGCGTCCGAAGGGCGACTCGGGACGCAGCTTCGGCTGCTTCCAGGGCAGTGCTCCGAAGGCGACCCTGCCCCGTCCCCGGGACACCACCCGCACCTGCGCGCCCGCCTCCGCCGCGAGCGCCGCCGTCTCCAGCGCGGACTGGCCGGCGCCGACGACGATCAGTTCCTTGCCGGAGAACCGGGCGAGGTCGTGGTGCTGGGAGCTGTGCGAGACGGGGCCGGTGGGTGTGGGTCCGTCCGCCGCCGCGCCGCCGAGCTCGGGCGGCAGATGGGCGAGTCCATACAGTCCCGTGGCCACGACGACCGCCCGCGCCGTGAACGACTCCCCCGAGTCCAGCTTGAGTTCGAAGCCCTCGCTGCCCCGGCGGTCGACGGACACGACCCGCACCCGCTCCAACTCGGGCACCAGCTGCTGCTGGAACCACTCGCCGTACGCGATGAACGTCTCGACCGGAATGATGTCCTCGTCCGTGACGAGCCGGCGGATCCCCGCCGCGTCGCAGTAGTCGGCGAGGGTGTGGCCGGGCTGTGGGGCGTCGAGGCTGGACGCGGCCGGCGTCGACTTGAGAAGCATCCCCTCGGGCATGTGGTCACGCCAGCTCACCATGGGCTCGCCGAACACGCGCACCGGAATGCCCCGCGCCCGCAGATGGGCGGCGGTGGACAGGCCGAACGGGCCGGCGCCGATGACTGCTACCGGATGAATCACGAAGTCCCTCCCCAGGACGTACGTTCGTCACTTCGTGGTCGTACTGGTGCTGTTGCCACGGCGGTTGGTCCGCCACAGCTGATACAGATGCCTCGCGCCCGGCCGCACGAAGCGCGCGAGCATCGTGAAGAACGGCCGCAGGTCGTCACCCGCGAGCCAGGCCAACTCCGTGCCGCTCGCGCGAGCCGGCGCGTGCGGGGTCGTGTAGCCGCTGCGCCGGTAGGCGAGCAGGGCCGGCAGGTCGATGTTCTCCACGATGTACCGGTGACCGGCCCGCTGTTCCCCTTCGGGAACGGTGCGCCCGGTCAGGTCGAGATGCATGGCCCGGACGACGTCGATCCCCGACTCGTTCTCGAAAAGCCGGAACTGCGCGCCCATCCGGGGGTTGAAGTCGAGAAGTTTGTACTGCCCGTCGCGCCGGTCGAAGCGCAGGTCGAGGTCGATGACGCCGCTGAAGCCGATCTGTTTGATGAAACGCGCGGCGAGGTCCGCGAGTTCCGGATTGTCGACGACGTACGCGTTCGCCGTCATTCCCGCGTGCGGCGGCCAGGAGCGGACCTTCACGCCCGTGAACATCGCGAGCGGCGTCGAGTCCGCGTCGAAGTACGCGTGCACGATCCAGTCCTCCGCCTCCTCCCTGGGCAGGTACTCCTGGAGGATCACGCCCGGCTGATCTCCCCAGTCCCGGGCGAGTGACAGCAGCCCCTCCCGGGTCGCGATCCTTGTCGTCCCGTTCACCGCCGGCTGGCTGCGGCGTACGAACGCCTCCCGGTTCTTGGCGACGATCGGAAACCGAGCGCTCTCGGCGAACGCCACGATCTCCTCGTACGACTGCGGAAAGGCCGCCGCCGGACTGGGGATGCCGTGTTCCACACAGAGTTCGTGCAGGCCCTGCTTGCTGGCGAGGCGCCTGGGCAGTTTGGCGTCGACCCGGGGGAAGAGGAACCGCTCCCCCAGTTCCTCCTGGTGCTCGGCGATCAGGACGGCCGCCTCCTCGTCCGTCGGGACGAGCACCGTCGGCCGACCGATGCGGGCCCCGATCCGCAGCAACCCCTCGACCAGACGCTCCGGCTCCTCCGTCCCCGTCGTCGGCCAGACGAAGGCACGGCGCAGATAGCGCGAGGCCGCGGCAGGCGTGTAACGGTCCTCGGTGATCGCATACATCGGTATGCCGAGGCGGCCCAGACTTCGGATGGCGCCCACACCGCCGTGGTGCAGCGGATAGTCGCCAAACTTCACGATCAGGCCCGGAACGTTCCGGTCGGCGTCGACCGGCACTCCGCTGACGCTCCTGGCCACGGGTCCCCCCACGTGTCCCCCCTACGGACCGGACCCACCCCGTCCGTGTCCCCAAAGGACGCTAAGCCGGAACTACCGAGTCCGACAAGGCCTATTCGGACATTGCGAACTCTTTAGGCACTGTCGAGGCAACTCTTCAGGTACTGCCACAGCGCCTCATGACAACGCGCGGCAACTCATGGCAACTCTTTGGGCACTGCCACAGCACGTCACTCCCCCGTAACCTGTGCCGCGACCACCCGGAACACGTGAAACACCCACACGTGCACCGCGCGGATCACACGGCCAAGCCAGTCACACGAACCACACAGCGCGCACGACCACGAAAGCGAGGCACCACCCCGATGCCCCCCTTCGATGCCCCCGAGGGCGATCCCTTCGGCCCGCACAACCTCCCCTACGGCGTCTTCTCCCGGGCCGGAGCGTCCGAGCGGAGCGTCGGCGTCCGGCTCGGCGACCACGTCCTCGACGCGGGAGCGACCGCCCGGGCACTCGGCTCCCCGTACGCCGAACTGCTCGCGCAGCCCACCCTGAACCCGCTGCTCGCCGCCGGCCGCACGGCCTGGTCCGACGTACGCCGCGCACTCACCGCCTGGGTGACGGTCCCGGCCCACCGGGAGACCATCGCACCCCTCCTGCACCCCCTCTCCGAGGTGACCCTGCACCTCCCCTTCGAGGTGGCGGACTACGTCGACTTCTACGCCTCCGAGAACCACGCCCGGAACGTCGGACAGATCTTCCGCCCCGACGCCGCCGACTCCCTCACCCCCAACTGGAAGCACCTGCCGATCGGTTACCACGGCCGCTCCGGCACGGTCGTGGTGTCGGGCACGGAGGTGGTCCGCCCCTCGGGCCAGCGCAAGGCCCCCTCCGACACCGCCCCCGTCTTCGGCCCCTCCGTCCGGCTCGACATCGAGGCGGAGGTCGGCTTCGTGGTCGGCGCACCCTCGACCAGGGGCACCTCCGTCCCGCTCTCCTCCTTCCGCGACCACGTCTTCGGCCTCTGCCTCCTCAACGACTGGTCGGCGCGCGACATCCAGGCCTGGGAGTACGTCCCTCTCGGCCCCTTCCTCGGCAAGTCCTTCGCCACCTCGGTGTCGGCGTGGATCACCCCGCTCGACGCGCTGGACGACGCACGGGTCGCGCCCCCGGCCCGCACGCACCCCCTCCTCCCCTACCTGGACGACTCCGAGGACGAGCCCGGCGGCTACGACCTCCGGATCTCCGTCGCCGTCAACGGCCACGTCGTCTCCGAACCCCCCTTCTCCACCATGTACTGGACGGCCGCCCAGCAGCTGGCCCACATGACGGTCAACGGGGCCTCCCTGCGCACCGGCGACCTGTACGGCTCGGGAACGGTCAGCGGCCCGTCCGAGCACGAGCGCGGCTCCCTCCTGGAACTCACCTGGAACGGCCGCGACACCCTCGACCTCCCCGACGGCAAACGGGCCTTCCTGGAGGACGGCGACGAGGTCACCCTGACCGCCTGGGCCCCGGGCCCCGGCGGCACGCGGGTGGGACTGGGCGAGGTGAGGGGCCGCATCACCCCGGCACCCAACCCCTCCTGAATCCGGCGGCGCCCGGGGGCAACAACCCCGGCGGGGTGCAAGGGCGACAGGCCCGACGGGGTCCAAGGCCAATAGGCCCGGGAGGTCCAAGGCCAATAGGCCCGACGGGGTCCACGGGCAATAGGCCCGCCCTGCTCCGGGAGCGCAAACCCCGCCGGGGTGCAGGGGCGAAGCCCCGCGTGACGACCTGAGCGCACAGCCCCCGTCGGGGTGCAGGAGCGAAGCCCCGCGGTGGCCCCTCCGGGGAGGGGAGACCAGGGGGTCGAAGGGGCGGAGCCCCTGGGAGGGGACGGGTAGGGGCGGCGGGGGCGAAGACCCCTACCCAGCCGTCCCCACGTCCCCGCACCCGCCCCCCTCGCACTCGCACTCGCACTCGCACTCGCACTCGCACCCACAAGACACCCCCGCCCCACACCGCGCCCCCACGGGTGGCAGATCTCCCCTCCTCCCGGCCAAAACCGCAGGCCAACTCCCGACCCTCACCATCGACAGGTGGCGCAACACTCCAGCAACACCACCACCCGCACCCCGTCGGTATGGTCCGTCGCATGCCCACCGAACGCGTCCGAGAGCACGCCGGCCCCGGCGCGACCACCGTCGCCGCCCACCGGCGTCGGCTGCGCGCGGACCGGGCGAGGCAACTCGCCGACCTGCTCCGCCACCAGGTGCTGACCGGCGGTTTCCCGGACGGCACCCTGCCGCACGAAGCCGCCCTCGGCACCGACTACCGCGCCTCGCGCAACACCGTCCGCCAGGCCCTGGACCTGCTCCGCGCGGAGGGCCTGGTGGAACGCCTCCCCGGCGTCGGCACCGTCGTCGTCGCCCAGAAGTACCCGCACGGACTCGACCGGCTGATGGGACTCGCGGAGACCCTGCGCGAACACGGCCAGGTCACCAACGAGGTCCGCACGGTCGGCCCCGTGGCCGCGCCCACCCCCGTGGCCGACCGCCTCCGTATCGCCCCCGGCGCCGACGTCCTCTACATCGAACGCCTCCGCCGCCTCGACGGACTCCCCCTCTCCCTCGACCTCACCTACATCCCGCTCGACCTCGGCACCGCCCTGCTCGGCGCCGACCTGGAGAACACCGATGTCTTCCGTCTCCTGGAAGCCGTCGCCGGCCAGCCGCTGGGGCACGCCGAGATCACCCTGGAGGCGGTCAACTCCGACGCACACTCGGCGGCCGTCCTGCAAGCGCCTCGCGGTGCGGCCGTCCTCATGCTGGAGCGGCTCACTCATCTCGCCGACGGCCGCCCCGTGGACCTGGAGTTCATCCGCTTTCGCGGCGACCGCATCACGATGAGCGGCAGGCTCCGCCGCGCGCTCTGACGCCTCCCTTCACCACGTCACCTTCACCTCCCTTCCGCGCCGCGCCCCTCACCACAGCTCCCCCTCACCACAGCTCCCCCTCACCACCGCGCCCCCTCACCACCGCGCCCCCTCACCGCCGCGCCCCTCCACCCCTTCATCGTTTCGAAGGGTCCTTCCGGTTCATCCCACGCACGACTTTTCTGGAGACAGCCATGCCCTTGGCGCCCCAGCGGGCCGACGTGCCCGTGACCATCGACGAGTCGAAGTGCATCGACGGCTGCACGCTCTGCGTGGACATGTGCCCGCTGGACTCCCTCGCCATCGACGAGAGCAACGGCAAGGCGTACATGCACGTCGACGAGTGCTGGTACTGCGGCCCCTGCGCGGCCCGCTGCCCCACCGGGGCCGTGACGGTCAACATGCCCTACCTCCTCCGGTGAGAGGACCGAACTCCCATGAAACTCAAGGCATTCGCCGCCCTGGCCACGGCCGCCCTCGTCCTTCCTCTCACCGCCTGCGGCAGCGGCACCACGACCGGCTCCGGCTCCACGGTCACCATCACGGTCGGCTACCAGTCCAAGACCATCAACACCGTCACCGCGGGAACCCTGCTTCGCTCCCTCGGCTCCTTCGAGAAGGAGTTGAACTCCCTGAGGGACGGCACGACGTACAAGGTGAACTGGCAGGACTACGCGACCGGCGCCCCGATCACCGCCCAGATGACCTCCGGGAAGATCGACATCGGCTCGATGGGTGACTTCCCGCTGCTGATCAACGCGGCCCGCGGCAAGCAGCTCGGCCGCCCCACCCGCCTCGTCTCCGTCACGGGCTACAACCTCCGGGGCGGCCTCAACACCATCGTCACGGCACCGGACTCCACACTCGCCACCCTCGCCGACCTGCGCGGCAAGAAGGTGTCGACCAGCATCGGTTCGGCGGCCGACGGCACCCTCGTACGAGCCCTGCAGCGCGCCGGGATCGACCCGGACAAGGGCATCCAGAAGCTCAACCAGCAGCCCGCGGTGGGCGCTTCGGCCCTCTCCGCGGGCAGCACCGACGCGCTCTCGCAGTTCGTCGCCTGGCCCGGCCTGCTCGCCTTCCAGGGCAAGGCGAAGGCTCTGTACGACGGCGCCGCACTCGATCTGCCGACCTTCCACGGCGTCACCGCCCGCGAGGACTTCGCGAAGAAGCACCCGGCCGTGCTGGAGGCCTTCCTCCGGGCGCAGTCGGAGGCGACGACCTATCTGCACGACCACCCGTTGGCCGCCGCCCAGAAGGTCGCGAAGGCGACCGCTCTGCCCGCCGAGGTCGTCTACCTCTACAACGGCGCTCACGGCATCGCCACCTTCGGCCCGGCCCTCAAGCCCCAACTGATCTCCGCGCTCAAGAAGGACGTCTCCGTCCTGAAGTCTGCGAAGCTCGTGGGCGACGTCGACGTGGACGCCTTCGTCGACGACCAGTACGTGAAGCGCGCCCTCGGCCCGACCGCGTACGCCGATCAGCTCGCCGCGTCGCCTCCACCGGCCGCGAGCGAGGTGTGGCCCAAGGGCGCCTCCTCGACCCGTACCTTCGCCTCCCCCTCCGCTCTCCTCCACTACGTGTCCTCCCACCGCGACACCGTCCGCGCCGCGTACGTCCCCGACGCCACGACCGGCACCCTGTGGTTCGCCGAGCGGGCGGTGTGGGTGGCGGACGGCAGCGACCTACGCCCGTTCGTCACGGCGGCGAACGCCCAGGCGTACCTCGCCGGCCACCGGGGCGCGCACACGATCTCGTACGCCTCCGCGCTGGAGCGGGCGTCATGACCCGGTATCTCGTCAGGGCCGCTTCGCTCGCCGCGGCCCTGACCGCCTGGCAGCTGCTGACCAGCCTGAACGTCGACCTCTGGCTGCGCTTCTCGCAGTTCCCCACCGTCGCCGACGTGGCCCGTGCCTTCGGTGACCGCCTCGGCGGCCACGACTACTGGACGGACCTCACCGACAGCCTCACCCGGATCCTCACCGGCTTCCTGCTGGCGGCCGTCCTGGGGGTGGCCACGGGCGTGCTCGTGGCTCGCTCGCGCCTGGCCGAGGACCTGCTCGGCCCGCTGGTGGAGGTGCTCAGGCCGATCCCCGCGATCGCGCTCGTCCCGGTGGCGATCCTCCTCTTCCCCAGCAACGAACAGGGCATCGTCTTCATCACCTGCGCCGCCGCCTTCTTCCCCGTCCTGGTCTCCACCCGGCACGCGGTTCGGGCCCTGCTCCCCGTGTGGGAGGAGGCGGTGCGCACCATGGGCGGCGGCCGATGGCGGATCCTCGGCTCGGTCGTCCTGCCCGGCGCCCTCCCCGGGATCTTCGGCGGTCTCTCGGTCGGCATCGGCGTCTCGTGGATCTGTGTGATCTCCGCCGAGATGATCTCCGGCCAGTACGGCGTCGGCTACCGCACCTGGCAGGACTACACCGTCGTCGACTATCCCGGTGTCTTCGTCGGCATGGTCACGATCGGTGTGCTGGGCTGGGTCACCTCCACGGCCGTCGAGCGCGTGGGGCGATGGCTCACCCGGTGGCTGCCGCGCACCGAGTACGTCGCCGGGGCGCGCGTGCGCAGGGCCCCCGCCCCGGTCTCGTCCGTCCCGGAGCCCGTCCGCGAGGAGGGGGTGCGCGATGAGCACCTCGTCTGAGACCGGGACGCCCGTCGCCGTGCGCGGCACCAGGCTCTCCCTCACCCGTGCCTCGCTCGGCCGCCCCGGCGCCCCCGTCCTCGAAGGCGTCGTCCTGGACATCACCCCCGGCGAGATCCTCACCGTCGTCGGTCCCTCCGGCTGCGGCAAGTCGACCCTCCTGCGCACCCTGGCCGGGCTGTTGCCCGCACTCGCCGGAACCGTCGCCCAGGACGGTCGCCCCCTGGTGGGCCCAGGTGCCGACCGGGCGCTCGTCTTCCAGGAGGATGCCCTTCTTCCCTGGCGCACCCTGCGTGCCAACGTCGAACTCCCGCTGGCCATCAAGGGCTCGTCCCGCACCGAGCGGCGTGCGCAGGCCTCGGCCTGGCTCGCCCGCGTCGGACTCGCCGACCGCGAACGGCAGTTGCCGCACCGCGTCTCCGGCGGCCAGCGCCAGCGCGCCCAGCTAGCCCGCGCCCTCGCCGGAACACCCCGCGCCGTCCTCATGGACGAACCCTTCGGCGCCCTCGACGCCCAGACCCGCGCCGGTATGCAGGATCTCCTCGTCGAGGTACTCCACGGCACCGGAGCAACCGTCGTCTTCGTCACCCACGACGTGGACGAGGCGCTGTTCCTGGGCGACCGGGTCGCACTCCTCGGCTCCGGGCACCCGGCCGACGACGACGGTCCCGGCAGCCCAGGCCGGCTTCTCGCCGTACGGGAAGTACCGCGCCCGCGTGATCGATCCGCACTCGACGACCCGGCGCGGCTCACCCTGCGCCGCGAGGTCCTCACGTCCCTCAGCACCTGAAAGGCACCCTCGTGGACACCCCCGTGGAGATCCCCGCGCTCGCGGACGCCGAAGAGCTGTCCTACGACGTGCTCGTCATCGGCGGCGGCACGGCCGGCACCATGGCGGCACTCACCGCCGCCGAGCACGGGGCCGACGTCCTCCTCCTGGAGAAGGCGCACGTCCGCCACTCCGGCGCTCTCGCCATGGGCATGGACGGCGTCAACAACGCGGTCATCCCCGGCCGCGCCGAACCCGACGACTACGTCGCCGAGATCACCCGCGCCAACGACGGCATCGTCGACCAGTCCACCGTCCGCCAGACCGCAACCCGAGGCTTCGCGATGGTGCGGCGCCTGGAGTCGTACGGCGTGAAGTTCGAGAAGGACGAGCACGGTGAGTACGCGGTCCGCCAGGTGCACCGCTCCGGCTCCTACGTGCTGCCGATGCCCGAGGGCAAGGACGTCAAGAAGGTCCTCTACCGGCAGTTGCGGCGCCGCGAGATGCGTGAGCGCATCCGCATCGAGAACCGGGTGATGCCGGTACGGGTCCTCACGGCGGAGGGGCGTGCGGTGGGTGCCGCGGGCTTCAACACCCGCACCGGGCGGTTCGTCTCCGTACGTGCCGGGGCGGTGATCCTCGCGACCGGCGCCTGCGGCCGCCTCGGCCTGCCCGCCTCCGGCTACCTCTATGGCACGTACGAGAACCCCACCAACGCCGGTGACGGCTACGCCATGGCCTATCACGCCGGCGCCGAACTCACCGGCATCGAGTGCTTCCAGATCAACCCGCTGATCAAGGACTACAACGGTCCCGCCTGCGCCTACGTCGCCAATCCCTTCGGGGGCTACCAGGTCAACCGGCACGGCGAACGCTTCGTCGACTCCGACTACTGGTCGGGCCAGATGATGGCCGAGTTCGCCGCCGAGACCGCCTCGGACCGGGGCCCGGTGTACCTCAAGCTCAGCCACCTCCCCGAGGAGTCGATCAGCGCTCTCGAGTCCATTCTGCACACCACCGAACGCCCCACGCGCGGTACCTTCCACGCCGGTCGCGGGCACGACTACCGCACCCATGACATCGAGATGCACATCTCCGAGATCGGCCTGTGCGGCGGCCACTCCGCTTCGGGCGTACGGGTCGACGACCACGCCCGTACGACCGTGCCCCGTCTGTACGCCGCCGGGGACCTGGCCTGTGTCCCCCACAACTACATGATCGGCGCGTTCGTCTTCGGCGACCTCGCGGGAGCCGACGCCGCCCAGTACAAGCCCTACGAGGGCGAGTTGCCGCAGGACCAGCTGCGCGACGCACACGAACTGGTCTACCGCCCGCTGCGCCACCCGGACGGGCCCCCGCAGTCCCAGGCCGAGTACAAACTCCGCCGCTTCGTGAACGACTACGTGGCGCCGCCGAAGTCCGGCGCCCGCCTCTCCCTCGCCCTGGAGGCGTTCGAGCGGATGCGCGCGGACATCGCGGAGATGGGTGCCCGCACTCCGCACGAGCTGATGCGGTGCGCCGAGGTCACGTTCATCCGCGACTGCGCGGAGATGGCGGCCCGCGCCTCGCTGGCCCGCACGGAGTCCCGCTGGGGCCTGTACCACGACCGCACGGACCATCCCGCGCGTGATGACGACTCCTGGTTCCACCACCTCGACCTGCACAAGTCCCCCTCCGGCTCCATGGAGTTCACGGCCCGTCCCGTGGCCCCCTATCTCGTCCCGGTTCCCGGCTTCGCCCCGACGGGCGGCGGCTCCCGGCACCTCGGCGAGGTCCACCCGGAGTCGGTCGCCACGGCGGGGGCGCGGGACGCCGCGCCGGTGGCCTCGGCGCCCCCTTCCGTCACGGTCCCCGCCACCGATCCCGACCGCAGAGAACTCGACCACACCGACGCGGGCACCTCGCCCCGCCTCCTCGAACTCCTCGCCCTCACGGAACAGGAACCCGAACTCGGCTCGCTGCTGCCCTACTTGGACGACCCGTCCCCCGCTGTCCGACGCTCGGCCGTCGGCGTCCTCACCGAGACCGTGCCGCCCGGCACCGGTCCCGCCCTCGCCACCGCACTCCGGGACCCGCACGGCGACGTACGGGCCACCGCCGCGGCCTCGCTGCGCGAGCTGGTGGAGACCCTGCCGGCCGAGCCGGACCTGCGCGAGGGCCTCGCCGCCGCCCTCACCGAGGACGATCCCGTCGTACGCGCCGCCGCCCTGGACGTCCTGCGCGCGCTGCGCCTGGGCGACGCGGAACTGTTCGCGGACGCCCTCGCCGATCCCAAGACAGCCGTCCGCGTCGAGGCCGTGCGCGCCCTGGTCTCCGTCGACGCCGCGGAGCCCCTGAGCCGGGCCGCGGCCGACCCGTCCCGCGAGGTCCGCGTCACGGTGGCCAAGGCCCTCGCCAACGTGACCCCGGGAAAGCTCGTCGCGGACACCCTCGACCGGCTCACGACTGA
Organism: Streptomyces diastatochromogenes; assembly: GCA_001550305.1. Lineage (GTDB taxonomy): Bacteria > Actinomycetota > Actinomycetes > Streptomycetales > Streptomycetaceae > Streptomyces > Streptomyces mirabilis_D. Next base: position 24,273 of record LRTP01000180.1, read on the forward strand.
CCCGGACGCCCTGGTCCGGGCAGCGACCTTCGCGACGCTGGCCGTCACCGGCTGCTCGTCATCCCTGGCCGCGCGCGCCGTCGCCGCCCAGGCCGACCCCGCCTGGCAGGTCCGCTCCGGC
>LRTP01000181.1 GCA_001550305.1 Streptomyces diastatochromogenes
CCAGGGCGGGGCTGCTCCCCACATCTCCCGGCCACCCGGATTCGTTTGGCCGCGGGCCGGTGGGGGCTTGGCGCGCAGTTCCCCGCGCCCCTGGGGCGGGGGCTTCGCCCCGCGTTTCCCGGCCGCGCGGATTCGTTTGGCTGTGGGTGGGGGGCTTGGCGCGCAGATCTCCGCGGCCCCAAATGCCTGGGCGCCGGGGCGCAGCCCCGTGCCTCAGGGGCGCGGGGAACTGCGCGGCCGGCCCCCACTCGCCCGCAGCCGAAGAACCCACCCGGGGGTGCGGGGGCGGAGCCCCCGGGGACGGGACGGGTAGGGGCGGCGGGGGCGAGAGACCCGGGGCGGGCTCGGCTCCGTAGACTGGCAGCGTGAGTGAGCTCCCCCCGCACGACAGCAGCGAGCCGGACGAGCCGGACCCCAGCGACCCGCACGGCCTCTTCGACGAGATCATCGCGGCCGAGACCGACCGCGACCCCGACCTCGCGGTGATCGAGGCCGGCAGCCGCACCCTGCGCACCCAGGGCGCCGACGCGGGCCGGCAGGCCGACGTACCCGCGCGCCCCGCCGACCCCGAGGTCGCCAAGGCGCTGCGCGAGGTGGAGTCCGAACTCGCCAGCCGCTGGGGCGAGACCAAACTGGAGCCCTCCGTCAGCCGGATCGCCGCG
>LRTP01000182.1 GCA_001550305.1 Streptomyces diastatochromogenes
CGCCGTGCGCCCGTCCGGCCGTACGCCGCCCGCCCCCCGGTCCGGCGCTGCCCGCTCCTGCCGGGGTGCGGGGCCGTCGGCTTGCGAGGTGTGCGGGACGGCCGCACACAATGGTTTGAACCCTCCCCCCGCTGAAGCAGGGGGATTCCTGGCTCAGGCTGCCCACGGGCCCAGCGGGCCTACGGGTCTTACACCCTCAACACCAGCCGGGTCGGAACCTGCCCGGTTTGGTACTACAGGCAAAGGAGTTACTGTGCCGGCTTGACTCTCGTTCAGCACGGTGTGCGCGCTTGGTTCTCGCAACGCACATCGAGCACCTTACCCGCTCGCGTGGACGGTCTTTCGCCCTGGAGGCGAAACCCCGTTCCCTGCTCCGCAGGAGGCCGATCCTCCCCGGCCTGAAGGCCGGGGCATCCTCGGACGGCAGGAGGTTGTGTTGCGGGTTTCCTGAGGCTGTGCCGCTGGCCTGTGTGCCGCAGGCCCCGATGCCGGGAGTGGAGCTCGTGAGCATCGAACCGTCGTCGTCCCAACCGCCGTCCGGCCGTCCCAAAGGTCCTCCGTCGGGGCCGCTGGCGGGACCTTCCCAGCCGGACCGGCCCACACCCCCGGAGGCCGAAACCCGCCCCGGCGGCGGGCGGTCGGGACCGCCGGCCGGACCGCCC
>LRTP01000183.1 GCA_001550305.1 Streptomyces diastatochromogenes
GGTCACCTGAGGTGACCGGGCCCCGGTCGTGCGCGGGGGCCGGTCGTGCGCGGGAGTCCCGGGGCGGCTCGACCAGCCCCTCCCGGTAGGCGATGGCCACGGCCTCGGTGCGGCCCGAGGCGCCCAGCTTGGCGAGGATGTTGGAGACGTGCACGCTCGCCGTCTTCCCCGTGATGAACAGCTCCTCGCCGATCTGACGGTTGGTACGGCCGCGCGCCAGCAGCCTCAGGACATCGCTCTCGCGGGCGGTCAGCGCCGGGACACGGTCCGCGGCGGACGGTGAGTCGGCGAGCCGACCGCGCCGGATCAGGGTGTCCAGCTCCTCGCGCAGCGGTACGGCGCCGAGCCGGACGGCGGTGTCGCGCGCCGCGCGGGCCCGCTCGGCGGCCTCCTGCCGACGGTCCGCCACGAGCAGCGCCTCGGCCAACCGTCTTTCGCAGCGGGCCAGTTCATAGGGATCGCCGTAGTCGAACGCGGCGACCGCCCGCTCCCAGGCGGCCACCTCGGGACCCGAGTGCGCGCGCAGCCACTCCGCCTCGGCGCGGGCGAGCCAGGCCAGCCCCTCCGGTCCCTGCCGCGAGCCGTCCTCCCCCTTCGCGGCCGTGCTCCGGGCCACCTCCACCAGCTCGGTCGCGAGGTCCGCCCAGCGCCGGGCGCC
>LRTP01000184.1 GCA_001550305.1 Streptomyces diastatochromogenes
CCGAGCAGGTCGGCGGCGAGCGCCTGGACGTAGCCCTGCGGACCCTGGCCCACCAGGCAGCCCAGGACGGCGACGGCGAACTGCCTCAGCTGCGAGCCGCCCGGATCGGCGCCCGCGCGCTCGAGGTGCTGCCCGAAGACCTCGCCCAGGAGCCGCGGGCGCCCTTCGCCACGGGGAAGAACGGTTGGTGGCTGCTGCCCGCCGACGCGCCCCTCCTGGACGAGGAGGCAGCCCGCGAGGTGCCGGCGCCGTATCCGGCACTGGTCACCGTCGGCAGTACCGAGTCCGGTGACCTCGTGCTGCTCAACCTCGCCCAGGTGACCGCGTTGCTGCTGGACGGCAACCCGGTGCACATCACCGAGGTGTGCACCTCCCTCGCCCTAGAGCTCGGCATGAGCCCGTGGGCGAACGACGTCGAGGTCGTCACCATCGGGTTCGGCGAGGACCTGCCGCAGCTGCTGCCCACCGCGCGGATCGCCCACATGCGGCAGGCCGCGCACGCGCTGCGGGACCTGAGCGAACGGCTCCTGGAAGCGCACCAGATGCCCGAAACCCGGCATCAGCCGTACCTGCTGCTGTGCGCGTCCGCTCTGGACGCGGACCTTGCCTGGGAGTTCGCCGACGTCATCGACAAGGCCGGAACAGTTCCTGTCA
>LRTP01000185.1 GCA_001550305.1 Streptomyces diastatochromogenes
GCGGTGGCACCGCCGCGTCGGGCGGCTCCTTGGGCGTACGGCCACGGAGCGACTCGGCGTGGAACCCGGGCGGCGTCGGTCCCGGCGGAAAGGTCGCGGGGGTCGGCGGTTCGGCGGGCGGGGGTCCCCAAGGCGGCAAGGGCTCTTCGCCACCCCCCGAGGAGCGAGGATCCGCACCACCCGGAGAGAAACCGGTCGCCTCCCTGCTCCACCAAGGGCCGGGCTCCGCATCGGCCGACGAGAGGCCGGGATCCTCCCCGCTCCCCGAGGGGCCCGGGTACCCGCTACTCCACGACAGGCCCGGGTCCGCGCCGCCCCGGGAGAAGCCGGATCCCTCCCCATCCCCCGGGCCGTCCCCCGGGAGGCCAAGGTCCCCGCCGCTCCGCGAGGAGCCGCGGCCTCCGCCCCTCCACAAGGGACCGGGATCCTCCCCACTCCCGGAGGGACCGAGACCCTCCCCACTCCCCGGGCGACCGACACCCTCCCCGCTCCCCGAAGGGACGGCGTCCTCGATCTCCGAGGGGTCCGGGGCGGCATCGGCGCTCGTCGAGGGGGGCAGGTCCTCGGCGGGCCCTGTCGGGTCGAGGAAGCGGTCCGGTGGGTCGGACCGGGGCTCGCGGTCCCAGCGGGCGGGGCGCCGGCCCGGTGCCTCG
>LRTP01000186.1 GCA_001550305.1 Streptomyces diastatochromogenes
CCACCGGCCCGTCGCCGATGTCCAGCCGCCGCCCGACCGGCCGCCCGGTGCCGGGATCCCAGAGCCGGATCGTGCCGTCCTCCCCGCCGGACGCGACGAGTTCGGCACCGTCCGGCTCGTCGACGGGCACGGCGGCGACGGCGTTGACGACCCGCTGCTCGCAGTGGAGCGGCGCCCCCACGGGCCGCAGCGTGACCGGATCCCAGAGCCGTACGGTCCCGTCGGTGCCCGCCGAGGCGATCCGCGGACCCCGTGCCGTGTCGAGCACGGCGACGTCCCGGACGCTGAGCAGATGGTCCTCCCGGCAGGCCAGGGCACCCACCCGGTCGAGGTCCCACAGGCGCACGGTGCCGTCCTCGCCCCCGGTGACCAGCAGGGTCCGCCCCTCGTGCGGGAAGGCGGCCATCGACCGCACCGGGAGGCTGTGGCCGACGAGCCCGGCCAGCCGTGCGGGGGCGGCGTGGGCACCCCGCTCCAGGGACCACAGCTGGATTCCGGCGTCGCTGTGCGCGGTCACCAGCAGGGGTTCGCCCCGGACGCGCGCCGAGGCGAAGGCGGTCACCGGGGCGTGGCCCGCCGGGAGGGCGACCGGGCGACCGGTCCCGGTGTCCCAGAGCGCCGTACCGGACTCGTCGGCCACGGCGATCA
>LRTP01000187.1 GCA_001550305.1 Streptomyces diastatochromogenes
CCAAGCGGACGCGGTCATTCTTGCCGCGGGCGGCCATACGCGTATCTGGCGGCGCACCTCCTCGCGGCGCGACGAGAACACGGGCGATTCCTTCCGTCTGGCGGTGGAGGCCGGAGCCCGTCTGCGCGACCCCGAACTGGTGCAGTTCCATCCCTCCGGGATCATCGAGCCGGAGAACGCGGCCGGAACCCTGGTCAGCGAGGCCGCCCGGGGTGAGGGCGGCATCCTGCGCAACGCGCTCGGCGAGCGGTTCATGAACCGCTACGACCCTGCACGCATGGAGTTGTCGACCCGCGACCGCGTGGCCTTGGCGTCCTACACGGAGATCAAGGAAGGGCGGGGGACGCCCAAGGGCGGAGTGTGGCTCGACGTCTCCCATCTGCCACGGCAGACGATCATGACGCGTCTCCCCCGGGTCTACCAGACCCTGCTCGATCTGCAGATGCTGGACATCACCCGCGAACCGATCGAGATCGCGCCCACCGCGCACTACTCGATGGGCGGGGTGTGGGTACGTCCCGAGGACCACAGCACCGACGTGCGCGGTCTGTACGCCATCGGTGAGGCGTCGAGCGGCCTGCACGGCGCCAATCGCCTCGGCGGGAACAGTCTCATCGAGCTGCTGGTCTTCGGCCGCATCACG
>LRTP01000188.1 GCA_001550305.1 Streptomyces diastatochromogenes
CGGGCGGGGCGGACGGGGCGGCTCGCGGTGCGGTACTTCGCCACGGCCGGGGCCGCGCTGGTCGCTCCCGCCGTCGCGCGGTTTCGGCGTGAGCACCCCGGCGTACGGGTGGAGTTGAAGCTGATCGATGTGGAGGATCCGCTGCCCGACGTGAAGGAGGGACGGGCCGATCTGGCCCTCGTGGTGCGGGCCGACGGAACCGGTCCCGAGGGCATCCGGCTCGTACGTCTGCTCGATGATCCGTACCGGGTCGTGCTGCCCAGGGGGCATCGGCTCGCGGGGCGGCGGCTGCTCGAACTGGCGGAGCTGGCGGATGAGCCGTGGGTCGGGAGCGAGTGGCCGGGGCCCTGTCTCGACGCCCAACTGGACGCCTGTGCGGCTGCCGGGTTCCGGCCCTCGTTCGCGGTGCAGAGCGAGGACTACGCCACCGCTCAGGGGTTCGTGGCGGCCGGGCTCGGAGTGAGTCTGGTTCCCCGGCTCGGGCTGGGGAGCCGGCACCCTGGTGTGGTGGTGCGGAAGGTGCGCGCTCCAGAGCCGGTGCGGGTCCTCTACGCGGCGGTGCGGGAGGCGGGTCCCGGCGCGGCCGAACGGCCGGCGTTGCGCGGACTGCTGGACGCGCTCCGGGGCGCGGCCCACCCCGACC
>LRTP01000189.1 GCA_001550305.1 Streptomyces diastatochromogenes
GGTCCCGGCCCCTCGTCGTCCCCCGCCGGTCCCACCGCTCCCGCCGGTCCTTCCGCTCCTGTCGTGCCCCACGCGCGCGTGGGGGGCGCCTCCGGTGCCGGCGCGCTGCCCGTGCCGCCCGTCGGTGACACACATCACGGCTTCGGATCGGCGGAGTGGGGAGCCGCGGGCGGCGTCCCCGGAGGGCAGGAGCACGGCCCGGTCGTCCCCGAGCAGGGCCGGGCACCCCGGATCGAGAGCAGGCCCGCGCGGCCGTCCGGCCCCGACACGCCGGGGGACGGAGTCACGCCCCGGGCCGCGGCCGGTCCGGAGCCGGGCACCCGCAAAGGCACGCCCACACGGGGCACCGACGTGCCGCCGGGAGTGCGCAAGCGGAGCGGGTTCGGCGCGTGGGCGCGTCGGCTGACCGGCGCCCGGGACGAACTGCCGGGCACCGGACCGGGGGATCCGTACGACACGGAAGGGGATGACGGGGCGGCGGAGTTCCTGGTGGCCTCCCTGCCCGCACAGGCCCCGGAGAGCTGGCCCGATCCCGCGACGCTGCTGCTCACCGCGCTGGGTCCGGGACCGCGGCTGTGGGAGCGCGGCCCGGGCCACCCGGAGACGCTGACGGTGCGGCTGGGCACGGCGGACCGGGCGGC
>LRTP01000019.1 GCA_001550305.1 Streptomyces diastatochromogenes
CGTCCGGCGCGCCGGACGACGACGGGCCCGCGGCGGCCGAAGACGAGCCCCCGCCGGGCAGCGACGAACCTCCCTCGGACAGTGACGCGATGAGGTCGTTCGCCACCGCCGCCTCGATCAGGGGCACCGGAGCGAGGGACTGCCCGAGGCACTCCGCCGCGATGGCCAGTTCCACGAAACCGGCACCGCCGCCGCCGAGGTGCTCGGGAACGGCGATCGCGGCGAGCCCCAGGTCGACGACCTTCCGCCACAGCGCCGCGTCGAACCCGAGTGGCTCCGCCGCCCGTACGGCCGCGGTGGACGACTCCTTCTCGAAGAACGTGCGCAGCGTGTCGCGAAGCGCGCTCTGGTCGTCCGTGAAGTCCAGGTCCACGAGTCGTGCCCCCTAGTGAGTGACATAAGTCACATTCTCCAATTCTGGCATACGGCATTCTCGCCCATGGCGGGTCGCTGTGGCCAGAGGGCGACGCCCGGGCCGGCCTCGCTCACTCCGGGGGCCGTGAGACCTGCACGAGTCCGCATCGGTAGGCGATGACGACCAGTTGGGCGCGGTCGCGGGCGTGGAGTTTGGTCATGGCGCGGTGCACATGGGTGCGGATGGTCAGCGGGCTGACGACGAGTTCCTCGGCGATCTCGTCGTTGGACTTGCCCTCGGCCGCCAGCGCGGTCACCTCTCGCTCGCGGGCGGTGAGAGCCGCCAGCTGTCCTGGCGGCGCCTGCTGGGCGCTGGGTGCGGGGGTGGCGAGGAAGCGGGTGACCAGGGTGTGCGTGGCCCGGGGGGAGAGGAGCGCGTCGCCCGCTGCCACGGTGCGGATGCCGCTCAGGAGTTCGTCCGCGGTGACGTCCTTGCCGAGGAAGCCGCTGGCTCCGGCGCGCAGGGACCGGGCCACGTCCTCGTCGGTCTCGAACGTCGTGAGGATGAGGACGCGGGTGGTGGAGAGGTCGGGGTCGGCGCAGATGGTGGCGGTGGCGGCGAGCCCGTCGGCGCCCGGCATACGGATGTCCATGAGGACGACGTCGGGGCGGTGGGCACGCGCGAGTGCGACCGCTGCCCGGCCGTCGGCGGCCTCGTCGACCACTTCCATGTCGGAGCAGGAGTCGATCAGGATGCGGAACGTCGCCCGCAGCAGGGCTTGGTCGTCGGCGAGCAGGACACGGATGGTCATGGGGGTGAGGTCCACTTCCGGGCCGAAGGAGCGTGAGGAGGGGGGATCTCCGAGGTCGACGGGCTGTGTCCGCCGGGATCAACCCTTCCGTCCCCCGGCCGCGCCCACGAGAGAGCGATCTCCCGAACCCCTGGTGCAGTGGGCTACACCCACGGGGTGGAACCACCCACCTCCCGTACGCGGGGCGGCCGGGGAAGCCCGCGTGTCCGGAATGGGTCCGACCTCCCTGCGCCCGGGCTCCCGCCCGCCTACGCTCGCTCCGTGCTGCGTATCACCGACGCCCGAACGGGCGAGCCCATCGATGCCGTCCCTGCCCGCCGGAGCCTGACCCGCGTCGAGGCGCACGTGGAGCGGGACGATCTGTCCGCACTACGGGTGCTGCTGGTCGCCGACGTGCTCGCCAGGACCCTGGAACTCGGTGGGACCCCCGTCGTCACGGTGGCCGACCCGCCCCCGGAGCTCCGGGCGCGCGCCGACGCGCTCGGCATCCGCCGGGCCGAGGG
>LRTP01000190.1 GCA_001550305.1 Streptomyces diastatochromogenes
GGCTGCGGTCAGCCGCGCGAGCTCGGCGACGGACTCGGGGGCGCCGCCGTAGCGGCCGCACACCCGCCCGCGCGGGCAGTTGAGGGTCAGGCCCCAGGGTGATACTGAAGATGCTCTCCGAGAACTCCTTGGCAGCTCGCCGACGTACGCGACCGGGTTGACACCGGGAGGGAAGCCGCCGTTGCAGCGGCGCCCCGGATTTTCATGCGTCGCAACTGATACCGTACAGCGTATGGAAAAGAAGGCTCCCCGGGGGACCAGGAAGAGAGACGTCCCGCTCACCAAGGACGGCATCTACGCCATGGCGCTGCAGCTCATCGAGGCCGACGGGGTCGAGGCGCTCAGCATGCGCAAACTCGCGACCGCGCTGGATGCGAACCCGATGTCGCTTTACCACCACGTGCCGAACAAGGACGCCGTGCTGCGCGGCCTGGCCGAGCGCGTCGGCTCGCAGTTCCGCGCGGGGGCGCGGGAGGACCTCCCCTGGCAGGACCGCCTGCGCCAACTGGCTCTGGACTTCCGCAAACTGTCGCACAGCCATCCGAAACTGATGGCGTACTCCTTCGCGCGAGCCGACTACGTCCAGCCGGAGGACCCCTTTTGGCAGGGGCTCATCAACATCCTGTCTGCCGCGGAACTGCCGGCCTCGGAGATCCCGCGCGTCGCTGCCTCCCTGTGCGCGGTCTTCACGGGTCTGCTGGTCAGCGAACTCACCGGAGCACTGCAGCGGTGGACCACCCTGCCGCCGGCACCAGCCGGCCCCGACGGGGAAGACGCCCCCTCACCCGCGAAGGACGTGATCGACGCGATGTTCAACTGTGCGCTGGACGCGACGATCGTCGGCTTGGAGAGCCACATCGCACGAACCCGCAAGGAGCCGTGACGGAGCGGAGCGGCTGCCGCGGGCTCGACCGACGCACACTTCTTCGTCGCCTCAGTGACTGCGCGCCGAGGCGGCGAAGCGGCGGACGTCAGAACGCCGTTCATGCCCCTCCGACTCATCCAGAACCTCCCGCACGCGGAGTGCCGCCACCTGTGGTGTCACGCCGGCGGCGACCAGGAGCGCGGTCGCCGCAGCTTCACCCGCAGGATCCGCCCAGGTGGACGCGGCGTTCTCCGCGGCGAGGGCCGGCATCAGGGATTCCAGCGTCAGGGCGAGGACAGGCGCGGGAACATGGTCCGCGAACACGCCTTCGTCCTGACCACGTCGCACGGTCGCGGTGGCCTCTTCGCGCGCCGGCGCCAGGGGGCTCGGATCGCCTCGGCTCCCAGGTCGCGGCGGCCCAAGGAGATGAGCATGCGGTACTGGTCGCCCACCGCCCATGCCGCCAGGGCCATCCGCGCCGTCGCCCCCAGCGGGTCGGCACCTGGAATACGGGTCGTGGCGAACGCCTGTTGAAGTGCTTGGCCCGCTTCCCGCGTCAGGGCGGCGACCAACGCCTGCCGGCCGGAGAAGTGTCCGTAGAGGGTGCGCCGCGCGACGCCGGCCGCCTGAGCGATGCTGTCGAGACTCGCGTCGGGGTTGTCCCTCAGTTTCTGCCGAGCGGTCGCGAGAATACGTGTGCGGTTTGAGCGAGCACTACTGCGCTGCGGAGTACGGCCCAGGGCATCGGCCATCTGCATGATTCACATCTCCACTTCGGATCATGTGCGCCGCTACGGAGGGCGCCTGGTTCTGGCGCCCGGCTGCGAGTCGGCGGCAGCGGGGTTCCGCGGTCTTTGGAGGGAGGGTCAGCTCGGCGCCGCACCCCGTGCCCGACCTCACCGCGTGCCGGGCCAGCAGCTACCGGAAAGCCGTGGGCGCCGGTGCTCCCTCAAGCACCGGCGCCCACTCACCCCTGCCCGAGGTGGCTTTGATGTCCCACTGGACGTGTCAGGGGACGAGGATGAGGCGGATCGGGTCGCCGATCTTGTTCTCCAGTCGGTGGATCGCGTCGGCGGCGTCGGCGAGCGGGATGTGGTCCGTGATGGAGGGGGCGAGGTCGAGGCGGCCCGCTGCGGTCAGCTGCACGAGCTCGGTGACGGACTCGGGGTAGCCACCGTAGTGGCCGCGCACCTGCTTCTGCATGTAGTTGAAGGTCAGGCCCTCGGTGATGGTGAGGGGCCTGGGCGTGATGCCGACCAGGATGAGGGAGCCGCCCAGGCCGAGTGCGGAGGCGGCCTGCTCACGGACGGCGGGCACGCCGGCGCAGTCGAAGGCGAAGTCGAGGCCCCGTCCGGCGGTGGCGGCGTGTACCTGGTCGGCGAAGTCGTCGGCGGCCGGGTCGAGTGCGATGTCCGCGCCGAAGGCCAGGGCGCGTTCCCGGGCGCTGGGCAGCGGGTCGACGGCGATGATCGGTGCGGCGCCGACCAGGCGGGCGAGGCGTACGTTGTGTGCGCCGACTCCGCCTACACCCCACACGCCGACGGACTGGGCGGGGCGTACTCCGGCGGTGGCGACGACGGCGGCGTAGGGGGTCGAGACCGCATCGGGGATGATCGCGGCCTGGTCGAAGGGGAGGCTGTCGGGGATGGAGATGAGGGTGTCCTCGCGGGCGAGGGTGTACTGGGCCCAGCCGCCGTCGTAGTCGATGCCGGCGGTGAGCATCTGGGTGCAGGGGCGGCGGCGCACGCAGCCGGCGCACTGGCCGCAGGTCTTGCCGGCCTCCAGCGTGACGCGGGTGCCGACGGTCAGGCCGCGCTTGAGGTCGGGGCCGAGGGTGTGGATCACGCCCGAAACCTCGTGGCCGACGGTGACCACGTCCGAGGTGGCGAACAGCGGGACGAGGGAGCCGTCGATCAGGTGGACGTCCGAAAGGCAGACGCCTGCGGCCTTCACCTCGATGAGGATCTCGCCCGGACCCGGCACGGGGACGGGGACCTCCTCCACGACGAACTTCTTGCTGTCCAGGTGGAAGCGTCCGGCGAGCATGGTGTCCATGGTGATCTTCCTTCTGTGAGTGGCACTCCCGGCGATTCGGGCCGATCGGTGCCGTGTGGTGTCGGGCGGGCTTGTGGTGGCCGGGAGGCGTGCGGGGTGTCTGGACCGCCGCACACCTCCCGGCGTCCGGGGGTCAGGCGAAGACGTCCTGCTGGTAGTGCTCGTCGGCTTCGAGCTGAGCGAGCCACTGCTGGGCGGTTTCGTCGTCACTGCCGGTCCGCTGGCGGTGAATCGCGGCGAGGGCCTCGCGGACGGCGGGTGCCATACGACGGCCGTCACCGCAGACGTAGATGTACGCGCCGTCTTCTATGGCCTGCCACACCGTGTCGGCGGCGTTGGCGATGGCGTTCTGCACGAACCGGGCCGGGTGGCCGCTCACCGCGGAGAAGGCGGTGTGGACCTGCGCGATCCCGGACTGCTCCCAGGCCTGCATCTCCTGGCGGTAGAAGTAGTCGTGCTCCGGGTGGCGGCAGCCGACGAAGACCTGCGACAGGCCCACCTCGGTACCGTTCTCCTGCTGCGAGGCGCGCTCCTCCAGGAACCCGCGCAGCGGCGCGATGCCGGTGCCGGGGCCGATGAGGATCAGCGGTGTGGCGGGGTCGGCCGGCGGGGCGAAGGTCGGCGAGGGCACGCGCACGTAGCCGTAGAAGACGTCTCCGGGCTCGAGTCCGGCGACGTAGGAGGAGCAGGTGCCGCGGTACTGGCCGTCACCGGACAGGGCCGGGCCTTCCAGCAGGCCCACGGTCAGGCGCACGTGGCGCGGGTTGGCCAGCGGGGCGGACGAGATGGAGTAGAAGCGGGGACGGATCGGCCCCGTCATCTCCAGGAAAACGGCCAGCGGCAGATCGACCGCGGGAAAGCGCTCCAGCAGGCCCAGCACGGAGATGCGCTTGCCGAGGATCTCGTTCTGGTAGCGCTCCTCGGCTTCCTCGGTTTCGGCGGTGTAGGCCTGCAGCTGCGGCCGGGTCCACGGGCACTCGGTGTGCTCGGCCAGGACGCGCACCTGGGTGCGGGTCGCCACGTCCTGCAGCTCCAGGAACTCGGTGAGGAGCAGGCCTGCGGTGACGGGGGTGCCTACCGGCAGGTGGGTGCGGCCGCCGGCCGGCTGGTCCAGCCGCATGACCTGGTCGCGGTCGACGCCGAGGCGGGCGAGGGCGCGATTGACCAGTGCCGGCTCGTTCTTGGCGAAGACGGCCAAGTGGTTGCCGGTGTCGTAGGTGACACCCTCGGGGAGCTCGATGGTGACGGACTTCGCGGACGGGCGCGGCGGCTCGAGGCTGAAGTCCCACAGGCCGGTCGCGTCGGCCACGAGTTCCTCGTTGGCCACCACCGTGAGGGGGTAGGCCTGCTCGGAGACGATCGCGGGGCGTACGTCCGCCTCGGTGAGCAGCTGGACCTGGTAACGCGGGCCGCTCGTGTCGGAGGTGTCGGCGGCGTACTCCTCGGCCAGGGTAGTCCACAGGGTGTCCATCCAGCGAGTGGCCATGCCGTCGAAGTCACCGGCGGCGTCGGCGATACCGCGCTCGATGATGGGGGTGGCGCCGGCGGCCAGCAGGGCTTCGTCGATCCGCTTGGGGAAGGCCTGGTAGGTGGCCACCCACTGGGTGTTGCCGGCGCCCAGCAGCGCGAGCCGCACGTTCGACAGCGAGCCCGCGGGCAGCCCGGCGGCGATCAGGTCGTCGAAACGTTGGGCGTTGTCGGGGGCCTTGCCGTTGTAGCTGGCTGCGACGACCACGAGCAGGCCCTCGGTGGGCAGGTTGTCGCCCAGCTCGTCCAGGCTGGTGAGAGTGGTGCCGAAGCCGGAGCGCTCGCCGCGGTCGGCGATGGTGCGCGCCAGGTCCTCGCAAGAGCCAAGGCTGGAGCCGTAGGCGACGGTCAGGTTCACCCCGACACCGCTGACCGCGGCCTGCGCCTGCGTGTCGTCGGTCTGCAGGTCCACGGCGCCGAAGACGGTCCGCTGGTGTTCCTGACGGCGCCGGACGACCAGCTCGAAGTCGCTGGGCTTGCGCGTCAGCGCTTCCTTGACGTCCATCTTGTAGTCGCTGGTGTCGGAGAACTTGAGCTTCTGCAGCACCAGCGCGAGGGCCAGACGGGCCTCGGTGAGCGCGAACTGCCGGCCGATGCAGGCACGCAAGCCGTTGCCGAACGGCTTGTAGGCGTGCGGGTGCTGCTGGGCGCGGTTCTCCGGCAGCCACCGGTCGATGTCGAACTCCTCCGGCCGCTCCCACGCCTTGGGGTGGGTGTGCAGCGGGCCCTCGAGGATGTTGACCCGCGTTCCCTTCTTCAGCTGATAGCGGCCACCAATGACGGTGTCCTCCAGCGGGGCCTTGCCGAATGCCGGGATGGGAGCCCACAGGCGCAGGGTCTCGTCCAGGATGCGCGGGATGACGTCCAGCTTCATGATCGTGTCGTAGTCCGGCACGGTGTCGCCGGGGAGCAGCCGGTCCACCTCCGCGTAGGCCTGGGCCAGGACGTGCGGGTTGCGCATCAGCGAGTAGGTGGCGAACGACAGCAGGCCGCTGGTGGTCTCGTGACCGGCGATCAGGAACGTCAGCACCTGGTCGCGGACGTTGTCGTCGGCCAGCAGCTTGCCGGTCTCCGGGTCGGTGGCCTCCAGCATCAGCCCCAGAAGGTCCTCCTCACCGCCGCCCTTCCCCTGCCGGCGCTCCTTGATCACGCTCTCGACCAGTTCCTGCATCTGCTGGATGTTCTCGCGGTACCTCTTGTCGTCCGCCTTGCGGAACTTGGTCATCATCGGCAGCTCCTGCGAGCGCCGCAGCGACTCCACCAGCGCACCCAGCAGCGCGTTGAGGAAGGGGTGCAGCTCCTCCTTGTCGAAGGACTGGAACCGGTAGCCGAACCCCGACAGGGCGATCGTGTCCAGGGTGAGCCGGGTGTAGTCGTCGGTGATGTTGACCGGCTGCCCCTCCCTGCGCTCCCACTTGCCCACCAGGTTCTGGGCGATCTCCAGCATCTGCCCGTAGTAGGCCTTCATGGCCCGCTGGCTGAAGGCCGGCATGAGGACACGGTGCGCCATGCCCCATTCCTCTTCGTGCTGGTGGGCCGTGAACAGGCCGGCCCCCGCGAAGTCCCGGACGTGGTGCAGCGGCGTCTTCTCGATCTGCTTGAAGAACCGCGTCTCGTCGCAGACCTCGGCCACGAGGTCCGGGTCGTAGACGAAGACCTGCTCGATGCCGGCGATGTCCATGCCGTAGATGCCTTCGGGGAACTGCTTGGACAGCTCGCCGAAGTACTCCACCGGGTTGGTGCTGGGGATCTGCGGCGTGTGGCCGAGCAGGGGTATCCCGCGCGGGGACCGAATGGGGCGGAGGTCGTTCGACGTGGTCATGGCTTGCTCCTTTGTGCGGAGAGGGATGGGCAAGGGTGCCGGTCGATGCCGCGGTGCACCACAGAAACATACGCCGTATGGAAAAGAAACATACGTCGTATGGAACGTCGAGCGCAACCCGGGTCGCGGAAGTGTCCGCTCCGTCACTGTGTGGTCCAGCTCATTTCCGTACGCCGTACGAAACAGCTACCGTACGGCGTATGACAAAGGCGAAGCTTCCCCCGCGGGGAACAAGGAAGAGAGACGTGCCTCTGACTGAAACCGGGATCTATGCGGCCGCCCTGCGGCTCATCGACGCGGAGGGGGTCGACGCGCTCACCATGCGCAAACTCGCAACCGCGCTGGATGCGAACCCGATGTCGCTGTACCACCACGTACCGAACAAGGGCGCCCTGTTGCGCGGCGTGGCGAGGACGGTCGGCGCCCAGTTCCGCACCGTGACCCTGGAAGACGCTGCCTGGCAGGAGCGCATCCGCCTGCTCGCCACGGATTTCCGGGCGCTGGCATACCGCCACCCCAACCTCATGGCCTACTCGTTCAGCCAGCCGGACTTCATCCAGCCCGAAGACCCCTTCTGGGCTGCGCTCACCGCGACACTGGACGCCGCAGGGGTGCCGCACTCGGAGATCCGGCCGATCGCCGCTCTCATGTGCGCGGTCGTCATCGGTGTCCTCACCGCCGAACTCAACGGCGCCCTTGACCAGTGGTCGAACCTCGAGCCCACCGCCCCCGTGGCCGGCGAGGACAGGCCCGCGGACGCAGGCCCTGAGGAAGACCGCATGTTCCGCCTGGTGCTGGACACGATCATCACGGGCCTGGACAGCCGACTCACCACCGATGGTGACGGCCAAGGCGCCGGCCGAGGCCTTGCGACTGAGGCGGGCCCCTGGCCGAGCGAGCCGACCTTTGTCCCAAGGCAGCAATCAGTGTCCAACTCGCGATGGCCGGGCCCGGTCTGATCCTGCCGGCCGTGGGCCGAGTCGATCTGATGGTGTACACGTCGGCGGATCCACGTGCGCGCTCTACGGGCACAACCTGCCCTACGCTGCCCGCGCCCTGGCCTGTGAGTTGCTCGGCATATGCGTGAGCGGGTGGGCTGGCGACCGCAGCCGCCACCCGCGGCACTGCGGTCGGAGGCGCTGCGACAGTCCTCCTTGGCACTGCTCACGAGCTCGTGCGCGAGGCCACCCGGATCGGTGCTCAGGGCAACGTCGTCGTCATGTTCGCCGCCACCTACGGTCAGTTGCTGTCATTGCTGGTGTTGGATCTCGAAGTGAGTCGGCTCCAGCGGGAGTTGGGCCGGGGCGTTGTCGCCGGTGGACGAGGGCCTGACCCGGAATGCGCGTGACCCACACAACCCCGCTCTTGTATAGCTACGACCAGGTTGCACGTAGCACTGAGCAACCACTCGGAGCAGGCGGTTGACCGTGGGCCAGCCGAAGCCTCCGGTGCCGCCGTTCAGGCCGGGGGGCGCATGCGCGGCGCCTGCGGGCTGCCGTCATGAACGGCCGCCTCGATGCCGTCCGGGTGCGCGCTCAGGTCCAGGCTCCAGGTGCCGCCGCCGTGGCGCAGGGCGTTGGTGACGAGCTCCGAGACGACCAGGACCACGCTGTCGCCAGCCTCGGCTGCGATCGGATGTACGAGACCTTCGAGGAAGTCCCAGGCGCTCTGACGTGCGCCGGCGACGGATGTCGCGGAACGGGCGGTTGCGACGTGGACGGTCATCGTGTCCATCAGGGTCACCCTGATCCCTTGATCGTCAATGCCCGGTCCTGCCCTGCGCACTGCTTATGCCCCGGCCTGTGCCCGTTGCCCCGGACCGTTCTTGCGCCTGCCCAAGTCGCTGTTCGAGGTCGATTACTTCAGTGCCGAACAGACCCTCACGCACGTTGCCCGGAACGCTTCAGCGTCCCGGGCAACATCGCTTTCAGGTCTTCCGGCTCCCAAGCCCTGCCACACCCGTGCTCCCTCGCTCAACCCAGTTGGATCACCACAGCGTGGCGAGAGAACCGGAGCGAAGATCAGGAGACCACTACTGTCGCCAGGCGGTTTCTCAGCGCGCCACTTGGCCGTAGCTATACGAGAACAGGACCCACGCGGAAGACTCTCTCGCCAGCGCGCAGCTAAGCAGGCTGTCACGTCGGGATCAGACACAGGCTATGGAGGATTCCTTGACGCGGATGCCTCTGCTCAGGCGTGGTTGATTCCCATGGGCATGAGATCGGAGACCTGCTCGGGGTCACCCACCAAGCCGCCAAGACAGTGCACATGACCAGAGCTGCGGAATGCGTCCGCGCGGCAACGGACTGGCCGGTAACCGGCCTCGTCGTCGCATTCGGGGGCTTCGTTGAAACCGAGCCATTCGTCCGGCGCATCGGCGACCACACAGCCGTCGACCTTCCACTGCGTTACGAGGCCGGCGACCCACTCCTTCAGCCCACCGCCGTCCATACCGGTGGAACGTGTGCATCAGGTGATGCAACGACGGGCGACTTGATCACGACTGACTGCGGCATGCGGATCGACCGCCGACTGTGTGGGTCACTTCGAGCGGCTCGGTCCCTGTCACCGCAAGGGTGAGTCGGCGGTGGGCGTCAGCACGGACTCGGCCACATCGACGATCTGGCTGATGTCGAAGCCCTCCATGTCGGCGCGGAACTCAGGGCTGGCCAGGTACGCCTTCAGCCGCTCCTGCACGTCGTCGGCGTCCCCGTAGGACACGAGGGCGTACAGCTGGGGCGCCTCGCTCCCGGAGGCCGCGGGCACTGTCCAGACGCCGTGTGTGGTGATCCGGTGCTTGGCCAGACCGGGAATGTGCTGGGACCAGATGTCCTCGTAGGCGATGAGCGCCTCAGGGCTGCACAGTGTGTAGACACGAAGTTGGTACTGGGACATGAGCTCTCTTTCCTTCTCTTTTGCAGCCGGGACTCCTCATCCGCATGGGAGCCTTCTCTCAACTTTTCGCGAACAGGTTCGCCAGCTCGAGGTTCCAGTCGATGTGTCCGGACTCGGTACCCCGTGGCACCAGCGACTCCGTGTTCTCCAGGAAGGTCCTGACGTCCTCCTGCACGGGAATCTCGAGCAAGGCGGTACCCGCTGGAGATCTGAGGACGAGGTACATCGCCTGATCACCACGGCCGACGGCCGGCCAGATCCGGATGTCCCCACAGCCAGCGGAACCCCTCAGGCCATCGGCCAGAAGATCACGCCCCAGGACCCATTCGGCCGGCTCGTCAGTGTCGGTGAAGAAAGTGGCGCGGACGACGTAGGGATCAGTGGGCTCGTAACGCAGGCTCATGCACATTGACAGCGAGTAGGTGCACGAGATGACAAGCTGCACGGCCACGCCCTGCGTCACAGTCTTCAAAGACTCCATCGACTTTCACTCCAAGGTGTCTCTGCCTCGGCTGCGCCCCGCCGCCGGACCGGGAGCGAAGAGGCAACGAGGGAGAGGCGTTACGGCAAGGCCCGGGCGCTGGGGCGCCGGCCGCCTGGGCGACGGTCAGCGACCGCTGATCTCATCCCGGCAGTCGTGGTGCCAGCCATGGATCTCGTCCCAGGAGTAGCCCAGTTCGATCAGGTAGCCGACACCGTGGTCCCAGCGGTAATCGTCGGCGCTGACGCTGACGGCCGGGTGCTGGACGTGCGCGGATGCAGAAGTCGCGGCCGAAGCGGTGCCCCCGGCACCGAGAACGGCGACACCCGCGACCGCCACGGAGGAAGCGGCGACGGCAACGCGCCTCGTGAGCTTGTTCATGGTCTTTCCTTCCCGATTGGTGCAATCTGCGCCATCGGCTTCATGCAGGCGATGTGCGGTGCCTGGCGCGCTCCGAGCAAAATCTTCCATACGGCGTACGGAAGTACCTTTCCAGGATTACCATACGACGTATGGAACTGTCGAGGCGGCGAAAATGGCCCGCACGGCCGGCGGCGGCATGAACAGCTCGACGTCCCCATTCAGACCGCGTCGGCCACCTGGACGAAGTCCGCCTGCCCTTCGAGGAGATGCTCACCTGCACCGACCATCTCGGGCACTGGACCGAGGAGATCAGCCACACAGGCAAGCAATTGGGCGGCCTTTGCCGGGCATTTACCCACCCTTCCCTGTTCAGCGCGGCCTTCGGGCTCGAACACGCCCTGGGCTGAGCGTTGCCCCTGGGGGACGAGCTGCTCGGGACTTCCGTCTCGAAATGGGGGGTGAGGCAACGGAGGGAGTGGTGGGGATGCAGACCGTTGCGGATCTCACGCACTGCCAGGGCTATGCGCAGTGCATGCTCCTCGCAGCGAAGGTGTTCGAGCTGCACAGGGAAGAATGGTTGCTGTGCTCCACCGCCGTTCCCGACGAGCTGGTTGAGCGTGTGCGCCAGCCGCGGCGGCGTGTCCGGTGGAGGCGATCCTCCTTGGTGGGGAAGTGAGCGGCAGTGCCCGGCGACCTCAAGGACGGACGTGTCGTCATCGTCGCGCCTCCCTGGCGGGGTTGAGGGCTGCCGAGGCTCTGCGTGAGGAGGGCTTCACCAGCTCACTGGTCGCGGTCGGGGGTGAGCCGCACCCGCCCTACGGCCGGCCGGCGTTCTCCAAGCAGGTGCCGCTCGGCCGGGCAACGGCGGACACCACCGGGCTGCCGATGCACGGGACCCGGACTCCGACTGGCGGCTGGGAGTGCGCGCCATCGGCGTGGACCTTCTCTCGAAACGCGCGATGCTGGACGACGGAGAGTCGCTGCCGTACGACCGGCTGATCGCCACCGGAACCCGGGCGGGGCCTTGGCCCAACGCGGAGGAGGGCGCCCTGGAGGGGGTGTTCACCTGCGCACATGTGAGGACGCCGAGCGGCTGGCCGCGGGGCCAGAGCGCGTATTCGTGATCGGCGGCGGCTTCACCGGTTCGGAGATCGCCTCGGCCTGCCGGGAACGAGGGTTGGAGGTCACGCTCGCCGAACGCGGCCCCGCGCCCCTGATGGGCGCGTTCGGTGGCACCCTGTCTAAGCTGCGTGGACCTGCGCACTGGGGTGACGGTCACCGCCCTGCGCGGAAACGGCAGCTTCACCGGTGCGAAGCTGTCCGACGGCAGTCGCGGCCACGCGGACGTGCGCGTCGTGGCACAGGGCGCGGTGAGCCAACTCTGAGGCTGCGCTACGGCAGACAGCAGGCAAGAGAGATCAGCCACCCCGGTACCTTACGCAGGCCGCGGGAACCGGTCCGCAGCCAGCGCCAGTCGGCCGGAGCGCCACGGGATCCTCTTCACGCTGCGGCGGGAAGGGGCCGCCGGGCGAGGGCACGGGCCTCATCCGGGGAGAGGCCGAGCATGTGCAGGATCATCTCGGCCATTGTGCCCGCAGCCTGGTCACTGTCGGCCTCGGGCTGGTTGCACGACAGCTCCAGGAGCGCCAACAGGCTGCCGTTCAGCACGGTCAGGGCGATCACCGGGTCGACCACGGTGAACCGGCCTGCGGCCATGCCCTCCTCCACGTCGCGCTTCGCCCGCGGAGCCAGTCCGTCGCCGGCGCATATGCGCCCGAGCTGACTGTGGCACAGGATCTGCATGATCTCCGGATATGACTCGGCCATGCGCGCGCTGATCCGCACGCCACCAGCGAGGCGCTCGGCGGGATCATCGACGCCGTGCAGGCGTTCGTCGACGGCTTGGGCGTACTCCTCGAGTGCATCGGCCACGGCCGCGTCGAACAGGTCCGGCTTGCCCGTGAAGTGGTTGTAGAAGGAGCCGAGGCCCACGTCCGCGCGCTCAGCAATGGCATGGATGCTGGCGCTGACTCCACCGGACTCGGCCAGGATCTTCCGCGCGGCGCGGACGAGTGCGTGGCGGGTCTCGGCGCGACGGCGTTCGAAGCGGTTCCTGCGTAGGTCTGACATGGGCATGCTCCATAAACAAGAGCAGCAGTTCTGATGGATTCATCATCGCATCACCCACCTCGGGGTGTCCACCCTGACCCACCATCCCCGACTCCGCAGTCGCACTATGCGACAGTGCACAGTCATATCTGACATTTCAATCAATTTCGTGGGACTTGACGATGAAGCGTTCGTAACTGAGTATTTCATCAGAAGTGGACAAAGTGGTCCAAGGTCGGCATACGTCGCGCCGGTGAACCACTCAACCATCGGCGAGGCAGCGCGCTCCATCGCACGCCCGTCGCGGCCGGTCACGCCAGGGCGCTCCTCAGACCCCGGCCACCATCGCCGTTCCGCCACGGCTGCAGACCGGCCCGACGCCGCACATGCCGACGCTGTCTCACACCCCCGCACCGATGGGAAGAACCGGATGACCAAGACCGACCGCACGCCGCTCGCCGAGCCGGTGAGCCCCCGAGAAGTCCCCGATGCGGCAATAGCGATGCTCGATACGGAGGGGACCGTCGTGGGGTGGACGCACGCCGCCGAGCAGCTTGTCGGATACTCCGCCGGAGAAGTGGTGGGCCGGTCCGCCGCACGCGTGCTGCCGCCCGCCGAGGACGCCCCGAGTGCTTCGGCGTTCGCCGAGCAGTGCCGTGCCCAGGGTGGCTGGTCCGGCACCGTGATGGTCCGCCACCGCGACGGCCACGCCATCAAAATGACGCTGCGGATCTCGCTGCTGTGGGGGCAGGACGCCGACACCCGGTGGCTGGTGTCCGTGACCGACATAGGCACCCTGTCCTCGGGGGCACCCAACGGAGCTGTGCGGGAGTCGCTCCTGGCCCGCGCACCGATCGGCATCGCCGTCTATGATCCGCAGCTGCGCTGTACCTGGGTGAGCGACGTCATGGAGCGACACGTTGGCGTTCCTCGCGACCGATGGTTCGGACGCCGCCTGAAAGATCTGTTCCCTGGCTTCGAGGCGGAAGCGCTCGAGTCAGTGATGCGGCAGGTGCTGGAGAGCGGCCCCACCATGGTCCACGAGTACCGGGCGTGGCCGCCGGCGGACCGGGGCAGGGCGCACCTGTTCTCGGCCTCGTTCTTCTGCCTCCAGGACGCGGACGGCAAGGCACTGGCAGTGTGCTCCATGAGCGTGGACGTCACCGGCAACCGGCGGGCCCGGGAGCGCCTGGCCATCCTCAGCGAAGCCAGCACGCGCATCGGCAGCACCCTCGATTTCATGCGGACCGGTCAGGAACTGGCCGACCTTGCCGTGCCCCTGCTGGCCGACATCGCCGTCGTCGACCTGATGGAGTCGGTTCCGTTCGGACTTGAGCCCTCCGCACGGATCGGCACGACGAGCGGCCGCTGTCCTGTGTTGCGCCGTGCCGGGGTGGCCTCCATCGATCTGGGTGTCCTGGGGTTGACGGCGGTGCGCGAAGAGGTGATCCACGTCCCCCCGACCTCGTCATTCGGCGCAGCCCTGCGCACCGGCAGGTCTCACCTGGAACCGGTGCTGGACACCTATGCCGGCCCATGGGTCGACCATGATCCGACGCGGGCGCAGAAGGTTCGTGACAGCGGGATCCACTCTTTGATGGTCGTACCGATCCGTGCGCGGCGCTGTGTACTGGGACTGGCGGTGTTCGGCCGCGCCGAGGAGACGACGCCGTTCCAGGAGGACGACCTCCTCCTCGCCGAAGAGCTCGTCACCCGGGCCGCGCTCAGCCTGGACAACGCTCTCCAGTACGCCCGCCAGCGCACCGCGGCCCTGACGCTCCAACGCGACCTGCTCCCCCACCATGTGGGAGGCGGCGCCGCCCTCGATGTGGCCTCGCGCTATGTGCCGGCCGACACGGACCACGGCGTGGGAGGCGACTGGTTCGACGTGATCAAGCTGTCTGGCGCCCGGGTGGCCCTCGTTGTCGGAGATGTGGTCGGACACGGCATCAACGCCGCGGCGACGATGGGCCGATTGCGCACCGCCGTCCGCACGCTCGCGGACATGGAATTGCCTCCCCACGAACTGCTGACGCACCTCGATGACACGGTCAGGCGGCTGAGCGAGGAGGATGCCGACGCTCCGGACCAGGCCCCCGCGGCGGTGGGCGCCACCTGTCTGTATGCCGTGTATGACCCGGTCACCCGGCGGTGCACGATGGCGCGGGCCGGGCATCCCCCACCCGCGATCATCGACCCGCAGGGCCGTATCACTTTCCCCGACATGCCCGCCGGGGCCCCGCTCGGCCTCGGCCTCGGTCTGGTCCCCTTCGAGTCCGTGGAACTGGAACTGCCCGAGGGAACTCTGCTCGCGCTCTACACCGACGGTCTGGTCGAGTCCCGCGACGACGACATCGACGTGGGCCTGGATCGCCTGGGCGCCGCCCTGGCAGAGACCGGCTCGTCCCTGGAAGACCTGTGCTCACAGGTGATCGAGACCTTGCCGACTCAGTCCCCGGCCGACGATGTCACCTTGCTCCTTGCGCGGACTCGCGGACTCGAACCGGCCCAGGTCGCCTCCTGGGACCTGCCGAACGAGCCGGCCACCGTCCGCACCGCCCGGCAGGCAGCCGCCCGTCAGCTCAGCGAATGGGGACTCGACCATCTGGTGACCACCGTGGAGCTGATCGTCAGTGAACTGGTCACCAACGCCATCCGCTACGGCGGCGGGCCGATCCGCCTACGGCTCATCCAGCACCAGGTCTTGACGTGCGAAGTCTCCGACAGCAACACCAGCCACCCACGCCCCCGTCAGCCCCACATCATCGGCGAGAACGGCCGCGGTCTCTTCCTCGTCGCTCAGTTGTCCCGCAGGTGGGGCTCCCGCTCCGCACCGGCCGGCAAGGTCGTCTGGGCCGAACAAGACCTGCCCTCCAAAGCCGTTGCGATGTGACGCGCTGCCGACCGGGCGGCCGACGGCCGCCACAGCATGCCGATCCCTCGAGCCGCAGGCTCTCGTAAAGGAAACCAGAGATGGATATAGAGAGTGTCAAGAACGCCTGCCCGGCAGGCGCCTCCCAAGGATCGACGGACGTCTCCGGTTCCGGTCCCAGCGGCAGGTTGTACGCCTTCGACGGTCCGGCAGCCGCCGTGCTCGACCATCGAGGCGCGGTGGTGCGGTGGACCGGGGCAGCAGAGGACCTGACGGGGTTCCGCGCCGAGGACGTCTGCGGCCGCCCCGTGCAGGAACTGGTGGCCGACCTCCCGGACGACCTGCGCGGCGCCACGGAGATGCCGGCGTCCGGCCGGGTACGGCTGTGGCACCAGTGCGGCGACACCATCGATGTCACCTTCCGAACCACCAAGGTGGGGGGCTCGGCGGAGGTCCTCGTCCTGGCGGCCCCTACACGCCACGTCGCCGATCACGAGCACGGCGCGGCGCTCCTGCGTGCACTGTCCGCACAGAACCGGGTCACGATCGCTGTGCACGACACGGATCTCACCACTGTGCAGACGAACGCCACGCCGGGCACTCTGGACGGCCGTCCAGTGCAGCCTGGCACTCGACTGAGCGACGTGCTGTGCGCCAAGGACGCCGTGAACCTCGAGGCAGTACTGCGCCAGGTACTCGAGACGGGTGCCCCAGTGGTCCGCAGAAACCAGCAAGTGACCTGGCGGCACGATCCGGCGCGGCAGCACGCGCTGTCGCTGTCCGCCTTCCGTCTGGAGGACGCGCGAGGACGCCCCACCGGGGTCGCGGCCCTGTACTTCGACAACGCCGACCAGATGCGCGCCCGCCGCCATCTGGATCTCGCCCGCGATGTGGCCGAGCGAGTAGGAAAATCCCTGGAGGTCGTGCGGACTGCGCAGGACCTTGCGGACGTTCTCGCACCTGCGTTCGGGGATCTCGTCGCAGTCGACCTTGCGCACTCCGTTTTCGACGGGGAAGAACCCGCGAAGCAGCTGGGCGGTGGAGACATGGGCAACGCGGCCCTTGCGCCGGCCACCGTAGCGTGGCCGGCCGGCATCGAGCGCGGCGAGCCCGTCCCGCGCCTTCCCGACCACCCCCTGCGGCGCAGCTTCCGCCATGGCGAGCCAGTCGTCTTCGGCCTTGACGACTTCATCGCCATGGTCAAAGACCCGCAGATGGTCGAGTATCTCGTCCCGAAGGATGCCCATTCGGTGATGGTGGCACCGTTGCATGCCCGCGGGCTCACGCTCGGCGCCATATCGGCCTGGCGCTGCGGCCGATCGGACCCCTTCACCGAGGACGAGGCGGATCTCATGAAACAGATCGCCTCACGGGGCGCGCTCGCCATCGACAATGCCCGCCGCTACACGCGCGAGCACAGGGCGGCCGTGGCGCTTCAGCAGAGCCTCCTTCCCCCGGCCACGACCGACACTCCGGCAGCCGAGACCGCCGGCGTCTACCTGCCCGCGGGCGGCGGAGCGGGCAGCAGCGGCGACTGGTATGACGCCATTGCTCTGCCCTCTCTGCGGCTGGCCCTTGTCGCTGGAGACGTGGTGGGCCACGGCATGCCCGCAAGCGCCACCATGGGCCGCCTGCGCGCCGCCATCCAGACGCTCGCGGACCTGGAACTCGAACCGGACGAGCTGCTCACCCGGCTCGCGGACCTGGTCCAGCGCCTCGCGGCCGAAGCCCCGTCCGGCGACCGCGACATCGTCGGCGGCACATGCCTGTACGCGGTCTACGACCCGGTCACCAGGCGCTGCGCCATGGCCAGTGCCGGGCACCCGCCACCCGTCCTGATCCGGCCCGACGGGACCGCCGAAGCAGTCGGGATCTCCCCGGGGCCACCACTCGCGCTCAGCGGGATGCCGTACGAGACCACCGTGATCGACGTCGAGCCGGGCAGCGTCCTCGCTCTCTACACCGACGGCCTGGTCGAACGGGGCGATCGCGACATCGGCCAAGGCCTGCCGCGCCTGACGGAAGCCCTCGCCGCGCACTGCCGTCCGGATCGTGCCCTGGACGAAACCGGCCGGGCTCTCCTCGCCGACCTGGCGGACCAGGCGCCGCGCGACGACGCGGCCCTGCTGCTGGCCCGCACCCGCGCCGTCCCAGCGGCGGACACCGCCCACTGGGAGATCCCGGCCGATCCGGCCGCCGTCTCCAAGGCTCGAGAGTGGATAACCCGCCAACTCTCCATGTGGGGCCTGGACGACCTCCTCTTCACCACCGAACTCATCGTCAGCGAACTGGTCACCAACGCCATCCGCTACGGCCGTCCGCCGATGGACCTCCGTCTGATTCGCCACCACGTCCTGGTGTGCGAGGTCACCGACTCCAGCAGCACCCAACCCCGCCTGCGGCGTGCCCGCACAACCGACGAGGGAGGACGCGGCCTGTTCCTCGTCTCTCAACTCGGCGGACGATGGGGCTGCCGCCATGGCCAGAACGGCAAGACGATCTGGTCCGAGCAAGCCATCCATGGCTCCCCTTGAAGCCACAGGTCGCCGAGGTGCGTCGGGGCGGAGTCACCCACGGCTCTGATGTCTCTCGACCCGGTGCGCCGTTTCAGCAGCCGCCCGAGGCGGGGGCTGCGAGCAGGAGCAGACTCCCGCCTCATGGCCGCGGCGCGGCTCTGCTCGATGGAGGCGCAGCGACGGGAATCAGGTGTCATCACCGAAGCCCGGCTTGGCATTGATCACGGAAGAGACGTCGCCGACCACGACACTCGCACGTTTCGCCGGCGTCAGCCATCGCGTACGCCGTCCGCGCGCTGGCGGAGAACAAGGGTGTCGCTCCGGCCCAGCTGGCGCTCGCCTGGGTGCACGCGCGCAGTGAGCACCTCGGGATTCCCGCCTTGCCCGTCCCGGGAACCAAGCGCGTGAAATGGCTGGAGCAGAACGTGGCCGCCGCTGACGTCGAGCTGACGGACGACGAGGTCGCCACGCTCGACGGGCTGGCCGCGCAGGCAGTGGGCGGGCGTTGCTGAGCGATGTGGGGAGGCCGTGGCACTCCGGCCTGGCACAACTGCCCCCGCACCGGCCCACCGTGGGAGAGGCATGGCGATCACGTAGTACGGTCACGCACGACGGCGGATGCTGGAGGGCGAGCCATATGAACCAGACGTCGGACGAAGCCGCGCGCATCGAGGACGCGGCGCTCACCCGTGCCGCCCAGGCGGGTGAGGTCACCGCTCTCGGCCTGCTGCTGGAACGGCACCGGGCAGGCATGCGCGCGGTGGCGCTGAGCGTTCTGGGGCCGGGGCCCGACGTCGACGACGTGCTCCAGGACGCGGCGGTGACCGCGCTCCGCCGCGTGGGCGACGTCCGCGACCCGGCGGCCGTCGGCGCATGGCTGCGGATGATCGTGCGCAACGCCAGCCGTTCCCTGTTGCGGTCTTCCGTCCCCGTCCAGCCGATCGACGATCTGCACCTGCCCGCCACGGACGCCGGTCCGGAGCGGTGGCTGGAGCAGCACGCGATGCGGGACTGGATCTGGGAGGCCATCGAAGAGCTGTCTCCGGCACTGCGCCTGCCCCTGGTGCTGCGTCACTTCAGCACCGGCGTCACCTCCTACGAGCGGATAGCCGACGCCTGCGGAGTCCCGGTCGGCACGGTCCGCAGCCGGCTCAACCAGGGGCGGGCCAAGCTCGCGACAGCCCTCGCCACCACGGCGGACGCCCCGCACGACAACACCGCGCGGCGCCTCCGCGCCAGCCGTGTCGAGGCACACGAGACGCTGGCAGCCGCCGAGAACGGACACTTCGGCGCGCTGATGACGGAGCGCTGGTCGCCCGAGATCGCCCTGCTCAGGGGGAACGACCCGGTGGGTGGCAGGAGCGTCCTCACGCGCGGCATGGACGGGGACCTCGAGGCCGGTGTACGGCAGCGCCTGGTCCATGCCGTGGCCGGACGGTCCCTTGTCATCTGGGAGATGGACCTCCTCAGCCCCGTCGACAACCCCGACCACTGCCCGCCCTCGGTGGCCTGGCTGATGACCCTCGACGACGCGGGTCGTCCGCACCGGCTGCGCCTCCTGCATCCCAGGCCGGTGCAGGCTCTCCAGTCACTCACCCCGATGTGACGGGCGTCACGCGGTCCGGGTCGAACTTCATCCCCTCTCCAGCGTCATGCCGGTGTCATCGACACCTGCCGCATACGGAGACCCCATGACCACCTCTGCGACCGAACCCCTGGCCGCCGGAACGCACACCGTCGAGATCGACGGAGTCGTGCAGCGCTATCACGTCCACGGAACGGGTCCGGTGTGCGTCGCGCACTCCGGCGGACCGGGCATCGTCTGGGAGTACCTGCGCATGCCCGCGCTGGAGCGGCATCTGACGATCGTCTACCCGGAGCCGATCGGCACCGGCGCCTCCGGCCACCTGGCCTCCCACCCGCACGGCTACACCCGGCCCCGCTACAGCCGGTTCCTCGGAGCGCTGGTCGAGCACCTCGGCGTCCCCGAGGTGTTCCTGCTGGGCCACTCGCACGGCGGCTTCGTCGCTCAGTACCACGCCCTGCACCACCCCGAGCGCATCGCCGGGGTGATCCTCTACGCGAGCGCGCCGCTGACCGGTCCCGAACACGGCGCCGAGGCCATGCGCCTGGTGCAGTCGTTCGCCTCGCTCCACGCCGACCACCCCGGACTCCCCGAGGTCCTGGCCGCGTTCCAGGCGATCCCCACCATCTCCGGCGACGCACAGATGACAGCCGTCGCCAGGGGGCTGCTCCCCGCGTACTTCGCCGACTACTGGGGGCGCGAGGAGGAGTTCGCTCCCATGCGTGCCTCGGTGCGGGCCGCGCACATCTCCGGGCTGGACGAGAACCTCTCCCCGCATGTCATCGACGACCGTGCGGACCTCGGCTCACTCACCGTGCCGACCCTCGTCGTCGTCGGCCGCCACGATGTCATCTGCGGGGTGCGATGGGCCGAGGAACTGCACCTGCTGATCCCCGGATCGGAGCTGCTGGTCCTGGAGAGCAGCGGGCACTTCGGTCACCTCGAGGAGCCGGAGGCCTTCTCGCAGGCGTTGACGCGTTTCGTTACGGCCGTGAACTCCCCTGACAGCTAGGTCATTTGAGCGAAGCCGCAACCGACGGTCCAGAGTGAGGCTCGTCCCGCGATGATCCTGGAATCGACGCGGACGAGGCGGGGCGCTGGGTGAGCCGCTTCGTCCATCCGGCGAGGGCGAGGTCGCGCCGGTGGGGCATCACTATGCCGGTGCCCGGGGAGCCGCCGTCGGCGCTCGTAGTGGCGTTGCCGACGGCGGCCTTGGCTCCGGGCTCTTCCCACGCCTTGCATGCGGCACGATGGCCTGGAAGCGGCCCGCTGACCACGACGAGCCGGCGTCTGTCGCCGTCGATGACGAGCTGGGAATTGGCGGAGCTGGAGCGAACTCGCGCTCACGGCGGTGTGCGGGGCACCCTCAAGTCCGCTTGCTCCGGAACCGTGTCAGTCGTTCTCCTGCGACCTTCGCGTTGCGTGTCGCCGCGCGCACCGGGCACGAGCGGCGTCGTGGGCGCTGCGCAAAAGCTGGACGGCCGTGTCCGTCGTCCTCTCACCGGGATTGACGACAGAGATCCAGCCGAGTGCCCCGTATACCGGGTGCGGCATCACGCTGTCGGCCGCCGCGTGGTCGCGAGGTCGGGTGAGGCTGCGCGGCTCCTCCCCAGTGAGCTCTCGGAACGTCGCACGGTCGACGTGAATGTTCAGGCGCCAGCGGCCCGGAGAGTCAAGGTCGGACAC
The DNA here is from genome assembly GCA_001550305.1 of Streptomyces diastatochromogenes. Lineage (GTDB taxonomy): Bacteria > Actinomycetota > Actinomycetes > Streptomycetales > Streptomycetaceae > Streptomyces > Streptomyces mirabilis_D. The sequence goes on from LRTP01000190.1 coordinate 20,777, forward strand.
GGCGTCGTCAGGGTAGTTCTTGGTGACGATGGTCCCGTAGGGCTGGACGTTCGCAGGTACCCCACCGTCGGGGGCGTAGTAGAAGAACGCATCTCCCCACACGAGCTCCGGGAAGTCGCCGCCCTGCTCCGGGACAACCACGAGCGCACCGACGAAGCCTCGCACGGTCGCGATGATCTGTTCCATACTCATGGTTCAAGCATCACCTTCAAGTGCTTATGTGGGGTTGGCTGATGGGCGAGCTGGTGAGCGGTTCGCGACGGGTACCGCTCCGAACCGTCGATGTCGCCGGAGAGTCGGGGTACTCGGTGCAACAGGTTCGCGACCTGGAACGTCTGGGAGTCATTCCCTCAGCCGCTCGATCGAGCAACGGATACCGTTCCTATACACCGCTGCACGTGCATGCCCTACGCGCCTATCGAGGACTCGCAGGTGCTGTTGGGCCAGTCACAGCCCGGCACATGCTCGCGCAACTGCGTACGGAGACGATCGCGGAGGCGGCCTCGGCGATCAGCGCGGTCCATGTTCGGCTCGCGCGGGAACGACAGGAGGCCCTGCACGCTCAACAAGCGTTGCGTGCGATCCAAGCCGAAGCGAACACATCCGAGTTCGAGCAGGAGAGTGATGCGATGACGATCACACAGCTCGCCGGAGCGCTCAATGTACGTCCCTCCACTCTGCGGTTCTGGGAGCAGGAAGGGCTCGTCACGCCCGAGCGAGTGACGTCACTGCAAGCACGCCGCTACGATCTTTCAGCCATCAGAGCGGCCCGAATCGTCGCGGCCCTGCGCGGCACCGGTTACGGCATTCCCGCAGTGCGCGAGATCATGGGCTCCCTGCACCAACTCGACAGCCTGGACAAGACCCAACGCATCCTGCAACAACGCCTTGACCAGATCGCCACACGGACCGTGGCCCTACTCCGAGCGGGTGCAGACCTGGCAGCCGTCGTTGGCGACCACGGCTCGTAGGCGCTGGTCGTCAGCGCGGCGACTTCGCCAGATGATGGAGCGCCGGATCATGCTGCCTTGCTCTTCGTGTCCGGCGTGATCGGTGCCCTCGAGAGTGAAGTCGCGCAGGGCGGTGAAGGAGAGTAGCTGTCGTACACGACCGTCGGGCGGATCGTCGCTGAGTGGATGGTGCATGGGTAGCGGCAAGGTGTCGGCAGTTCATGCGGGTCGCATGTATCGCCTGGTCGTGCCGAGAGATCGGCAGATGCCCTTCGAGGCCCTGTTGCTCGTCGCCGGGAGCCCGTGCACGTCTGCCCAGGGGCCATCCGCCCCGAGCCTGTTCGAACAGGGTGCAGGCTGGCGCGTCACCTCACCCCGTCGGCGGGCGGCCCCAGCAACACCGGCACCTCCCGCGGCCCGTTCGAAATGAACGACTCCGTCGGACGCAGCGCACCCGGCTCCACCGCCAGCCGCATCCCGGGAAAGCGGTCGAACAACGCCTGAAGGGCAATCTCGGCCTCCAGCCGCGCCAACGGCGCGCCCAGGCAGTAATGCACCCCATGACCGAACGACAAATGCTCCCGCCGCGTCGCCCGCATCACATCGAACCGCTCCGCATCCTCCCCGTGCACCCCCGGATCCCGCCCAGCCGCCGCGAACCCGATCACCAGCGCATCCCCCCGCGGGATCACCGTCTCCCCCACCCGCACATCCTCCACCGCATACCGCAAAATCGCATTCGCCCCCGGCGCCTCCACCCGCAACGCCTCCTCCACCACGTCCCCCCACGACGCCCGCCCCGACCGCACCAACTCCAACTGCCCCGGCTCCCGCAGCAACAACACCACCGCGTTCGCCAGCAGATTCACCGTCGGCTCACACCCCGCGCTCAACAACATGATCAAGTTGTCCACCAACTCCTTCTCACTCAACCCCCCACCCCCCGGGGCCTCCGGGCCACCCGCGCCCACACCGCCCGCGACGTCTGTGAGGTCTGTGAGGTCTGTGAGGTCCGAAGGGGTGGGCGGATCGGCGGGATCCGCTCCACTCCCCGCAGCGATCAGCGCACTCGTCAGGTCCTCACCTGGACGACGCCGCTTGAACGCCACCAACTCCCCCATCGTCCGATACAGCGCCGCGTAGTTGCGCCGCGCATCCTCCAACGACACCCCCGTAGCGAAAAACCCCTCAATGATCTCCCGCAACGCCCCCCGGAACTCCTCCGGAATCCCGAACAACTCCAGCATCACCCGGCTCGGCAACGGCTGCGCGTACAACCCCCGCACGTCCACCACACCGCCCCGAGCCTCCCGCGCCGCCGCCTCCATCCCTTCCAGCAGCCCGGCGGCGATCTCCCCCACCCGCGGACCCAACAACCCCACCCGCCGCGCAGTGAATGCCGATCCCATCAACCCCCGCAGCCGGCGGTGCTCCGCCCCGTACGACGTCACCAGATTCTGCACCGACACCCACACCGCCAGGGGCCACTCCGCCCCCACCTCACCCTGCTGCCATGCCGGCCAATGCCGATACGCATCCTTCGAGACCCGACCATCCGTCAACAACCCACGGATCACCGCCGGATCCGTCACCGCCCAGGCTCCCACCCCACCCGGCAACACCACCCGCACCGCCTCACCCTGCCCCCGCAGCAACGCCCCCTCCCCCTGCACATCCCGCCCCAACCCATCCATCACATACGGGCACCCACCCCGCCCAGCACGCAGATCCGGCACGCCCTGCGCATCCGGCACGTCCTTTTGGTCCTGCCCGTTCGGCACGGCACGCAGGTCCGCCACGCCACCGCCGCCGCCCCGCAACTCCCGCTGCTCCTGCTGCTCCTGCCGGCCCCGCTCATCCAACCGACCCTGCTGCTCCTGCTGACGCGCCACCGGACACCTCCACGACATAGACCGCGAAAACTTCCCGACAAGCACTACAGACACACCCCGGCGCCACGCCCGCACCATCACCCGGACGCCCACCAGGGGCACAACCCCGCACACACGCCAGGCCCCGCCCCGGAGAACCGCCCCGGAGTCCCGCCATCAGCCATGGACCCCCGACACCCGATCCCCCTGCGGGCCGCGGCCCGCGGCCCGCAGGAACCCAACCCCTGGGCACACGCCCGGGACCGGGCCCCGGATGCACACCCGGACCTCACCACCAGCAATCGCCCAGCCCCACACCCAGCACACCCTGGCACGCACCTCGGGTGCCGGTCACAGCCATGTGCGTCCGGGTGCCGTCGGCCCAGGCCATGCGCATCCCGAAAGCCATCCTCCCGACAGCACCGACACCCGCCAGAGAACCACTCGCAAAACAAAACCGCTCGGCCGGTTTCACTATAGCCTCACCCGAGACCCACACAAGGGACCCCAGCACACCCCCACAACCACCCGACCCCGAGCCTCGCACACCACCCCCAACCCCCGGAAGACACCCGCAGAACGGAATCAGAACCCCCGCTTATCCAGCGAAGATCCCCACCACACACCCACAGCGAACCAATGAATATGCACCCCGCACACCCCCACCCGACCCCCCGGACCAACTCCCCG
>LRTP01000191.1 GCA_001550305.1 Streptomyces diastatochromogenes
AGATGTCCTGGTACTTCTTCGGCGGATTCTCCGCGTACGCGATCGACCCGTCCGCCCGGTGGTGGAACCACTCGGGATGCTTCTGCACCCACGGATGGTCCGGCGAGCACTGGAGCGCGAAGTCGAGCGCGACCTCGAGCCGCAGTTCCGTGGCCCGGCGCACGAACGCGTCGAAGTCCTCGATCGTGCCGAGATCCGGGTGGATCGCGTCGTGGCCGCCCTCGGGAGAACCGATCGCCCAGGGCACGCCGACATCCCGACGGCTCGCCGACAGGCTGTTGTTGGGGCCCTTGCGGAAGGTGGTGCCGATGGGGTGGATGGGCGGTAGGTACACGACGTCGAAACCCATCCCGGCGATGGCGGGCAGGCGTTCGGCGGCGCTGCGGAACGTGCCGTGCACCGACGGGTCCAGCTGTCCGCTCTCCGAACGCGGAAAGAACTCGTACCAGGCGCCGTACAACGCCCGCTCGCGTTCCACGAGCAGAGGCATCGGCACCGAGCGGGAGACCCGTTCGCGCAGGGAGTGTGCGGTGAGAACGGCGACCGCTTCCGGGGCCAGGGCGGCGGCGAGACGGGCCGTCGGCCGCCAGGAGTCGTCGCGCAGGGCGTGCGCCGCGGCGCGCACGACCGCTTGGCCGGCC
>LRTP01000192.1 GCA_001550305.1 Streptomyces diastatochromogenes
GTGCGCGCTGCTCCTGGTCCCGCTGGCCGTGGTCGCCCTGCGCGCGGCCGTGTCCCCGGGGTCGGGCGACGAGCGGGGGACGTCCCCCTCCGGTACGCCCATGGCCACGGTGCGGGTCGTGACCGCCGGCGAACGGGTCGAGGTCGCGCACGGCATCAGGATCTGGCTCACCGAGGACGGCGCGCACTGGTCCACGGCCGCCGGCTCCGGCCCGCTGTTCAGCAGTGTGAAGGACGGCGCCGACAAGCCCGGCGTCACCGTCCAGCAGGAGGGCGCGGGGGACTGGGGGTACTTCCTCTCCGGTGTCTACCGCGGCAAGCGCGAGGCGGCGCGGGTCGTGATCGAGACCACCGCGGGCCAGGTCCCGGGCACGGCCCTCACCCTCGCGGGCGGACCGCACTGGGGAGTCTGGTACGCGATGGTGAGCACACCGAAGTCGGTCGCCCCCGGCAGGCCCGTCGATGTGACCAGGAGAGTCACGGTGTACGACTCGGCGGGCGGGGTGACAGCGAGCACGGGGGCCGGCCGGTGAACGGCGCGGACGTGGACACGGGCGGACGCGTCGGCGGCACCGGCGTCGCTGTGATCGCCGATGACCACGACAGGGGCGGCAGCCCCGGTCGCGGTCGCGGTCGCGG
>LRTP01000193.1 GCA_001550305.1 Streptomyces diastatochromogenes
GGGCGGCTGGACGTCCAGCAGCTCCGCCAGGGCGGCGTGGGTGCCCTCGCCGAGCTGGTGGCCGCGCGCAGCCAGGCGGCGGCAGACCAGCTCCGTGAGGTCTTCCGGCCCGTAACCGGGCAGGTGCAGGTACTCCGCGAAACAGCGGGCGGCGGTGCTGCCCTGCGGCAGCGCCGCACGGAGCGCGGTGGGCGTCGCCCGCAGGACCATCGCGGTGCGCGGGAAACGGTCCGCGGCGGCCACCACGGCGTCCCAGACCGCTGTCCGCTCGTGCGCCGGCCGGGCGGTGAAGGCCGCGTCCAGTTCGAGTTCGAGCACTCCGCCCTCGGCTTCCGCGAACAGCGAGGCCGCATGGGCCTGGGGCTGGTCCGTCCACCGGGCCGGAACCCGCGAGAGCGCGGCGCGGTGCACCGCCCCGTTGGGCAGGACCCCGGTCTCCGCGAGGCACTTCGCGTACAGCGTGGACACGGCGCGCCGGCCGCTGCCCTCCTCGCCGACGAGGGCGACGTTGGCGGCCGGGACGACCGGCCCGCCGTCGCGGCACGCCGCCACCAGGTCGTTGGTGCGCTTCAGCAGCGCCGCCCGCACCTCCCGCAGACCGTACAGCCCGGCCAGGCGGCGCATGGCGGGCGGCGG
>LRTP01000194.1 GCA_001550305.1 Streptomyces diastatochromogenes
GACGACGGCCGCCGCGGGCGCCAACCGCACACTCCGCAGGGCGTGACCGTCACCCGGACCCGGCGGCCCGCCGCAGCGTCAGCGCCCGCAGCGCGAGCTGCATCTCGAACTGGGCCGTCGGATCGTGGAGCCGCTCGCCGAACAACTCGTCCAGCTGCCGCATCCGATAGCGCACCGTCTGCGGGTGCACGGCGAGCCGCGCCGCCACCTCACTCGCGTTGTGGCCGCTCTGCAGCCAGGTCAGCAGCGTCTCGGCGAGCCGCTCGCGCTGCGGCGAGCGCATCCGGTCCAGCGGGCTCAGCCGGCGTTCGGCCATCGCGTCCACCAACGCCTCGTCCCGGAAGAGCAGGAGCGTGGCCAGGTGCTCCTGGCAGCGCACCATCTCCGTGTCGGGCAGGATGCCCCGCCGCACCAGCTCCAGCGCCTCGGCCGCCCAGCGCAGCGACCGGGCGCCCTCGTGCAGCGCCACGGTGGGCCCCATCGCCGTACGTAACCCGTGCAGCGCCGCGGAGACCGCCCGCGCCCGCCCCGGCCCCTCCGGATCCGGCACGACGAGGACGGCCGGCCGGACGTCGAACCGGGCGAGGAACTCCGGCGGCACGATGGGCCGGGCCGCCGCCGTGGGCC
>LRTP01000195.1 GCA_001550305.1 Streptomyces diastatochromogenes
GTCGAGCTGCCCGCCACCGTGCAGCGGCCCCGCCCGCTGGAGCCCGGCCCCGGCACGGACGGAGCACCGCAGTGACCACCCGCCCCGCACCCCCGGCCACCCCCGCCCCCATCCCCGAGCCCGGGGCCGCCCCCGCTTCTGGTGCGGGGGGCGGGGAGCCGGTCAAGCTGTGGCTGTGTCCCAACGACGGCCTGCCGCCGGAGGTCGCCGGCCTGCTCGCCACGCACTGGCTGGACGCGCAGGAGCAGAAGACCGCGAGCCGCTTCCTGTTCGAACGCGACCGGCGCCAGTACCTCCTGGCCCACACCCTGATGCGGCGCGCGCTGGCGCTGGAGGCGGGCCTGGCCGAGGCGGAGCTGGTCATCTGGCGTTCCGCGCGGGGACGGCCCTTCTTGCGGCCCGCCGCCGCGGGAGGGCCGCGCGGCGGGTCCCAGCTGGACTTCAACCTCTCCCACGCGGGCGGCTACAGCCTGCTGGGCATCGTGCGCCGGCACCGTATCGGCGTGGACGTGGAACGGCTGGAGGACCGGGACGAGCGGGCCATCACCACCATCGTGCGCACCTTCGCCGCCCCGGAGCGGGAATGGGTCGCGCGCGCCGCCGCCGGGCCGGCCCGCGACCGGC
>LRTP01000196.1 GCA_001550305.1 Streptomyces diastatochromogenes
CGAGGGCCTCCAGACGGCGGATCTGCTCGCCGGGGCCGAGCCGGGCGTTGGCCTGTTCGGCGACCGAGTCGAGGATGTCGAGCAGGCCGCGGCCGTCGCCGGCGGGCCTCTCGCGCAGGACCACGCCGGCCCAGACCAGGGCGCCGCGTGCCGGGTCGGGCCAGTCCGCGACGATGCAGTCGGCCACCCGCGGGTCCTGGCCGATGACCCGTTCCACCACGGCCGGGGCGACCAGCGCGTCGTCGCAGGCGAACACCGACCCGGACGCGTCGACCAGGTGCAGTCCGCCGTCCGCGTCGAGATAGCCCGTATCGCCGGTGGACAGCCAGCCGTCCGCGTCCGGCACCGCCCCGGCCGGGCCGGCCGGGGCGGTGGGGCTCAGCTGGGGCCCGCGGATCTGTACCTCGCCGGTCGACCACACCGGCGCGGGCCGCGTGCCGCCCGGCAGGACGACCCGGCACTCGGTGCCCGGCAGCGGCACCCCGACCGCGCCCAGACCGGGCCGCGAGCCGGGCGGCTGGTGGTGGGAGAGGGTGCACACCTCGGTGAGGCCGTAGCCCTGCAGGACCGGCACGCGCAGCGCGTCGCGCAGCCGGCGGGCGCGGTCGGGTTCCAGCGCG
>LRTP01000197.1 GCA_001550305.1 Streptomyces diastatochromogenes
CGAGCGCCCTCGGCGACCCCGCACACGAGCGTGTCGAGCGCGTCACCCCGGCGCAGGCCGCGGGCCGCGACTGGGGCACGGCGGTGAGTGTCGTCCTGTGCCTCGACGAGTCGCGGGCCCTCGCCCCCGTGCGGACGGTCGCCGGTCCCCCGGCGGGACCCGACCGGTGGGCCCTGGACGAGCGCGAGTTCAGCCACCGCGACTCGATGATCAGCAAGTTCGAGGTGCGGGCGCTGGCGCTGGCCCGGCTCGGGCCGCGCCTCGGCGAACTGGTCTGGGACGTCGGCGCGGGCTCCGGGTCCGTCGCCGTCGAGTGCGCGCGGTTCGGGGCCGCCGTCACCGCGATCGAGAAGACACGGGACGGCTGCGACCGGATCCTCGCCAACGCCGAGGCGCACGGCGTCGACGTCCGCGTGGTGCACGGGGCCGCGCCCACCGTGCTGTCCGACCTGGACGATCCGGACGCCGTGTTCATCGGCGGCGGGGGCCGCGAGCTGCCCGCCATCGTGACCGTCTGCGCGCGGCGGGCCCGGCGGGCCGTCGTCGTCGCCATGGCCGCGCTCGACCGGGTGCCGGCGTGCGGGACGAACACCGTACCGGGCGCTCTCGAACCTC
>LRTP01000198.1 GCA_001550305.1 Streptomyces diastatochromogenes
GAGGGCGGTGGCGGGCCGCCCGGTGGCGCGGATCGCCGCGCTCAGGGCGCTGCGCAGCTGGCCCATGGTCCCGGCCGCCTCCAGACCGTGTCCCACCACGTCACCGACCGCCACGGCCAGCCGTCGCGCGTCGAGGTCGATCAGGTCGTACCAGTCGCCGCACACGTTGAGGAAGCTGGTCGCGGGCCGGTAGCGCACGGCCACCCCGGGTCGGTCCGGCAGCGTCGTACTCGGCAGCATGGCTCGCTGCAGCGTGACGGCGACCTCGTGCGCGCGGGCGTGGGCCTTGCGCAACTCCTCGTTGAGTTCCTCCAGTTCCAGGGAGCGGTTCAGCAGGTCGGCGGTCATCGCGTCCTCGGCGGTGAGGGGCACCTCCGGTGCGGCCCCGAGTGCCCGCCGGGCGCGTATCAGCGCGGTGACCTCCTCGACGCGGTGGACGATGAGTGACACCCGGCCGTCGGCGTCGAGAAGAGGGATGTTGACGGTGCTCCAGTAACGCTCCTCGAACACGCCGGGCCGGTCGGGCACGTCCACGGAGTACTTCTGCACGGCCATGGTGTCGGGGCCGCCGGTGGCGAGCACCCGCTCCAGCGAGGCGCGCAGCGCCTGGGGACCATTGGCCCGGGGGTCGGAGGGGTTGTCGGGAAACACGTCGAAGACGCACCGACCGAGCAGCTGCGCGAGGCTCCGTCCGGAGACCCTTTCGTAGGCCCGATTGGCGTCGACCGCCACCATGTCGGGCGTGAGCAGCAGCACGGGACTGGGCAGGGCCCGGAAGACCTCCGCGTAGTGGATGCCGATGCCCCGGCCGCCTCTTTCGGCCGGCGCATCACTGTCACTCATGTCCCCTGTCTACTCCGCCCCCTGGTCCGATGCGACACGGTGACCGATTCCGGCCCGCCCGGGCGCACGGCTCGTGGCCGGGTTCTCTGCCAGGCGATGTTCGTAAGGATGATGGAGGATGGATCGCAGAGCCCCCACCAGGGCCGTGCTCACCAAAGAACGAGGTGAGGACATGAACTGTTACGACTGCCTCGGCACCCCCGGTCCCGCGGTCGCCGTATGCATCCGCTGCGGCGCGGGGCTCTGTCGCAAGCATGTGCACGAAAGCCACCCGCCGACCCAGGACATCACCGGAACCGGCCGGGCCACCCACGAGAAGCCGGCCCGCCACATCACCTGCGGCTCCTGCCGCGCGGCGGAGACGAGCTGAGTCCGGCAGCGCACCGGCCGCCACCCGCGGTGTGAGCCGCGGCGTTCCTCCCCCGACCTGAACGTCACCTGAACAGCCACTGCCCCCAGGCATCCCGGTGGGCCGTTCCGCCCTCTCTCCGAGCGAACGGCGAGTACACCGGGAAGGTACGTCCATGGTCAGCACCACCGCAGCGATCATCGCGTCGGCGCAGCGGACGGGTGGGCGGCTGCTCGCCCGTCCCGGGACGTCCGGCCGCAGCCCGGTGGGAGGACCGGCCCACGCAAGACCCGCGCTGCTGGCGATCCTCGCGATGGCGGCCCTGCTGTTCACCTGGGACATCCAGCACAGTGGCTACCACGCGTTCTACGCGCAGACCGCGCGCAGCATGTCCGAGAGCTGGAAGGGCTTCCTGTTCGGCTCCTTCGACCCCGGCAACTCGATCACGATCGACAAACTGCCCGGCTTCCTGTGGCCCCAGGCGCTGTCCGCGCGGATCTTCGGATTCCATCCGTGGGCGCTCACCCTGCCCCAGGTCATCGAGGGCGTGCTCAGCGTGGCCGTCCTGTACCGCGCGGTGCGCCGCTGGGCGGGGGAGAGCGCGGGCCTGCTCGCGGCGGGCGCGTTCGCGCTGACCCCGGCGGTCGCGGGGCTCTTCCGCACGCAGGCCGAGGACACCGCGTTCACCCTGCTCGTCCTGCTGGCCGCCGACGCCACGCTGCGCGCGGCCCGCGAGGCCCGGCTGCGCCCGCTGCTCGCGGCCGGCATATGGGTCGGCCTCGGTTTCCAGGCCAAGATGCTGGAGGCCTGGGCGGTCCTCCCGGCGCTCGGCCTGCTGTACGTGGTCTCGGCACCGGCGGTGCTGCGCCGCCGTCTGGCCCACCTGGCCGCCGCAGGCGCGGTGTGTCTGGCGGTCTCGGCCTCGTGGGTGCTGCTGGTGACACTGACCCCGGCCAAGGACCGTCCGTACGTGGACGGTACGACGAACAACTCGGCCATCAGCCAGGTCGTCGGATACAACTTCCTCACCCGTTTCTCCAGCCTCGGCATCGACGCCAAGGACACCGGAAGCGTGGCGGCACAGACCATGGCGGGCACCGTCCCCAAAGGGCCCGGGGCCGGACACGCCGCCATGCAGTGGGCCAAGATGGTCGGCCCGTCGCTGGCCTCGCAGGTCGGCTGGCTGTACCCGGCGGCCGCGCTCGCCGCGGTGTGCGGTCTGGTGTGGCTGCGCGGCAGGCCGCGTACGGACCCGCTGCGGGCGGGCTTCCTGCTCTGGGCGGTCTGGCTGGCCACGTACTTCCTGGTGTTCAGCGCCGGAGCGGTCGGCGGCCATACGTACTACATGGGTGTCGTGGCCGTACCGCTGGCGGCGCTCTTCGGCGCCGGGACGGTGCAGTTCTGGCGTGCCTGGCGCAGCGGGAGCGGGGCACGGACGTGGGCGCTGCCCGTCGCCGTGGTGACCACGGTGGTCTGGTCGGCGGTGGTCGCGGGGCAGTACCCGACATTCCTGCCGTGGCTGGCCCCGGCCGCGATCATCCTCGGAGCGGGCGCGCTGGCGCTGCTGACACTGTCCCGTACCGATGGCGCCGAAGGGGGGCGACGGCGCGTCGCGGTGCTGGGCCTCGGCCTGGCCGTCGTGGCGATGCTGGGGCCCTCGGCGGCCTGGGCCGCCTCGGTCCTCGATCCCGCCTACGGGCACTCCGGCATGGGCTCCGCCGGGCCGGTGTCCGCGTGGCACCACCACAACGCGCGGCAACGGACCCTCTCCGCACCGCCCGCCGCCGGGAACGCGGGCGGTAAGGCCCCGAAGTCCACCGACGGACTCGACGAGGACCAGCAGCGGCTCCTGGCCTACACCCGGGCCCACCAGGACGGAGCCACCTACCTCTTCGCGACGACGAGTTGGCGGTCCGCCGCCGCGTACATCCTCTACGCGGGCGCCAAGGTGCTTCCCATGGGCGGATTCACCGGGGCCGCGCCCACGCCCACCGGCGCCCAGTTCCGTCACCTCGTCGCCACCGGCCGGCTGCGCTACGTCGTCCTCGGCGGTGTGGTGACCGTCCCGGGCCGGACCAACGCCGAATGGGTGCGCGCCCATTGCATACGCGTACCGCTCCCGACGTCACGCCTCTACCACTGCTCGCCCCGTTCCGCCGCCGTACTCCCTTGACGCGGTCCCCCCGTCAGTCGCGGCCGGTGCCCCGGTAGAGGTCCAGATCGCCCTCCAGCTCGACGGCGAGGACGGTGGCGTACTCGTCGAGGTCGGCCGCGGCGGGCGCGTCGATCCACGTCACGCCCGGGACGGTGTCGAGGCCGCCGGTGACGTGGTGGCCCAGTTCGGTGCCGGTGCCCAGGACCGTGACGCGCTTGACCTCGTTGCGCAGGCCGCGCAACGAGACGTTGTCACGGGGGGCGTCGAAGCAGACCAGGTACAGCGTGCGCCGGTCGGCGGAGAGGGTGCTGGGACCGTAGTGGTGCCCCGCCGGCAGCCCGGCGACCGTCCCGTACACCGCGTCCGTGTGCCGCCCGATCCACGCGCCGAGCCCCTCCAGGCGTTCGATCTGCTCCTCGGGGATGGTCCCGTCCTCGCGGGGCCCGGCGCCGAGCAGCAGATTGCCGCCCATACCGATCGTCTCGGTGAAGTAGCGCACCAGCTGACGCACCGACTTGAAGTCGCGGTCCTGCGGCCGGTGGCTCCACGAGTCGTTGATCGTCAGGCACAGCTCCCAGGGGCCCTCCGGGGCCTGCAGCGGGGTGCCCTGCTCAGGGGTGGCGTAGTCGCCGTGGCTGAGCATCCGCGCGTTGAGGACGGCGTCGGGGTTGCCCGCGAGGATCAGCTCGGCGAGCTCGTCCATCCGCCACTGCTCCTCCGTGCGCTCCCACTCGCCGTCGAACCAGAGCAGGTCGGGGCGGAAGCGGTCCATCAACTCGCGGACCTGGCCGTCGCGGTAGGCGAGGTAGCGCTCCCAGGCGGCCGGGTCCTCCTTGCCGGGCTCGGCGTGCGAGTAGGGACTCGGCGGTTCGCCCGGCCTGACGTGCCGGACGCTGGGGTAGTCGGGGTGGTTCCAGTCGGAGTGCGAGTAGTAGAGCCCGACCTTCAGCCCCCGCTCGCGCAGCGCGTCGACGAAACCCGTGACCAGGTCCCGGCCGGCCGGGGTGTCCCGGACGACGTCGAGACTGCGGTGGCCGGTGTCCCAGAGGGCGACGCCGTCGTGGTGCTTGGTGGTGAGGACCGCGTACCGTGCGCCGATGCGTGCGAACAGCTCGGCCCAGGCGTCCGGATCGTACTTCGACGCGGTGAAGCCTTCGAGCTGTTTCATGTACTGCTCGTGGGTCATCTCGCCCGTGTAGAACGACCAGGACTCGGCCGCTCCGCCCACGGCGTAGACACCGTAGTGGATGAAGACGCCCAGCTTGGCGTCCGGAAACCAGGGTTGCATCGGCATGCGCCCACGGTAGGCGGCGGGGTCTGCGGGGCGCGTGGGCCCCGGTCACCATCGCTGGTTCGTTTTCACCAAGGCCATCGCCTCGAAGCCCTGGCCGACGGGTGGGAAGAGCGCTCCCCCCGCGCTCCCGGGCGGGCCGGCCGACACTTCAACCGGTGTACAGATCCTCGTACTTGGCGTCATCCGGTGGTACACCGTGGCGGATCTGCGTGTTCAATCACTGGTATCGCCGCACGTACGGACAGTCCCGCCTGCCAGGAGGCCCCGTGATCGCCGTTCCCGAACCGGAACTCACCGAACGCGAAGTGATCGAGCGGGCCGTGGCGATGCGGCCCGCGCTGCTCGAACGTCAGCCGGAGACCGAGCGGCTGACGATCTACCCCAAGGACACCCACGAGGAGTTCCTGCGCGCCGGTTTCTACCGGATGCTGCAGCCGCGCAGGTACGGCGGATACGCCTTCGGCCTGCCGACCTTCTACCGCGTCGTGACCGAGGTCGCGCGCGGTTGCCCCTCCACCGGCTGGGCCCTGTCCCTCACCGCCGCCCATGTCCTCCAGGTCGCCTCGGTCTTCGAGGAGAGGACACAGGACGAACTCTTCGGCGACGAGGGCGACTTCCGGGCCGCCTCCACCGCGACCCCCGTCGGGGTGGCGCGGCCCGACGGCGACGGTCATGTGGTCCTCGACGGCACCTGGTCGTATTCCTCCGGCTCCCCGTACTCCACCCACTACGTCGGTCAGACCCTGCGCGCCCCCGAGAAGCCGGAGGACCCGCCGGGGCCGCTCGTGCTGTTCGTCGCGCCGCGCTCCGCCTGGACCCTGCTCGACGACTGGCAGGGCGTCCTCGGCCTGCGCGGCAGCGGTTCCCACAGCATCCGCCTCGACGAGGCCCGCATCCCCGCGCACTTCACCCGGGAGGCGAGCCTGCTCGACCTGCCCGTCGAGGGCGGCTCCGTCGGCTCGAAGCTGCACGGCCATCCCATGTACGCGGGGCGCGCGGCGAGCTTCTTCCACGGCGAGCTGGCCGCCCTCATGATCGGCACCGCGTACGCGGCCGCCGACGAGTACGCCCGGATCATCGCCGAACGGCCGCTCGTCCTGGACCCCGGCCGCACCCGCGCCGACCTCCACGACTACCAGCGTCACCTGGGGGAGGCGCTGGCCGCGATCCGTACGGCGGACGCGGCGCTGCGGGCGACCGCCGACGACTGGATGGAGGCCTGCTGCGACAACGTGTCGGGCCGGGCTCCCTTCACGACCGCCGTCGACAACCGGCTCGCGCTGGTCTTCGTCACCGCCGGGCGCCTGGCCTGGGACGCGCTCCAGGGCATCCTCTTCCGCACGGCGGGCTCCCGGCACGCCCGCGACGGCGCACGGATGCAGCGCTACTTCCGGGACGCCGCCACGATCTGGTCGCACCTCGGCCCCACGATGGCCGAACCGCTGGCCCGCCGCGTCGGCCGCGACCGCCTCGGCCTGCCGTCGGACGACATCCCGCTGATCTCCTGATCCCCTCACCTCCTCACCTCCTCACCTCCTGACCTCCTGATCTCTCGGTCTCTCGATCTCGTGGGGACCGGCGGGCGGGGGCGGGGAATGCCCCGGCCGCGAGTGGGTACGCGCGACAGGAGCCGCGCCCGGGGCGAGTCCCGCCCCGGGCGGCCTGTCCGTCACTACCTGGGATCTGCCAATGGACACACCCTCGAACAACCATCACTACCTGCCGACGGCCACCACACCGGCCCAGGAGGCACTGAACGCACTCGCGGAGAACACCGAGAACCCGCTGGCGCTGGACACCCTGGCCGGCAGCGAGGTGCTGGTCCCGGTGCCGGACGACGCGAGCGAGGAGGACGTGCGCGACCCCGCCGCCGTGGCGCTGCCCGTGCTGGAGCAGCCGGGCGGGGAGCAGGTGGTGCCGGTGTTCACCTCGGAGCCGGCGATGGCTGAAATGCTGCCGTCCGTCTCCCGCTACCGTCTGGTTCCGCTGGGCGCGCTCGCCTCTCAATGGCCGACCGGTGATCTGTCGCTCACCATCGACCCGAGTTCACCGAACGGCCTGACCCTCACCTCCGAGGGTGTTCGTACCCTGTTGGTCCGGCCGCGGGCCTGACCGTTCGACGTGCGGGTCGCGGGCCCCGTTCGCGCCGTACGAGATCCGTTGCGCTGAAGACGTCCGCGTCGGACGTGAGAATGACCGCATGAAATGGATCTCGGGCGTGGCCGGCGGCCTGCTCCTGCTGCTGGTGTTCGCCAGCATCCTGCGCACTCTCGTCGTGCCCCGCGGGCTGTACTCCTCGATGGTGATCCGCTGGTGGCGCTCCCTGCGCTTCCTGCTGCGCCTCGCCGCCCCCGGCGGCAGCTACCGTGCCATCGACCGCGCGCAGACCTGGCTCGCCCCGCTCATGCTGATGGGCACGCTCGTGAGCTGGCTCGGCGGCGCCCTGATCGGCTTCGGACTGCTGCTGCACGCCATCTCCTCGCTGACCTGGACCCAATCGGTCCGGGAGGCGGGCTCCAGCCTGTTCACGCTCGGCTTCGCCAGCGGCGACCGACTGCACCTGTCCGTGGTGGACTTCATCGCGGCCGTCACCGGACCGGTCGTGATCGCCCTCCAGATCGCCTATCTGCCCACCCTGTACGCCGCCTACAACCGCCGCGAGCTGGAGGTGACCCTGCTCCAGTCGCGGGCGGGCGAACCCGCCTGGGGACCGGAGATCCTCGCCCGGCAGTGGCTGGTCGACACCGAGACCGCGCTGCCCGAGCTCTACCGCTCCTGGGAACGGCTCGCCTCCGACATCGGCGAGAGCCACTCCACGTACCCCGTCCTGCTCGCGTTCCGCTCACCGCGGCCCTACCGCAGCTGGATCGTCGCCCTCGTCGCCGTGATGGACGCGGCCGCCATGCAGCTCGCCCTCACTCCGGGCAGCGCCCCGCCCGAGGCCCGCCTGGTGCTGCGCGCCGGATTCACCGCACTGCGCGACATCGCCCGCTCCCTGCGTTTCCCCTACGACACCGACCCGGCACCCGAGACCCCGATCCAGCTCACCTACCTGGAGTTCGACGCGGCCGTCGCGATGCTGGAGGCGGACGGGTTCCCCGCCGAGCGGACGGCCGAACAGGCGTGGCCGCACTTCCACGGCTGGCGGGTCAACTACGAGACGATCGCCTTCGAGTTGTGCCGCCGCGGCGACGCGGTCCCGGCGCTGTGGACCGGGCCGCGGGACTTCCCCTCGACACCGATCCCGCCCGCGCGCCCCGCGGACCGGCGCCCCGGCGAAGATCGTCCCGAACTGCCCCCGGCCGCCGAGTAGTTCTGGCCGCCGAGTGGGGAAGATCCCCCGGGTACGGTTCGATGCGCAGGGATGGGAGTCCCCTTGAAAGTCGTCCTGCTGGGCACGGCCGCCGGTGGCGGCTTCCCACAGTGGAACTGCGCGTGCGCGCTCTGCGCGGCCGCCCGCGACGGAAAACTGCCCGCGCGGACCCAGGAGTCCGTCGCCCTGAGCGGCAACTCCCGCGACTGGTGGCTGCTCAACGCCTCGCCCGACATCCGTACGCAGCTGACCACCACCCCCGCGCTCGCACCCGGACCGGGGCCTCGGGACACCCCCGTACGGGGCGTGCTCCTGACCGACGCGGAGGCCGACCACGTCGCCGGGCTGACCGTCTTGCGCGGCGGTGCCGGGCTCAAGGTCTACGCCGCACCGCCCGTCCTCGCCACCCTGGCCCCCCTGCGTGACCTGCTCGACCGCTACGCCCCCTGGGAGTGGGCGGACAGCCTGACCGAGGGCGGGTTCGTGCTGTCCGGCGGTCTGGTCGTCACCGCGCACCCCCTCGGTCCCAAGGCCCCGAAGTACGTCGCCGGCCCCGACCCGGACGACCGCTGGGTGACCGCGTACCGGATCGAGGACCTGGCAGGCGGCGGAGTGCTCCTGTACGCGCCCTGTCTGGGCGCCTGGACCCCGGAGCTGGACGACCTGCTCGCCTCGGCGGACTGCGCACTGCTCGACGGCACGTTCTTCGCGCCCGACGAGATGGACACGGCCGTGCGCTCGCGGGGCGGGCGGCAGGCCGCGATGGGGCACCTTCCGGTGGCGGGCGCGCGCGGCAGCCTCGCGGCCCTCGCCCGTCATTCCGGCCCCCGACGGATCTACACGCACCTCAACAACACGAACCCGCTGCTCGACCCGGACTCGGACGCCCGTGCGCGGGTGAGCGCGGCGGGGGTCGAAGTGCTGCCGGACGGGGCGGAGTTCGTGGTGTGACGCGTTCGTGCGTGGAGGGACGAGGTGCGGCGCAGGGACGCTAGACGTTCAGCATGCGGGCCAGCACGGCGCGTTGCAGGGGGCGCACCTCGGTGTGCAGGTCGCGTCCCTTGCGGGTGAGCGCGACCCACACACCGCGCCGGTCCTCCAGACACATGGTGCGTTCCACCAGGCCGTCCTTCTCCAGCCGCCCGATCAGGCGGGACAGGGCGCTCTGGCTCAGATGGACACGGTCGGCGATGTTCTGCACCCGGCAGTGCTCGCCCTCGTGCGCGAGCTCGCTCGAGACGAGGATGTCCAGCACCTCGAAGTCGCTGGCGCCGAGACCGTGCGGGTGCAGCGCGCGGTCGATCTCGCACATCGTGCGCGCGTGCACCGACAGGATGTCCCGCCACCGGTCCTCGAGCCGGGCCTCGCCCACCACGTTCGCTGCCATATGTGCACGGTAACAGAGGTGCAGGGTTTTATTGAGTGTGCAACTAGTGCGGTTGCAACAACCCGGCGGGGCTACGCGCCGGAGCCGTCCTGGAGGAGCCCGACGAGGTTCCCGTCCGTGTCCTTGACCGAGGCGATCAGCCTGCCGCCGCCCACGTCCTGGACGTCCTGGAGCGTCTCGGCCCCGGCCTCCAGCAGGGCCGCCAGCGTCGCCCGGATGTCGTCGACGTGCCAGTACGGGACCGGTCCGGTCATCCCCTTGGCGTGACCGTTGGGGTCGAGGCCGACGTCCTGCCCGGAGTCCTTGAACCCGACGTAGTACGCGGTGTCCGCGTAGGGCTCCGTGCCGAGCAACGCGCCGAACAGGGCCTTCGCCCGTGCGAGGTCCTTGACGGGGTAGATGATGGTCTTCAGCCCTGCGGTCATGGTGACTCCTCCGTGGTGTGTTCCGGTGCTTTCACGGTAGAGCGGGGGAGGGCCGGGAGGCTTCTCGAATCCTGACCGGTCCCGGCCCCCAGGGCCTGTCCGGCGGATCAGGTCGAGTCGCGTCGTACCAGTTCCGTCGGCAGGATCACCGCCGCCGGGTCGTCGCCCCCTATCTGTGCGAGCAGCACCCGCACCATCTCGTTGCTGATGCGGTCCCAGGGCTGGCGGATGGTGGTGAGGGCGGGGGTGACCGCGGTGGCGGCGGGGGAGTCGTCGAAGCCGCCGACGGCGACGTCCTCCGGGACCCGGCGGCCGGCCTTGTGCAGCGCGGCCAGCACGCCCTGGGCCATCAGGTCGGAGGCGACGAACACCGCGTCCATGTCCGCGGCGCGGTCGAGGAGCTGCTCGGCGCCCGCCTCACCGCTGGCCCGGCTGTAGTCGCCGGAGGCGACGAGGCGGTCGTCGGCCTCGATGCCCGCCTCGGCGAGCACCTCACGGTAGCCCGCGAGCCGCTCGACACCGCCCGGGGTGTCGAGCGGACCCGTGACCATCCCGATGCGGCGACGGCCCAGGGAGACCAGGTGCTTGACCATGTCCCGGGCGCCGTCGCGGTCGTCGGCGGCGACGTAACTCACCTTGGAGCCGAGCCCGATGGGCTTGCCGCAGGCGACCAGCGGCACGCCCGCCTCACGCAACTGCTCGGCGACCGGGTCGCCCGAGTGGCTGGAGACCAGCAGCACTCCGTCGACGTGGCCCGCGGTGATGTACCGCGTTATGCGCCGCCGTTCGTCCTCGGTGCCCGCGAGCATCAGCAGGAGCGGAATGTCGTGCCCGGCCAGCGCCTGGGTGCAGCCGCGCAGCAGGACGTTGAAGTTCGGGTCCTCGAAGAACCTCTCCTGCGGTTCGGTGAGCAGGAAGCCGATCGAGTCGGAGCGGCCGGTGATCAGCGAACGGGCGTGCCGGTTCACGACGTAGCCCGTTCTGCGGATGGCGGCGTTGACCGCCTCCTGCGCCGCCGGGCTCACGTAGTGCCCGCCGTTGAGCACCCGCGACACCGTGCCCCGGGACACGCCGGCCTCGCGCGCGACGTCATGGATCGTCGGCGGTCTGCGCCTGCCCCCCGCGTTGGTCATGGTCACGACTTTACGGCTCCCGAGAGCAGATCGAGGCTCCAGAATCGCTGGATGACCAGGAAGAGAGCGATGAGCGGAACGATCGCGAGCAGTGCGCCGGTGATCACCAGCGTGTACAGCGCCGGGGTGTTGGAGCCCTGTTCGAGCAGCGTGAACAGACCCAGCGTGATCGGGAACTTCTCGTCGTCGCTGAGCATGATGTACGGCAGCAGGAAGTTGTTCCACACGGCGACGAACTGGAAGAGGAACACCGTCACCAGTCCGGGCACCATCATCGGCAGCGCGATCCGGCTGAAGATCCGCCACTCGCTCGCGCCGTCCATCCGTCCGGCCTCGACCACGTCACCGGGCACGGCCGCGGAGGAGTAGATCCGGGCGAGGTAGACGCCGTACGGGGAGAGGATGAGGGGGAGCAGCACGGACGCGTACGAGTCCGTGAGGTCCGCCTTCGCCAGCAGCAGGTACTGCGGGATCGCCAGGATCACCGGCGGCATGAGCACGCCCGCCATCAGGACGCCGAAGACGGTTTCGCGGCCCCGGAAGCGGTAGATCGCGAGGGCGTAGCCGCTGAGCGCCGAGACGGCCGTCGACAGGAGGGCGCCGAGGCCCGCGTAGAGGGCGGAGTTGCCCATCCACTTCCAGTAGATCCCGCCGCGGTAGGCGTTGAGGTCCTTGACGTTCTGCGTGAAGCCGGAGCCCGGCAGGAACGTGAAGGTCGAGAACAGCTCACGGCCGGACTTGGTGGCCGCGATCAGCACCCACGCGACGGGCAGCAGGCAGTAGAGCGCGCCGAGCAGCAGCGTCAGGGTGGGCACGAAGGCGATACGGCGGCGCAGGGGCGGGCCCTGGGCGGTGCCGGGGGTGGTACCCGCGGCCGGTGCGGCCTTGCGTACGGCGAGAGAACTCATCGTGCTGCCTCCTGCTTGTCACGGGAGTTCGCGGCCCGCAGGAAGCCGAAGGACAGGACGAGGGTGACGACGGCGATGATCGCCGCCTCCGCGGCGGCCGAGTAGATGTCGCCCTTGCCGAAGGCGTCCTGGTACACCTTCATCAGTGGACTCCAGGTCGTGGAGACGGAGTTGGTGAGGGGTTTGAGGGTGGTCGGCTCGCTGAACACCTGGAGCGTCGCGATGATCGAGAAGAAGAAGGTGAGCACCAGCGAGGGCGCCACCATCGGGATCTTGATCTTCAGCGCGATCTGCAGGGGCGTGGCGCCGTCCAGCTTCGCCGCCTCGTACACCTCGGCCGGGATGGCCTGCAGCGAGGTGTAGATGACGATCATGTTGAAGCCGGTGCCGCCCCAGACCGCGATGTTGGACAGGGCGAGATACAGCGGGCCGCCGTCCAGCAGGTTCGGCTGCGGCATCCCCAGCTTGTCGAGGACGAAGTAGAAGGGGCTGACGTCGGGGAGGTACAGGAAGCCCCACAGCAGCGCGGCGACGACGCCGGGAATGGCGTACGGCAGGAAGATCGCGAGCCGGGTGAAGGGGGCCAGGCGCACCCTGTCCGTGTCGAGCATCAGCGCGAACAGCAGCGCGAGGCCCAGCATCACCGGGATCACGATGGCGCCGTAGCCCAGCACGCGCACCGCGCCGCTCAGCAGCTCGGAGTCGGAGAGGGCGTCCTTGTAGTTCGCCAGCCCCGCCCAGACTTCCTTGCGGGCGCCCGAGCCCAGGCCCAGGCCCTTGACCTGCACCTTGTGCAGGCTCAGCCAGAGCGCGTAGCCGATGGGCAGCGCGAAGAAGAGGGCGAAGAGGATCGTCGCGGGGAGGAGGAAAGCGTACGGGGCCCCCTTGACCCCGTACGACTTCCGACGTGCCGTCGTCACTGAGCGACCCCGAAGCCATGCTTCTTGAGGTCGGCCACCGTGTTGTCCTGCATCTTCTTCAGGGCGGCGCCGAAGTCCGACTTGTCCTTGGCGGCGGCGCCGAAGGCGTCATTGAAGGTCGTGTAGGCGACGTTCACGTTCGGGCCCCAGGCGGAGGGCGCGGTGGTCTTGGCGATCTCCGCGGCCTTCGGGTAGAAGTCCGCCTGGTTGGAGAAGAACGCCGGCGGCTGGGAGAAGGCGTCACTGGTCTGCGCGGTGGTGGCGGCCGGGTAGATGCCGCCCTCCTTCGCCAGCGCGGCCACCGCCTGCGGGTCCGTGTTCAGCCAGGTGGCGAACTTCGCGGCGGCCGCCTTGTGCTGCGAGTCCGTGGTGACGGCCGTCGAGGAGCCGCCCCAGCTGCCGGTGACGTCCGTGCTGCCGTCCCACTGCGGCAGCGGGGCCATCGCCCACTTGCCCTTGGTGTCGGGGGCCGCGGTGGTGAGGGTGCCCGGCGCCCACACCGCGCTGACCCAGGCGATCTGCTTGCCGGTGTTCAGCGCCTTGTTCCAGGAGGGCGTGTACATCGGCTGGTTGTCGATCGCGCCCTCCTTGACGAGGCCGCCCCAGAAGTCGGCGACCTTCTTCGTCGCCGCGTCGTCGATGCCGACCTTCCACTTGTCGCCCGAGGCGGTCCACCACTTGGCGCCCGCCTGCTGGGCGAGACCCGCGAAGAGGCCGGAGTCGTTGGCGGAGAAGGTCGTCAGGTCCTTGTCCGGAGCCTTCTTCTTCAGCGCGCGGGCGGTCTCGGCGAACTGCTCCCAGGTCGTGGGAACCGTCAGGCCGTACTTCTTGAAGAGGTCCTGGCGGTAGTAGAACATCATCGGGCCGATGTCCTGCGGGATCGCGTACACGGCGTCCGAGCCCAGGGTCGTCTGCTGCCAGACACCGTCGGCGAACTTGCTCTTCGCGTCCTTCGACTCGCCCGCTATGTCGGCGAGCGCGTCATTGCTGACCAGGGTCGGCAGCGCCTGGTACTCGGCCTGGACCAGGTCCGGGGCCTTCTTCGCCTTGTGCGCGGTGAGGATCTTGGTGACCAGCGTGTCGCCCGACGCCTGCTTCTTCACCGTGACCGTGATCTTCTGCTGCTTGCCCGGCCCCTTGTTCCAGAGGTCGACCACCTTGTCCATGCCCGGAGCCCAGGACCAGTACGTCAGGGACACCGGGCCCGATTCGGACGAGCTCTTGTCGTCCGACGAGCCGCAGGCGGCGAGTGCGGTGCCGCCGAGCGTGACGGCGATGGAGGTGGCCACGAGGCGACGCAGCTTCGTGTTTGGCATGGATCTTTCTCCCCTGACCTGGGTCCCCGCCTGCTGCGGCGACCGTGCCATGCTTCTGTGAGCGTTCACAGTAGAGAAACATCCCGGACACTTGTCAATGGTTGTTGCTGTGCGGTTATGTTGGCCTCGCGCCGCTGATCGAGTGTGTGCACGTTCCCAAATGATCGATTAAACGGGAGAAGATCCATGCCGGAGACCACACCCAAGGGCCTCACCGGGCTCGCCTTCGGTGGGGACTACAACCCCGAGCAGTGGCCGGAAAACGTCTGGCACGAGGACGTCCGGCTGATGCGCGAGGCGGGTGTCACGATGGTGAGCGTCGGGATCTTCTCCTGGGCGCTGCTCGAACCCGCCCGGGGAACGCACGACTTCGGCTGGCTGGACCGACTGCTCGACCTGCTGCACGAGAACGGCATCCGTGCCGACCTCGGCACCCCGACCGTCGCGCCGCCCGCCTGGTTCTACCGCGAGCACCCCGAGGCGCTGCCGGTGGCCGCCGACGGCACCCGCTACGAGTTCGGCTCGCGCGGCGCCATCTGCCACAGCAACAGCGACTACCGCGCCGCCGCGGCGAGCATCACCACCGCACTCGCCACCCGGTACGCCGACCATCCCGCGCTCGCCCTGTGGCACGTCCACAACGAGTACGGAGTGCCCGTCTCGGCCTGCTACTGCGCGTCCTGCGCCGCCCACTTCCGCCGCTGGCTGGCCCGCACGTACGGGACCGTGGACGCGGTCAACGAGGCCTGGGGCACCGCCTTCTGGGGCCAGCGCTACGCGGACTTCGAGCAGATCAACCCGCCGCGCGTGACCCCCACGGTCGGCAACCCGGCCCAGGCCCTGGACTACAAGCGCTTCGCCGACGAGACCATGCGCGAGAACTTCGTCGCCGAGCGGGACATCCTGCACCGCCTCGCCCCCGGCATCCCGGTCACCACGAACTTCATGACCGCCCTCAGCCAGTGCGACTCCGTCGACTACTGGGCCTGGGGCCGCGAGGTCGACCTCGTCACCAACGACCACTACCTGATCACCGACGGCCGCCGCACCCACGTCAACCTCGCGATGGCCGCCGACCTCACCCGCTCCGTCGCGGGCGGTGCCCCCTGGCTGCTGCTCGAACACTCCACGTCCGGCGTCAACTGGCAGCCCCGCAACCCGGCGAAGTCCCCGGGCCAGATGGCCCGCAACTCCCTCGCGCACGTGGCGCGCGGCTCCGAGGGCGCCATGTTCTTCCAGTGGCGGCAGTCCCGGCGCGGCGCCGAGAAGTTCCACTCGGCGATGCTGCCGCACGCCGGCACCGACTCCCGGGTCTGGCGCGAGGTCGCCGAACTCGGCGCGTCCATCGAGTCGCTGACCTCGGTCAAGGGCAGCCGCACCGTCGCCGACGCCGCCGTGCTGTGGGACTGGCACTCCTGGTGGGCGCAGACACTCGACTGGCGCCCCAGCGAGGACCACGACCCGCGCGAGCGCGCCGACGCGTTCTACGAGGCGCTCTACGACCGTCACCTCACGGTCGACTTCGCCCACCCGGAAGCCGATTTGTCGGCCTATCCCCTTGTCGTCGTCCCCGCCCTCTACCTGATGACCGAGGCCGCCGGGAACAACCTCAGGGAGTACGTCGGACAGGGCGGCACCCTCGTCGTGTCGTACTTCTCCGGCATCGTCGACGAGCGCGACGCCGTGCACGAGGGCGCCTACCCCGGTGCGCTGCGGGACGTGCTCGGCCTGACCGTCGAGGAGTTCTCGCCGCTCCTGAAGGACGACCGGGTCCGGATCACCGGCCCCGACGGCTCCGAGCTCACCGGCGACGTCTGGACCGAGTTCGTGGTGCCGCGCGGCGCCGAGACCGTGTGGACGTACGCCGACGGACTCACCGCGGGCCACCCGGCCGTCACCCGTCACCGCCTCGGCGAGGGCTCCGCCTGGTACGTCTCCACCCGCCTCGGCGGGCAGGGCCTGGACGCCCTCATCGGCTGGGCGTCCGACGACGCGCGGATCGCGCCGCGCGCCGACCTGCCCCGCGATGTCGAAGTGGTGCGCCGCAGCGGTGAGTCGGGCACCTTCCTGTTCGCGATCAACCACACCTCGTCGGACGCCAAGGTGCCGCTGGACGCGGCCGGCACCGAGCTGCTGACGGGCGAACGCGCCACGGGCCGCCTCGTGCTGCCCGCGGGGGCCGTCCGGGTCGTACGGCTCGACGACTGAGCCGACCGCTGTCCCGGTCGTACGGCCTGACGGCTGAGCCGATCGCCGTCCTCGTCGTACGACTCCACGCCTCACCCGACCGCCGCCGGGTCGCAGGACCCCGCGGCCGAGCCGAACTCCCCTCCGCCCGTGAGTGCCACGAGAGCCGCGGGCGGAGGGGTCGCCCCCCCAGAGCCACTCCGGGGGCACCCCCATTCCCATCACGTCGAAGGGACGACGGACGAAGATGTTCCATCCCAGACGCACACTCAGGACCCTGCTGCTGCCGCTCGCGGCCGGGCTGGCCCTCACCGCCCTGCCCGCGCAGACGGCACAGGCGGCGAGCACCCTCACCAACGCCGGATTCGAGGCCGACGGCGCCGGCACGGCCACGCCCGCCGGCTGGTCGGAGTACGGCGACACCGGCGCCTCCTACGTGGAGGCCGGGGGCCACAGCGGTGGTTACCGCCTCACGCAGTACTCCTCCGCCGCCTACAAGGTGGAGACGTACCAGTACCTCTCGGGACTGACCAACGGGAACTACCGGCTCACCGCCTGGGTGCGCTCGGGCGGCGGCCAGAACTTCGCCTACCTCGCGCTGAAGAACTGCGGAGGCACCGACCAGCGCACCGACCTGCCGGTCTCCAGCAGCGGATGGATACACCTCGTCGTCCCCGTCACGGTGACCGGCAACCAGTGCACGATCAGCATCAACTCCGATGCCAACGCGGGCAACTGGATCAACGTCGACGACCTGACGTTCACCTCAGGCAGCGCCACCGGGCTCTCCGTCAAGGGCTCCGACATCTCCTCCCTCGCCAAGAGCGAGGCCCTCGGCGGCGTCTACAAGACCAGCTCCGGCACCACCGGTGACGCGCTCGCCATCCTGAAGTCCGCCGGGATGAACTACGCGCGCCTGAAGGTCTGGGTGAACCCCGCCGACGGCTACAACAACAAGGCGCGCGTCCTGGCGATGGCCAAGCGCATCAAGGCGCAGGGCATGAAGCTGCTGGTCGACTTCCACTACTCGGACACCTGGGCCGACCCCGGCGCCCAGACCAAGCCGGCCGCCTGGGTGGGCCACTCCTACAGCCAGCTGAAGACGGACGTCTACAACCACACGTACGACGTCCTCAACGCGCTGAAGGCGCAGGGCACCACCGCCGACATGGTCCAGGTCGGCAACGAGATCAACGGCGGCATGCTGTGGTCCGAGGGCTCCACCGACAACTGGTCGCAGCTCGCCGGGCTCCTCAACTCCGGCTACGACGCCGTCAAGGCCGTCAGCTCGTCGACGACCGTCGCGCTGCACCTCGCCAAGGGCGGCGACCTGTCCGGCACCCGCTGGTGGTTCGACAACGCGGTCTCCAACGGCGTGAAGTTCGACGCCATCGGCCTGTCCTACTACGGCTACTGGCACGGCCCGCTCTCCGACTTCCAGACGACCCTGGACGACGCGGCCGCGCGCTACGGCAAGCCGGTGTTCCTGGCCGAGACGGCCTACCCCTTCCGTCTCGACAGCGACGACTCGCTCGTCAACCAGATCGACACGACCGGTGAGCTGGTCTCCGGCTACCCGGCCACCACCGCCGGGCAGTCCGCGTGGTTGCGGGACGTGATGAACGTCGTGGAGGCCGTCCCGAACGGCCGCGGTCTCGGTGTCTTCTACTGGGAGGCCACCTGGACCGCCGTCACCGGCAACGGCTGGGACCCGGCCGACGCCACGTCCGGCAACGGCTGGGAGAACCAGGCGCTGTTCGGCTTCGACGACAAGGCGCTGCCCGCCATGTCGCAGTTCGGCCACCGCTGATCAGCCGCCCGATCAGTCACCGTCGATGACATGAGGGCCCGGCTGCCGCGGCGGCCGGGCCCTTGTGGTCGTCCAGGGACTTTCGGGCCGCGCGAAGGCGTGGAAGTCCCGTGCGGACCGCCCCGGGCTGCGGGAAAGTGGTGACACAGCGCCACCATCACGAAGAGCAGGGGGGACGAGATGTTGAGGGTTCCCGTCGGCGGGCAACGGCTGGACATCCTGGAGTGGCTGCGGGACCCCGCCGCGCACTTCCCGCCCGAGCGCCACGGCTCTCTCGTCGACGGCGTCGACGGCGTCGACGCGGCCACCGTCGCCACCAAGCTCGGTGTGAGCCACGCCGTCGCCCGCACCCACCTCGACCTCCTCGTCGGGGTCGGGCTGCTGCGCGCGAGAAAGGTCGGGCGGCGCACGCTCTACCGCCGTGACGAGTACCGCATCGCCGAGGTCCGCTCCCTGTTCGAGAAGGGCTGGTAGGTCGGGGAGAGGAAGCGCGGGAGGGGCGGCGGGGCGCCGCGTGTCCCGGTCGAGTGTGCGAGGGCGATGGGGTCGGCGTTACCCTGTTCAGCGGCCGCGATCATGTGTCGCGGCGCGGCGGTGGGGCCCGCCGTACCCGAACCGCGGCGCTGATGCCGCCAACGGTCCCTACTTGCGATGAGGTGTGCCCGGGGGCCCGGGCCCGGCGAGTAGGAGAAGTACGTCATGACAGTCCCGCATCCCGAGCGCGTCGACGAGCCGGGTGCCCCCGCACGGCCGACCCCGCGCCCCGCGTCCCCCTGGCACGGCCAGGCCCCGGTCGTGGCGATGGTCTCGCTCGGCGGAGCCATCGGCGCCACCGCCCGGTACGGGGCCGCGCGGCTGTGGCCCGTGGAGACGGGCGGGTTCCCCTGGACCACGTTCTGGGTCAACGTCATCGGCTGCGCGGTGATCGGCGTCTTCATGGTCGTCATCACGGATGTGTGGGCGGCCCACCGACTCGTGCGGCCCTTCTTCGGCACCGGTGTGCTGGGAGGGTTCACCACCTTTTCGACGTACGCCGTGGACATCCAGAAACTGGTCGACTCGGGCCACCCCGAAACCGGCCTCGCCTATCTCGCCGCGACCCTGTGCGCGGCGCTCACGGCGGTGTGGCTCGCGGTGACCGCGACCCGCCGCGCCCTGGTACGGAGGCAGCGATGACACGGCTGACGGGCAGCGCCCTACGGGTGACGATCTTCATCGGCGAGAACGACGTCTGGCATCACAAGCCGCTGTACACGGAGATCGTGCACCGCGCCCACGCGGCGGGACTGGCCGGTGCGAGCGTCTTCCGTGGTATCGAGGGCTTCGGCGCCTCCTCGCTGATCCACACCTCGCGGCTGTTGTCGCTGAGCGAGGACCTGCCGGTGGCGATCGTCATCGTGGACACCGAGGACCGCGTCCGTGCCTTCCTGCCCCAGCTCGACGAACTCGTCGGCGAGGGTCTGGTGATCCTCGACGCCTGCGAAGTCATCCGGTATGCGGGACGTGACGCCGAATCCGACAAAACGGGCAAGAAAGGTAAGAGGTAGTTGTGAACTGGCTGCTGGTGATCGTCGGCGGAATGGTCGGCGCGCCCCTGCGCCATCTGACCGACCGTGCGGTGCAGACCAGGCACGACACCGTCTTCCCCTGGGGCACCTTCGCGGTCAACGTCGTCGGCTGTCTGATTCTCGGCCTGCTGACCGGCGCGGTCGCCGCGGGGACCGCGGGTTCCCACCTTCAGCTGTTCCTCGGGACCGGCCTGTGCGGGGCGCTGACCACGTACTCGACGTTCTCGTACGAGACACTACGGCTGACCGAGACCGGCGCGGGGTTCTACGCTGCGGCCAACGTGCTCGTGAGCGTGACGGCCGGGCTCGGCGCGGCGTTCGCGGGTGTCTCGTTCGCCCAGACGTTGTGGGCCTAGGCGTCGGACGTCACTCGCGCATAGTAAGACTGTCTACAGCACTGTCGACCAACCTTCCTCATCATCAACCCCTCAGACCTAGAACTGGATCCCATGAGCGTCATCAACGTCGGTCAGGCCGTCGTCCTCGGAGTCGTCGAGGGAGTGACCGAGTTCCTCCCCGTCTCCTCCACCGGCCACCTCAAGATCACCGAGGGGCTGATGAACATCCCGGTCGACGACAAGGCCGTCGTCGGCTTCACCGCCGTCATCCAGGTCGGCGCGATCGCCGCCGTGCTCGTGTACTTCTTCAAGGACATCGTGCGGATCGTCTCGGCGTGGGGCCGGGGACTGCGCGACCGCGAGGAGCGGCACAGTCACGACTACAAGTTCGCCTGGTGGGTCATCTACGCCACCCTCCCGATCGTGATCGTGGGCCTCGCCGCCAAACCGCTCATCGACGGGGCGCTCGGCTCCCTCTGGGTGGTCGCCGTCTCGCTGATCGTCGGCAGTGGCGCGATGTGGGCGGCGGACCAGATGGGACGCCACAAGCGCGGCGAGGACGACACCACCTTCAAGGACGCGATGCTGGTGGGCTGTTCACAGATCCTCGCGCTGCTCTTCCCGGGCTTCTCGCGCTCCGGCGCCACGATGTCGACCGCGCTGATCCTGGACCTGGACCGGGTCGCCGCCACCCGGCTCTCCTTCTTCCTCGGCATCCCCGCCCTCACCGGCGCCGGTCTGTACGAGCTGAAGGACGCCCTGGGCACGGGGGTGGGCGCCGCGCCGCTCGCCGTCGGCACGATCGTCTCCTTCGTCGTCGCCTACGGGTCGATCGCGTGGCTGCTGAAGTTCGTCGCCAAGCACTCCTTCAACGCCTTCGTGATCTACCGGATCGTGATCGGTCTGGCACTGTTCGGGCTGCTGGCGAGCGGGACCCTCGCCGGCTGATCGCGGAAACAGCAGCTCACAGGGGGTGCGAAGCCGGTTTACAGGCTTCGCACCCCCTGAATGTTTCTTTTCACTCCCCTTGACAGCCCCCTCTTGTCACCCGCAGGATCACCCCCGTGAACCTGTCAGACAGCCAGACAGGTGGATCGGTACCGCGGCGCGTCAGCGCCATGGAAGCGGTGCTCACCCACCTTCGCAGCGCCATCGAGCGCGGCGAATACGCCATCGGTGACAAACTCCCCTCCGAGGCCGAGCTGTGCCGCCGCCTGGAGGTCAGCCGGCCGGTGCTCCGCGAGGCGCTGCGGGCCCTGCAGGTGATGGGCCTGACCGTGTCCCGTACGGGCAAGGGCACCTTCGTGGTCGCCAACACGGTCGAGGACCCCACCTTCGGCGACTACGCGGCGAGCGACCTGCTCGAGGTGCGCCGCCACGTCGAGATCCCGGTCGCCGGTTACGCGGCGGTGCGCCGTACCCCGGAGAACCTCGACCATCTGGCCCATCTGCTGGACCGGATGGAGCGGGAGACCGACACTACGGCGTGGGTCGCCATGGACACGATCTTCCACATCGCGGTCGCCGAGGCCTCGCAGAACCCGGTCTTCCGCAGGGTGATCGAAGAGATCCGGGACGCGCTGGCCCGCCAGTCCGCCTTCCTCAACGAGCTCGGCGGGCGGCGCGAACAGTCCAACCGTGAGCACCGGGCGATCGTCGAAGCGCTGATCGACGGCAGTGAACACGACGCGGTGGAGGCGATGTCCCATCACCTCGACCGCGTGGAGACCACCCTCACCGACATCGTGCGCCCGGCGCGTACGGACATCCCCACGGAAGGCGGACCCGAGGCGTGAGCGAGCAGTCCCTCAAAGACGAGGCCACATCGGCAGGCAAACCGACCGCGCACGTCGACGCCGGAGACGCGGGTTACAGCAAGTCGCTGAAGTCCCGGCACGTCAACATGATCGCCATCGGCGGTGCCATCGGCACCGGCCTCTTCCTCGGCGCGGGCGGCCGGCTCGCCGACGCCGGCCCCTCCCTCTTCGTGGCGTACGCGGTGTGCGGCGTCTTCGCCTTCCTCGTCGTGCGCGCGCTCGGCGAACTCGTCCTGTACCGGCCGTCCTCCGGCGCCTTCGTGTCGTACGCCCGGGAGTTCCTGGGGGAGAAGGGCGCGTACGTCGCCGGCTGGATGTACTTCCTGAACTGGGCCACCACCGGTATCGCCGACATCACCGCCGTGGCCGTCTACACCCACTACTGGGGCATGTTCTCCGACATCCCGCAGTGGGTGATCGCGCTCGTCGCGCTCGCCGTCGTCCTCACGGTGAACCTGATATCCGTACGCATGTTCGGCGAACTGGAGTTCTGGTTCGCGATCATCAAGGTGAGCGCGCTCGTCGTCTTCATGCTCATCGGCATCTTCCTGCTGGTCACCCAGCACCCCGTCGACGGCACCACCCCCGGCCCGTCCCTGATCACCGAGAACGGCGGAATCTTCCCCAACGGCCTGCTGCCGATGCTGCTGATCATCCAGGGCGTCGTCTTCGCCTACGCCTCCGTCGAGCTGGTCGGTGTCGCGGCGGGTGAGACGGAGAACCCCGAGAAGATCATGCCGAAGGCGATCAACTCGATCATGTGGCGTGTCGGCCTGTTCTACGTCGGTTCGGTCGTCCTGCTCTCGATGCTGCTGCCCTGGAACAAGTACAGCGCGGGCCAGAGCCCCTTCGTGACCGTCCTGTCGAACATCGGCATCCCGGCGGCGGGCGGCGTGATGAACCTGGTCGTGCTCACCGCGGCCATGTCGTCCCTCAACTCCGGCCTCTACTCCACCGGCCGCATCCTGCGCTCCATGGCGATGTCGGGCTCCGCTCCCAGGTTCACCGGCGTGATGAGCCGCAGCCAGGTCCCGTACGGCGGCATCCTGCTCACCAGCGGGATCTGCGTCCTCGGTGTCGGCCTCAACTTCGTGGTCCCCGCCGATGCCTTCGAGATCGTCCTGAACTTCGCCGCCATCGGCATCCTGGCCACCTGGGGCATGATCATGCTCTGCCATGTGCTGTTCTGGCGGAAGACCCAGCGCGGCGAGCTGACCAGGCCGAGCTACCGCCTGCCCGGCTCGCCGTGGACCGAGATCGTGACGATCGGCTTCCTCGTCTCCGTCCTCGTCCTGATGTACGCCGACGGGGGAGCGGGGCGCACCACCGTGCTGTGCCTGCCGCTGATCGCCGTGGCGCTGGTCGCCGGGTGGTACGGGGTGCGCCGCCGGGTCTCCGGCATCCGTGACGGAGTGGACGCGTGAGCACGAGCATGACGTACGCCGCCTCGATCGCCACCGCCCCGGTGATCCGCGAACCCCTGCACGCCCCCGTCGCCCACCTCGTCCGCGGTGGAGTCGTCGAAGGCATCCACTACGGCTCGGTGGTCGTACTGGCCGCCGACGGTGGCGTCGACCTCCAGATCGGCGACATCGAGGCCGCGTTCTACCCGCGCTCGGCGCTCAAGCCCGTCCAGGCGGTGGCGATGCTGCGGGCGGGACTGCCGCTGGACGGCGAGCTGCTCGCGCTGGCCGCGGCCAGTCACTCGGGCGAGGAGCGGCACCTGGCCGGGACCCGGCGGATCCTGGAACTGGCCGGTGTCACCGAGGACGACCTGCGCAACGTGCCCGACCTGCCCTACGACCCGGTCGTGCGGGACGCCTGGATCCGCGAGGGGCGGCTGCCGTCCCGGCTCGCGCAGAACTGCTCCGGCAAACACGCCGCCATGCTGATGACCGCCCGGCTCAACGGCTGGTCCCTCGACGACTACCTCGCCCCGGGCCACCCCCTCCAGCAGGCCATCGCGGAGATCGTCGAGGACCTCACCGGGCAGGCGATCGCCCAGGTCACCGTCGACGGTTGCGGCGCGCCCCTCTTCTCCGTCTCGTTGCACGGGCTCGCCCGCGCCGCCGCCCGGATCACCACCGCACCGACCGGCACCCCCGAGGCGCGGGTCGCCGACGCGATGCGCGAGCACGCCGAGATGGCGTCCGGCTCCGGCCGCGATGTCGCGGCGCTGATGCGGGCCGTGCCGGGGCTGCTCACCAAGGACGGCTTCGAGGGCGTCCAGATGGCCGCGCTGCCGGACGGCCGAGCCGTCGCCGTGAAGATCGCCGACGGTGCGGACCGGGCGCGTGGGCCGGTGG
>LRTP01000199.1 GCA_001550305.1 Streptomyces diastatochromogenes
TGTCCCCGCGCGGCGTCGACCGCCGACCGCGCCTGTTCGGCGGCCCGCAACGTCGCCCGCGCCGCCGGTACGAAGGCCTCGCCCGCCGGAGTCAGCGACACCCGGTGCGTGGTGCGGTCGAACAGCGGGGTCCCGAGCTCCCGCTCCAGTGCGCGCACGGTGCTCGACACGGCGGACTGCACCACGTGCAGCCGCTGTGCCGCGGCGGTGAATCCGCCCTCCTCGGCCACCGCGACGACGACCTCCATCTGCCGCAGATCCATGTCCTCTCCCGATGCCCCGGTCCATCTCTCACAGAGATGGTGGTCCTCCTGGGTTATCACAGAACGGGGCGGGGCTGCCTCCCGGCGTGGTGCGGGGTCAGGGAGTGGGGGGTGCGGGGGTGACGAGGCCGGTCTGGTAGGCGATGACGACGAGTTGGGCGCGGTCGCGGGCGCCGAGTTTGGTCATGGCGCGGTGGATGTGGGTGCGGACGGTGAGGGGGCTGACGGTGAGTTGGTCGGCGATTTCGTTGTTGGAGTGGCCTTCGGCGGCGAGGGCCATGACCTCGCGTTCGCGGGCGGTGAGGGTGGTGAGGGCTTCGGGGGGTGCGAGGGGGGCGTTGGGGGT
>LRTP01000002.1 GCA_001550305.1 Streptomyces diastatochromogenes
GGGTGACACGGGTGCGGGCGACACGCGTGCGGGCGAGGCGGGTGCGGGCGAAGCGGTCGCAGGCGAGGCGGTCGCGGGCGAGGCGGTCGCGGGCGAGGCCGATCCGCCCACCGCACGGATCGCCTTCCGCAAGGCGGGGAACCCGGCGGACGACGACACGGGAAGGGGCGAACCCCGATGACCGCGCTGGAGCATCCGGCACGGGACGGTACCGACGGACCGTCCCGGCCCCCCGCCCGCGTGCCGTTCCCCGTCGTGGACGAGGTCTCCCGGCACTGTGTCCAGGAGGAGGAACCCGAGACCGTCCACATCGAGGTCCACCTCCCCGGCCGACTGGACCCCGCCCGCCTCACCACGGCGTTCACCGAGGCCCTGCACCGTCACCCCCGCGTCCTCATGCGCGAGGCCGCGGGCCCCTGGTACCGCCGCCGCTACGAGTGGGAACTCACCCCCGATCCGGACGTGGCGGTCGTCTCCTTCCCGCCACCGGGCCCAGGCGCCCTCCAGCACGCACGGACCCGCGCCCTGCTGACCGCCCCGCCGCTGACCGCCTCGCCGCCCATCCGCCTGGAGGTTGTCGACGGCGCGGGCCCGCCGATCGGCAGCGAGGCGACGGACGCGGTGGGCACGGCGCCCCGTCGAAGCGCCGCGCCACGTCCCCACACCGGCCCCCGCCCCAAGGGCACCGTCCTCTTCCTCACCGTCAACCACACCGCCCTCGACGGCCCCGCCTGCCTCCGCGTCCTCGCCACCGCCGCGGAGCTGTACGGCGGCAAGGACAACTCCCCGACCGCACCCCCCGTACGACCGCCCGAGGCGGCGGCGAAGGCCGTCCAGGTCGACACGCCGTCCACCTGGACCCCGCCCGCCCGTGTGGCCCGCGGGACCCCGGAGCCCTCGCCCGGAAACGGTCTCCTCGTCACCGAACTCGGCGTCCCGCACCGCCCCAAGGGCTCCCCGTACACCGTGAACGACCAGCTCATGGCGGCCACCGCCCTGATGATCACGCACTGGAACAGGGAACACGGCGCCCGCCCACGCCCCCTGCGCATCACGATGCCGGTCGACGACCGCCCCCGCGGCACGGACATGCCCATCGGCAACGGGACACGACTCGTCGAAGTCCCCTTCACCGTCGATGAGTTGGACGCCGGGCGGATGGGCGAGCTGCTGCGCCGTACGGCGGAACGCACCCGTGCGCTCAAGTCGCTGTCCCGGCCCCAACTCGGCCACGGCGCGGCCCTCCTGACCGCCCCCGTGGTCCCGGTCGCCTGGCGTGCCGCCCTCACCCGGGGACTGCGCCGCGCGGCCGGCCCCTGGACGTCGACCACGCTGCTGAGCAACATCGGCCGCATCCCGTACGCGCTGGACTTCGGCGCGGAGGCGGGCCGCGCGCACGCGGTGTGGTTCTCGGCGCCCGCCCGGACACCCCGCGGCCTGACCGTCACCACGGCGTCCACCGCGGGCCGCCTCCACGTCGCCCTGCGCTGGTCGCGCACCCTGCTCAGCCACGGCGACGGCGCCCACCTCCGCGACCTCTTCGAGCACTATCTGCACGCGACGGAGGAGGACGGCAGACGATGACGCCCACGACCTCGACCCCGACCACTGCCTCGGCGACGGCAACGGCCCCCGCCCGCAGGGGACTTCGCGACTTCTACGAGGACCCGAGCGTCCCCGTCGCCTCCGGCACCCCCCGCAGCCTCCGCCAGGCCCGGATACTGGCCGCCGCGCTCGGCCCCGCCACGGCCGGCGCGCGGACCGTGCGCGGGGCGTCGG
>LRTP01000020.1 GCA_001550305.1 Streptomyces diastatochromogenes
ACCCGGCGGGCGTCCACTCCGCGGCCGAGGCAGCCCCTCCGGCGCATGGCGTGCAGCTCCCCGCGCACACCGAGGTCGTGGCGCCCGTGCCCAAGGCTGCGACCGCGTACCAGGCACCGGCGGCTGGGGCTGTGGAGCCCCAGGCGCGGGGTGAACAGCAAACCGCCCGCCAGGAGTCCGTCCAGCAGGTCTCGGCCACCGAGGCACCCGCGGCGGACGACCCGACGACTTGGGACGTCTCGACCGGTTCACTGTTTCCCCTGCTCGGGGGGCACGGGCAGGAGACGGACACCGACACCGAGGCGGCCCGGCAGGAGACGGACACCGACACCGAGGCGGCCCGGCAGGAGGCGGCCACCGCCACCTCCGTCATGGCCGGCGCGTATGCCATCGGCCGGGCAGTCACCGCCGACCAGGCTTCCGCCGAGCCCGCGCGGCCGGCCTGGCGGCCGAAGGCGTCGGGCGGCGGCATGGCGGCGGAGCTGTCGTGCGCGATCGACGAGCCCCAGGAGCCACCTGCCGAAGCCGGCCGCCATCGGCGCTCCGCCACCGACGAAGCGGACGCGGACGCGGGCAAGAACAAGGACAAGGACAAGAAGCGGGACCAGGACGGCAAGACGAGCGTCGCCGATCTGCTGCGCCAGGAGGAAGACGTCTGGGGCAGCGCCGGACAGGGCTCGGGCGTGTTCGGCTGACGTCCCGGCCG
Source organism: Streptomyces diastatochromogenes (assembly GCA_001550305.1). GTDB lineage: Bacteria > Actinomycetota > Actinomycetes > Streptomycetales > Streptomycetaceae > Streptomyces > Streptomyces mirabilis_D. The sequence goes on from LRTP01000020.1 coordinate 707, forward strand.
GGGCGGACGCACGGGCGGTTCAGGCGCACGCTGAAAGCAACGAGCGACGAAAGAGACGGAAACGATGAGCACCAAGTCGAACGGGAAGGACGCGGCGGGCGGCCAGGACGGGCCGGTCATTCCCACCCTGCCGGTGTCGCAGCAGGCCGTGGCGCCCTCCGGGGCCGGTGCCGGGCTGGACGTCCCCCAGGCGCAGCAGCCAGAGGCCGAGGGGAGCGACATCCCGCCGGTCCCGGACCACATCCGCGAGGCGGCTCGGCAGGCCCCCGATCACTGGCTCGGCCTGATCGACCCGGCCTGGTCGGGTGAGGGAACGCCGCCGAACTGGGCCCTCGTCGGCCAGTGGCGCTCGGACCTCGACGGCGAGATCGTCGAGTGGCAGGACAACGAGGAGTACCAGCCCTCTCCCAGGGCGATGGGCTGGCCCGATCCGACCGACCCGGTCGACGAGGCGGTGCAGCTCGCTGCCACCGGCTACGGCCAGGCGGAGACGGTGACCCACACACTGGCTACCGCGGAGGTGGCGGTGTTCGTCGCGCCGGGCGGGGGGCTGCTGTCCGCGGTGGCGCCGGACGACGAGACGCCCATCGTTCCGGTGTTCACATCTCCCGACCATCTGCACGCGGCGGGACGCCTGTCGTTCAAGCCGATGAAGGTCCCCGAGCTTCTCGACCAGCTTCCCGAGGGGCATCTGATCTATCTGAACGCCTCGGGGCCGGTCAGCATGACGGTCGAGTCCGGCGCGTTGCGCGAGGCGGTCGAGGCTGCGGCCCGGATGGAGGGAGAGAACAGCTGGTACGGCTCCGTGGACGGCATGCTGAACGGTGCGCCGGGTGCCTTGGCGGCCCCGGACGAGCCCGGTGGTTTCGGCGCTCGGAAACCGCGGACGACGGCCCGCGGGACGGTCGGGGGGACGGTCGGGGGGGCGACGACCGTGGGCACGGGTGGCCTGCTGTA
>LRTP01000200.1 GCA_001550305.1 Streptomyces diastatochromogenes
AGGTCGGCGCGGGCCCCGTGGCCCTCGCCCGCGCCCAGCGCGCCCACACCGCCCGCGTCCTGCTCCAGACCACCGGCCTGCCGATCACGGAGATCGCGTTCGCGGCCGGGTTCGCCAGCGTCCGGCAGTTCAACGACACGATCCGCGCGGTGTACGCCTCGACGCCGAGCGAACTGCGCGCGGCCGCCGCACCCCGGGGCGGGACCGGAACCCGGCGCACCGTCACCCCCACCGCCGGGATCCCCCTGCGCCTCGCCCACCGGGGCCCGTACCAGTCCGCCGCCGTCTTCGACCTGCTCGCCCACGAGGCGGTCCCGGGGGTCGAGGACATCGACGGCACCCCCGGCCGCCGTACGTACCGCCGCACCCTCCGCCTCCCGTACGGCACCGGAATCGTCGCGGTGGACGAACGCTCACGCGGCTGGCTCGACGCCCGGCTCCACCTCACCGACCTGCGCGACCTCACCACCGCCGTCCAGCGCCTGCGCCGGCTGTTCGACCTCGACGCCGATCCGTACGCCGTCGACGAGCGGCTGGGCGCCGATCCCCGGCTGGCCCCGCTGGTCGCCGCGCGCCCCGGCCTGCGCTCGCCGGGT
>LRTP01000201.1 GCA_001550305.1 Streptomyces diastatochromogenes
GCCGCGGTCGGGCAGGCCGTCCGGTGGGTGCTGGACGAGCCGGCGTTCCGACGCCGGGCGCGGGACCTGAGCGCGGACTACCGGGCCGCCGACCCGGTGCGCGCCGTCCTCGACATCATCGACGGCGCGTGACATCTGCGTTCACGACCGTCTGCCGTGGCTCGTCCGGCCTCGTCGGCGGTGACTCACACCCCGCTCGTCACGGTCCCGGCGGTGTGGGCGCGGGCGAGCACTGCGTACCCGAGCTCCGGCTTTGGAGCGCCCCTGAGGTCCCCTGGCACTCCAAAGTCCTTGACCGTTCCCCGGCCGCGCCGAGCCACGTTGCTTGGGTGACTCCTCCCCCTGATAAATGCGGGGGTGGTCTCCGTGGCGCCGGTGCCTCGAGCCAGTCGGCGACCGCTGGGACGGCGGTGTGCCGCTGAAGCGCGCTGCCGACGTTGTGCAGCTGCTGAACCAGGCGCTCGGAGCGCACCTCGGGGAGAGGCGGTTCCAGCGGCGCGGCGGCACCGCCCCTGCCGGAGCTGCGCTGAGAGCGGTCGGCAGGGGCGGTGCCGGTGGCCCGGGGCGACGGGGGATGGACACCCCGGGCCG
>LRTP01000202.1 GCA_001550305.1 Streptomyces diastatochromogenes
TGCTCGACTCGCAGCGGGCGGCCGGGGTCGCCACGGCGGGCGTGCTCGTCGGCGGGGCGCCGACCGGGGTCGCGCTCATCACGGTGGACCCCTCCGGGGACAACAGCATCGTGGTCTCGCCCGGTGCCAACGGCCGCCTCACACCCGAGGACGTGCGGTCCGCCGGAAACCTCCTGGCGGCCTCCCGCGTGGTCTCGGCGCAGCTGGAGATCCCGTTGGAGACGGTCGTGGAGGTCGTACGGAATCTCGCTCCCGGCAGCCGTTTCGTACTGAACCCGTCGCCGCCGCGCCCGCTGCCCGCCGAGGTGCTCGCGGCCTGCGATCCGCTGATCGTGAACGAGCACGAGGCGCGGGTGATCGTCGGCACGGATCTCGGGGACTCCCCGGAGGACTGGGCGTCCGCCCTGCTCGACCTCGGCCCGCGCTCGGTGGTGATCACCCTGGGCTCGCGGGGCGCGCTGGTGGCCTCCGCCGAGGGCGCCGCGCGGGTGCCGTCGGTGAAGGTGGAGACGGTGGACACGACGGGCGCGGGGGACGCGTTCACGGCGGCGCTGGCGTGGCGGCTCGGGCTCGACGAG